>CAZLSU010000096.1:0-10934 GCA_964562225.1 uncultured Sphingobium sp.
CGAGGTCGGACAGGGACTGGCGGTTATCGGACATTATGCACCCACCTTGTTCTTACGGTTGCGCGACGCGAAGTCGATCACCTGGGGGCTTTGGGCTTCATGCGGATGCTCGGCACCAGCGAAGACGCGCAGGTTGCGCATCTGCTGGCGACCCAGCGGGCCGCGCGGGATCATGCGCTCGATCGCCTTTTCAAGCACGCGCTCAGGGAAACGGCCGTCCAAAATCTTGGCGGGCGTGGTTTCCTTGATGCCGCCGGCATAGCCGGTATGCTTGTAATAGATTTTGTCGGTCAGTTTCTTGCCGGTGAACTTCACCTTGCCCGCGTTGATGATGATGACATTGTCACCGCAATCGACGTGGGGGGTAAAGCTGACCTTGTGCTTGCCGCGAAGGATATTCGCAACGGTCGATGCCAGGCGACCGACCACAAGCCCTTCAGCGTCGATCAGCACCCAATTTTTTTCGACAGTCGCCGGCGTAGCCGACTTTGTCGTTTTCATCAGCGCCTTCATGGTGCTTATGCTCCATATGATATCTTTCCCGGAGCGAATGTGCCGCCCGGAAGAGGCGCGCTAATGACGCGAAGCACCCAGGGAGTCAAGGGAAAGCGCCGCTTTGCTGACGGGTAAAATAATACCCGTCAGGGTTTGATGGGTTCAAGGGTGCGGATTTCGGTGAGGTTGCGTGCCCCCACGCGCAGCCTGCGCTCCTGTCGCTGGACCAGCCCGCTACGCAGCGACAGGCGGTAGCTGATGTCCACCGTCACGCCCTCCCCCGCCAGAGTTTCGGTCAGCGTCGCCTGATCGCCCGCCCGCTGCGTCACCGCCAGCGTGCCGCGCACCGCGACCGGACGACCGAGCGGCGAACCCGCGCTGGTTTCCAGCCCGCGCGGCACGCCGGTGTCGAACGCGCTACCCGCGAACAGCAGCAGCGGGCGGATTTCCCCGGCCAGCACCGCGAATTTGCCCTCTGGCGGCTGTCCCATGAGCAGGGTCAGCACATTGTCCGCCGTGCGGCGGCGGGCCGATCCTTCCGCCGCGCCCGCGGCCATGCCGCGCAGCCCCTTTTCGACCGCCGACCAAACCGCGTCGATATTATCGAGTCGGGTGATCCGGCCACCTGCATCGACATGGAAACGATGTTCGACGCCGATCAGCGGCGACAGCGCGGTGCGATACTGATCGGCGACGTCGCCCGTGACGTCGCAGTCGATCGCGCGCAGGGTCAGGTGAAGCGTATAGCCGTCGGTCGCCCGCTCGAAGCGCAGATCGCGGGTCGCGGTGAAGATGCCGGTCGCCGCGCCCGCCGGGCGGCGCTGCTCGATATGATAACGCAGCGCCGTCCCGACCGGCGGCGCAAAGCCGATCGCCACCGTCTCCGCCTGTGCCGGGCTGGCCAGCGCGGCCAGCAGGACGACCGGCGCGAACCTCATGCCGGTTGGCGGCCCACCCTGTGCGCGCCCCATGTCGCAGCGGCGACCAGCAGCGCGCCGACCGCCTGATGTGCGATCGCCAGCGGCAGGGCGATGCCGCTCAGCACCGTGGCGATGCCCAGGATCACTTGCGTGCCGAGCGCCGCGTTGATCACGATCGACGCGCCGCGCGCGCCCTGCGCCTTGGCTTTGCGGGCGAGCAGCACTAGCATGACCAGCGCAACCCAGGCCCACCAGCGATGGATGAAATGCACGAGATAGGGATCGCTGGAAACGGTCGCCCATAGCGAACCGAGCCAGCTTATCCCCTGCGGCACCAGATGATCGTTCATCAGCGGCCATGTGTTTGACACATAGCCCGCGTTCAGACCCGCGACGAACGCGCCAAACAGCAATTGGACGAACAATATGACCAGCGCCGCCAGTGCAAGGCGGGTCAGCCGCGCGGGCCGGGCGCGGGTGCGGGCGAAGGCGTCCAGGTCCAGCGCGGTCCAGACCAGCCCCGCCATGATGAACAGCGCCGTGAGCAGATGAACGGCCAGGCGATAATGGCTGACGTCGGTGCGCACCGACAGGCCGGACTTGACCATCCACCAGCCGATCGCCCCCTGCAAGCCGCCCAGCGCCAGCAGCGCAAAGAGGCGCGGCCCATAGCCCGGCGGAATCGCCCGCTTCCACGCAAACCAAGCGAGCGGCAGGGCGAAGGCAAGCCCGATCACGCGGCCGAGCAGCCGGTGCAGCCATTCCCAGAAAAAGATGAACTGAAACTGCCCCAGCGTCATGCCCCGGTTGATCTCCCGATATTCGGGGATCTGTTGGTAGCGGCGGAATGCGTCCATCCACTGATCATGGGTGAGCGGCGGGATCGCCCCGCTGATCGGCTTCCACTGGGTGATCGACAGGCCCGATTCGGTCAGCCGCGTGATGCCGCCGACCACCACCATGGCAAAGACCAGCGCCGCCACGAAAAGCAACCAGCGGGAAAGCGCGAGCGGACGCGATGCGGCGGCAGGCGGACGGCTAAGGACGGGCGCTGTCATGCGCGGTTCCATGCGCGCATGACGCGGGGGAGGCAAGAGGCCGGGTGACTAAGTCTGGGTAAGGCTTAGCATATTGCCGTCCGGATCGGCGAAAAAGGCCACTTTCGCGACGCCCCCCGGTGCCGTCCATATGCCCAGCTCGTCCTGCCCCATGCCGTCATAGAAGGCGAAGACGACGCCTTTTTCCTTCAGCGCCGTGACGGTCGCGACGATGTCTGCCACGCGCCAGCCGAGCACGGGATGCGCCGATGGCACATGGCCCGGCACTTCGGTAATCCGCAGCGCGACGCCCGCAAGGTCGAACACCGCCGCAAAGCCATCGTCGAACAGGAATGGCAGGCCCAGCACCGTGCCATAATAATGTTCCGCGACCGGGCGGTTGGCGGTGATGATGAAGCTTATCGGCGTCTGGCTGGCGAGCGACATGGCGGTCTCCTTTCAAGGCCCGCCCATCATAACAATTATCGGCACGCCCGCCATCCCGTCGCGCCGCGTTCCGCCTGGTCGAGGTGGAGATGATCGCGGTGCGCCGCATTATAGTCGGGCGACAGGACCGTCGAAAACAGGCCGCACGCGCCATCGCGGACTTCGCGAAGAAAGGCCGCGTCCTTGCCTCCGACCTGCCAGTCGCCGATTAGGCTGATGCGACGGCCATCGGCGAGCGTGAAGCCCGCCACGTCGATCGCGTCGGCGGTCGCATGTTCGCTGAAATCGCCCGCGCTGCGCCCGTACATGCGGCGACAGCTATAGCTGCCATAATGGCGGATCGCGCGGACGGGCTGGCCCAGCAGACGCTGCGCGGCGGGCTGGACCACATGCCATTCCCATAGCCGCAGCGCGGCGGCGACCGGGCAGGATGGCGCGACCGAGCCAGGGACCAGCAGGATTGCGTCCTTCCCTCCTTTGAGCCGCACCGCATCGCCATAGGCGCACTTCCCATCCCCGCCGGGCTGCATCGCGGTGTAGGCGATACCCGCGCGGTCGAGCAGCGCCCGGCATTGCGCCGCGTCCCCCGTCAGCGCCGCCAGCTTGCGGCCGGTGAACAGGCCGACCGGCTGCGACAGATCAAGGTCGGTCCAGGGCATGTCCTGCGGTCGCTGGCGCAACAGCGCATAGCCGCCCAGCAGCAACAGGCCGACACAGACGAGCGTGACGATGGTTCGGAGCAAATGATGAAGGCGGCGCATCTGCGCTAATTACGGTCGATCCCCGCCAGCGGTTCCGATGTGACCGGATAACCCAGATGTTTAGGGATGCACAGGTGCCGCACCCCTGCCCGATCCTCCAGCCAGGGTGTCACCTTTTCCACCGGGATGGCGGCGGCATGGGCCACCGCCGCGTCGAACCGGTCGAACTGCCCCAGCCGCTCCAGATTGCGCCGGGTCGGAAAGATGATCCGCCCTTCCCCGGCGTCGCAGGCGGCGATCGTGGCGGCGGCTTCGCGCCAGAACAGATGCACCGTCTCGTTCGTGTCGGCGGTGGCGACCTGCCCTTCGGGCGCACGGGCGAGGTAGAAGCGCGTGTCATAGACCCGGCGCGCCCGTTCGATCGCGCCGGGATGCCAGCGGGCGAAAGGAATAAGCCCATCAAGGTCGAGGGTCAGTCCATGCCCGGCCAGCAGATCGCCAAGCGCCGCGCCGCCATGCAATGCCGCCCGCATGGCGGCCAGATCGCGGGCGGGGAACGCTTCGGGAAAGCCCAGCCCCAGACCGCTTTCCTCCAGCGTTTCGCGAATCGCCGCGATCCTGGCGCTGGTCTCTTCCAGCGGCAGGTCGATCGCCATGGTCGCCGCCAGCGCTTCATCCGCCGCATCGACCGCGCCGCCCGGAAACACCAGCGCGCCGCCGGCAAACACCATAGAACTGGCACGTTCGACCATCAGCAACTCGGCCGCTGCGTCGGCCCGGTCCCGCCACAGGATGACCGTGGCGGCGAGGCGCGCGTCGGGGGCGGGTTGCGTCATGCTGGCTGTGTAGGCGCAGCATGGGGCTGCGGTAAAGTCCCTGGTGGAGCCTAGCGGGATCGAACCGCTGACCTCGTCATTGCGAACGACGCGCTCTCCCAGCTGAGCTAAGGCCCCCAGGGGAGTGCGCGCTATAAGTGAGCATGTGTGACCTTGCAATGGTCTTTTGCGCGATGCCGCCTTTGCCTGCTGATCGAAATCAAGGGAGCGACAGGACGGTGGCCCGGCCGGACATTACCCATGCGTAACGCCGGGAACAGGCGGCCGCGCCCATCATTGAAAGGGGACGGCGCGCAGGACAGCGCCGCCCGACAAGAGCATGCAAAGGAGACGATCATGGGCTATCAAGGCGGCCGCCGCTATGGCGGTGATACATATGGCGACCGGGACCGTTATGGCGCGCAGGACCGCGCCAACCGTTATCGCGGCGCGGCCTATCGCGATCAGGACGATCGCGGCTATAATTATGGTCCCCCCGCATCCCATGGCACGCGCGACCCGCGCCGCGAATCTGTCGGCCATGACGATGATCGCGGCTTTTTCGACCGCGCCGGCGACGAGGTGCGTAGCTGGTTCGGCGACGAGGATGCCGAACGTCGGCGCGAATATGATGAGCGCCGGGATGATCATCGCGATGAACCCCGTCGCGCCTATGGCGATCGCAGCCGGGGGACCGGCTATGCGCCCTATTCCGGCTATGGCAGCCTGGGCTATGACGTCGCGCCCGACTATGGCGCGCGTGACCGCGCCGGTCACCATGACAGCAATTATCATAGCTGGCGGCAGGACCGGATCAACGAACTGGACCGCGACTATGCGGATTATCAGCGCGAGAACCGCGACCGTTTCCATCAGGAATTCACCGGCTGGCGCACCCGCCGCGGCGAACAGCGCCAGGCGTTGCAGCAGGTCCGCGAACATATGGATGTCGTGGGCAGCGACGGCGAACATGTCGGCAAGGTCGACAAGCTGCGCGGCGACCGCATCATCCTGACCAAGAGCGACACTGATGCGGGCGGTGTGCATCACAGCATCCCCAGCAGTTGGATCAAATCGGTCGATGCGCAGAAGGTGACGCTGGAAAAGACCGCCGATCAGGCGCAGCATGCCTGGCGCACCGAACGCGAACAGCAGGCGCTGTTCGGTAAAGGCGATGGTGACGACAGCAGCTTCGATGCACGACAAAATGCGATCAGCGGTACGCGATATCGCTGACGGCCTTTGCCTTTATGGCAACAGGGGGGCCGGCCGGGAGGCCGGACCCCTTTTCTTATGCGTGGCTTGAATAGCGGGCATTTGGGTCTAGGGTGACGGCTCCGTCCCTCTCGACCGCGCGAGTAAGTCATGGTCCGCCACCTGCCCTGGATATTGATCGCCCTATTGGGCGCGGCCGCGCTGTCGGTGGTGGCGGTGTCGCGGGGCGAGGCGGTCAATGCGCTGTGGATCGTCGTCGCGGCGGTCATTGTCTTCCTGGTCGCCTATCGTTATTATGCGCGGTTCATCGCGCGCAAGGTGATGCGGCTCGACCCGTCCCGGCCCACCCCGGCGGTGCGGCGCGGCGACGGGCTGGATTATGTGCCGACCGAACGCAGCGTGTTGTTCGGCCATCATTTCGCGGCGATCGCGGGCGCGGGGCCGCTGGTAGGGCCGGTGCTGGCGGCGCAGATGGGTTATCTGCCGGGCACGCTGTGGATCATCGTGGGCGTCGTGCTGGCGGGTGCGGTGCAGGATTTCATGATCCTGTTCATTTCCATGCGCCGCGACGGCAAGTCGCTGGGCGAACTCATCCGCATGGAAATGGGGCAGGTCGCGGGCACGATCGCGCTGTTCGGTGCCTTCATGATCATGGTCATCATCCTGGCCGTCTTGGCGCTCATCGTTGTCAAGGCGCTGGCCGAAAGCCCGTGGGGCATGTTCACGGTCGCCGCCACGGTGCCGCTGGCGATGGTCATGGGTGCCTATACACGCTGGATACGGCCGGGGCGGATCGGCGAAGTGTCGCTGTTGGGACTGGTCGGGCTGCTGGCGGCAATCGTCTATGGACAGGCGGTTGCGGCTTCGCCCGTCTGGGGACCGATCTTCACCTTCACGCCGCTGGCCTTGTGCTGGATATTGATCGGCTATGGCGCGGTCGCGTCTGTCCTGCCGGTCTGGCTGCTGCTCGCGCCGCGCGATTATCTGTCGACTTTCCTCAAGATCGGGGCGATCGCGGCGCTCGCCATCGGCATCGTCATCATGGCCCCGCCGCTGCGCATGCCCGCGCTGACCCAATTCGTCGATGGCGGCGGGCCGGTCTGGTCGGGCGGGCTGTTCCCCTTCCTGTTCATCACCATCGCCTGCGGCGCGGTGTCCGGTTTCCACGCGCTGATCGCCAGCGGCACCACGCCCAAGCTGATCGCCAGCGAAGCCCATGCGCCCGCCATCGGCTATGGCGCGATGCTGATGGAGGCGTTCGTGGCGATCATGGCGCTGGTCGGCGCGTCGATCCTGGACCCCGGCATCTATTTCACGATGAACAGCCCCGCCGCGCTGATCGGCACCGACGCCGCCAGCGCGTCCGCCGCCGTCACCGCCATGGGCTTTCCGATCAGCGCCGACCTCATCACCCAGACGGCCAGGGATGTCGGCGAACATAGCATCATATCGCGCGCGGGTGGCGCGCCGACGCTGGCGGTGGCGATGGCGGAGATATTCAGCCATGTCGTCGGCGGCCCGGCGATGAAAGCCTTTTGGTATCATTTCGCGATCCTGTTCGAGGCGCTGTTCATCCTGACCGCCGTGGACGCGGGCACCCGCGCCGGACGTTTCATGTTGCAGGATCTGATCGCGCTGGCCGTGCCGTCCTTCAAGAGCAGTACGAGCCATGTGCCGGGCATCGTCGCGACCGCGCTGTGCGTCGCGGCCTGGGGCTTTTTCCTCTATCAGGGCGTCACCGATCCGCTGGGGGGCGTGAATACGTTGTGGCCGGTGTTCGGCATTTCCAACCAGATGCTTGCCGCTGTCGCGCTGATGCTGGCGACCGCCGTGCTGTTCCGCATGAAGCAGGATCGCTATGCCTGGGTGACGATGGCACCGGCCGCCTGGCTGCTGATCTGCACCCTGTCGGCCGGTTTCCTCAAACTGCTGTCGACCGATCCCAAGGTCGGCTTCGTTGCCCATGCGCGCAAATTCGGCGCGGCGGCGGCGGAGGGCAATGTGCTGGCTCCTGCCAAGTCGATGGCGGAGATGAACCGGATCATCTTCAACGATTGGGTCGATGCGGGTCTTGTCGCGCTGTTCATGGCGGTCGTGCTGGCGGTGCTGTTCTTCACCATCCGCACCTGCCTGGCCGCGCGTCGCGTCGCCGCACCGACCGCGCGTGAAATTCCGGCCCAACTGGTCCCGCCAAAACTGGTCCTGGGGGAATGAGCACTTTCCTGACGACAATGCGCCGGACCGCGCGGCTGATGGTCGGCCTGCCCGACTATGACGCCTATGCGCGACATATGGCGGAGCACCACCCGAACGCGCCGATGATGGACCGGATCGCCTTCTTCCGCGACCGTCAGGAAGCGCGATATGGCGGCAAGAATGGCGGGAAATGCTGTTGAGAGCGAGGAGCGCCGCTGCCCCCCGGCAACGGCAAGCCAAGTAAATTGACCTTGCGTCAGTTGGCCTTGCTCATGTCCACCTTGTCCACCCATTCGGGGTAGAAGGTCGGTTCGCGGTTGGACCAGCCCGCTGCCGTCGCCGCCGCTTCGCTGATCGATTGCAGCAGCAGGCGGCGCTTGTCGGGGTGGAGGTGCGGCAGGCTGGCGGCCGCGCAGAAAGCGCCTGGCAACCAGGGCCGTGCGCCCGCGCCGATCAGGCGTTCGTACAGGAAACGATAGGCCGAAAAGCTGCCGAGCCGGTCCTGCCCCAGATCAAAGGCGGACACTGTCACCAGTGGCACCATGAACGGCTCCACCTGATCGAGGCCGCTATCGTCGGGGACGCGCGATTTGATTTCATCGAGGCGACCGTAGATCCGCGCCTGCGCCCGGATGCTGGCTTCTTCGACCATGTCGCGCGACCATAGCTTCATCGCGTCGCGGCGATGCAGCCCGATGTCCAGCGATCGGCGGATATAACGCTGCGTGGCAGCGGGGAAACTGGCGAATTCGCGTAACTCTGCCAAGGTGACCGCCCCGTCCGCTGGTTTTGCACTGATGCCCATGCTCTTGCCCTCCGACTTGAAGTCGACAAACCGAACATGCGCCCAACGTGGTTACCGAAGGCTTAAGGGCTTGTTCGGGTGACATTCACAAACGACCAGATTTTTTTGTGCGGCGCAACATGATATTTTTGTGAATGCGACAGGCGGTTGAAAAACAGCGCAAATCCTGCACGTTGCAACAAGGGCGCGCTTTGCTTCATTATAGCCGATAGGGTGGTCGTCGCCCGTCGCCCATGCCAGGACATATCATGCCCCTTCGTTATCCGATCATCGCTTATGTTCTGGCCATGGCGGTGCCCGCGACCGCCGCCGAAACACCCCGGACGATGCTGGCGACCGCCGCTTTCCAGACCAGGGACAAGGCCAGCGCGATCATCCTGGTCGGCCAGGCCATCACCGCATCGGACCGCGCCCTTGTTTCCCGTCCGGGCGACCAGGAGGCGACGCTCCAGCGCGCCATCGCCATCGGCTACCGCGCCAAGCTGACGCACAGCCGCACCGATGCGCGCGCTTCGCTCAAGACATTCGAGGCGCTGGCCGCGCGCGCGCCCCGTGACGCGGAGGCGCAACTGGTGGTCGCGGGCTGGCATCTGGACGCCATCGATCAACTGGGCGGTTTCATGGCCCGCACGGCGCTCGGCGCGAAGGCGCAGGTGGGGCTGGCCGCGCTGGGCCGTGCCGTCGCGCTCGACAGCGAACGCGCCTTCATCCCCGGCCTGGCCGCGATGATGCTGATCCGCCATGATCCAGACGAGGTGATCAAGGCGCGTGCATGGGCCGAAACCGCCGCATCCGCCGCCACCCCCACGCCGCTCGACGCCTATGCCAAACGCAGCGCCATCGCGATCCTGCCCGCGTTGCGCGCCAAAGACGGCAAAGCCGCGGCCATCATTGCGCGCAAATTATTGCCCTTTGGAAAGCTGGCGGACTGACGCCCATTACGGCTAAGGGGGCAGCCATGCTCCTTGCCCATTTCGACAGCGCCGCCTTTCTGCGGGACCATTGGCAGAAGACACCCTGCCTGATCCGCAACCCCTGGGACCAGTGGCACAACCCGCTGGAACCCGACGAACTGGCGGGCCTGGCGTGCGAGCCGGGGGTCGAATCGCGCCTGATATTGCGCACCGGCGATAGCTGGGCTGTCGAGCATGGCCCGATCCCCGAGCGGCGCTTCGGCAAGGTCGGCCGCAAGCCGGCCACGCTGCTGGTCCAGGCGGTCGACACCCATGTGCCGGACGTGGCGGCGCTGATCGCGCCGTTCCGTTTCATCCCAAACTGGCGGATCGACGATGTGATGGTCAGCTATGCGACCGATGGCGGCGGCGTTGGCCCGCATTTCGACAATTATGACGTGTTTCTGGTTCAGGGGCTGGGTGTGCGGCGCTGGCGGGTCGGCCCGCGCTGCGACGCCCATACGCCGCTGCTGCCGCATGACGATCTGCGCCTGCTGCCGGGTTTCGACGCGACCGACGAATGGCTGCTGGAGCCTGGCGACATTCTCTATGTCCCGCCCGGCTTCGCGCATGATGGCACCGCGGTGGGGGGCGACTGCATGACCTATTCCATCGGTTTCCGCGCGCCCGCCCGCAGCGAGCTGATCGAGGGATGGAGCGACCATCTGGTCGATACCCTGCTCGATGACGATCGTTATGCCGATCCCGACCTACCGCTTCAGGCCAATCCCGGCGAAATCACCCCGGCGGCGCTGGACCGGCTGCACGCCATGATCAGCGACGCGCTGAACGATCGGGCCGCCTTCGCGCGCTGGTTCGGCACCTTCAGCAGCACGCCCAAACAGAGCGATATCGACTATCGGCCCGAAGAACCGATCGCGGTCGAGCATGTCTGCGCACTCGTCGCCCACGCCATCCCGCTGATCCGTAATCCGGCCAGTCGTTTCGCTTTCATCCGACAGGGTGTCGGCGATGCGCTGCTGTTCGTCGATGGTCGCAGCTTCGCCTGCGCCGGTGCGACCCGGACGCTGGCCGAACTATTGTGCGCGCAGGATGTTCTGACGGTCGATCCGGTTCTGGCCGACGCCCCCGACGCGATGGCGTTGATCGCAGCCCTGTTCGATCAGGGCAGCGTCGCGTTTGAAACCGAGGATTGACGTCAACGGATCGCTGACATGGGTCGCGCCGGACGATCGTTTCCAGCGCTCGATCATCTGAGCGGGGGTCGTGCGGGATGGAATGTCGAGCACGCATCCGTGTGGAACGCCGACGGCCCGATGATCCTGGGGATCATCGGTAAGCGCGAATTTCTGCGCACCTAGGCAGTTGAGTGCGCTGCTGGGATGAGGT
>CAZLSU010000097.1:0-10567 GCA_964562225.1 uncultured Sphingobium sp.
GCCTCGCCGCGCTCAACAGCGTCACCATCACCCTGCCGCAGGATGGCGTCGCCAGCATCGAGGGGATCATGCTGATCGCGGGCGAAGTGCTCGCCGGCCTTGCCATGGGGTTCGCGGTCCAGATCGGTTACGCTGCCGCCTTCGTCGCGGGCGAGACGATCGGCAATGCGATGGGGCTGGGCTTTGCCGCCATGGTCGATCCGCAGTCGGGCCAGTCGACCCAGGCGGTCGGCACCTTCCTCTCGATCCTCTCCACCTTCCTGCTGCTCGGCATGGACGGGCATCTGATGCTGATCAGCTTCGTCGTGCAAAGCTATCAGGCGCTGCCGCCGGGCGGCCCGATGCTGAGCAACGACGCGGCCTGGGGTCTCGTCCAGTTCGGCGGATCGCTGCTGGGGGCTGGCGTCACCATCGCGCTGCCGGTGGCGTTCGCGCTGGTGCTGGTGCAGATCGTCATGGGCATGCTGGCGCGCACCGCGCCCGCGCTCAACCTGTTCGCGGTCGGCATGCCGGTCGCGATGATGGCGGGCCTCATCCTGCTTGCGGTCGCCGCGCCGGTCATGGGCGAAGGCGTCATCGCCTCGCTCAAGAGCGGCCTGGAAAAGGCGCAGCTCATTTCGGAGGGCCGCTGACATGGCGGGCGCGCCGAACGGTGGCGGCGAAAAAACCGAGAAACCGACAGCCAAGAAATTGCAGGACGCCGCCAGGGACGGCGACATCCTCCAGTCGCGCGAACTGGGCACGGCGATGGTGGTGATGGCGGGCATTGCCTGGATCGCGATCACCGGTCCCTCGCTGATCGACGCCTTGTCCGACATGCTGACCGAAGCGCTGCGCTTCCGGCGCGAGGATATCACCGATTTCGCGCCCGCCACCCGCGGCGTTGGCCTGCTGACCAGCATCGCCATCCCCGTGGGCGGTATCCTGCTCGCCACGCTGCTCGCCGCCATCGCCGCGCCTGCGATCCTTGGGTCGCTCGGTTTCCGGTCCAAGGCGTTCATGCCCAAGGCATCGAAGCTCAACCCCGCCTCAGGTCTCAAGCGCATGTTCGGCGCGCAGGGGCTGACCGAACTGGTCAAATCGATCGCCAAGGTCGGCCTGATCGGCGCGGTCGGCGTGTGGGTGATCTGGGACCGAATGACCGCGATCGTCGGCCTGGGCAAGGCGGGCCTGTCGCCAGCCCTGTCTGAACTGGGCAGCATGTTCATGCTGGTCTGCCTGATCATGGCTGGCGCGCTGTTCCTGGTCGCGGGCATCGACGTGCCCGCGCAGATGTTCCAGCGCGGCAAGCGGCTCGCCATGACCAAGCAGGAAATCAAGGACGAGAATAAGGAAAGCGACGGCTCGCCCGAGATGAAGGGCCAGATCCGCCGCAAGCAATATGAGGTGCTGAGCGGATCAACTCGCAAGGCGGTGGCGGAGGCCAGCGTCATCCTGACCAACCCCACCCATTTCGCGGTCGCGCTGCGCTACAAGCCGGGGCAGGATATGGCGCCGATCGTCGTCGCGCGCGGTTGCGACGCGATCGCCGCCGCCATTCGCGAGATGGGCGACCAGAATGGCGTGCCCGTCCTGCAATATCCCGAACTCGCCCGCGCCGTCTATTTCACGTCACGCGCGGGGCAGGTGGTCAACGAAGGTCTTTATATGGCGGTCGCGACCATCCTGGCCTTCGTGTTCCGCGTCGAACATAAGATGGCGGGCGAAATGGACCGTCCTTTCATCAACCTGCCCGACGACCTGCGGTTCGATGCCGATGGCCGCAAAGTCTGACGATCCGTGGCGCGTGCTGCGCCTCGCAACGCTGTTGTTGGTCGCGCTTTACCTACCCCGGCCCGGCGCTGCTGCCCATGCTGCTGGCGGTGCGCCTG
Organism: uncultured Sphingobium sp.; assembly: GCA_964562225.1. Taxonomy (GTDB): domain Bacteria; phylum Pseudomonadota; class Alphaproteobacteria; order Sphingomonadales; family Sphingomonadaceae; genus Sphingobium. Next base: position 1,872 of record CAZLSU010000097.1, read on the forward strand.
ACCATCGCCAAAAAACTTCGATGGTGAATTAAAGTTTATCCGCATTCGTCCGTAATTGCTTCATGGGGACGCATTAGATTGGTGTGTCATGAACGACTATCCTTCACGCAACGAGATAATGCCGGTGGACCGGACAGTGACTCGTGCCGTCGCGATAGCACCCGTCCAGCCGGTCGCGCCGCAACGCGCGCAGGTCGATACGCCCCCGCGCCGCATCAGCGCGCCGCCGACCGCCGACCTCACCGATAATGGCCAACTCGCCAGCGCGGCCGAATATGCCAGCGTGCATGAACGGATTGCGGGCATCATGGCCGAATTGCGCTCGTCCGAACTGCTGGCCGCTAACCCGATCGACGGTGCCGAAGCCGCCATCCAGTCGATGCTGCCCATGCCGATCATCGTGGTGCCGATGCCGCCTGCCAGCAAGGAGCAGATGGAACAGGCCGCGCGCCTTGCCCAGCGGATCGTCGAACAGGCTTCCTTCGCCCATGCGGCACAAGCTCATGTGCGCCCCGGCACGGTCGATCAGGTGCTGGCCGCGCGTCTCTGATCGCAGCGTTGCGGCCTTGTGGCCGTCTCGAAAATCATTCCTAAATATCTTCGCGCTAGGGCCGTTCTATCTCCTTGAAAGGACGGCGCATGGTATCTGTCAGCAGCAGCATTTCGACCGCGCTCGGCATCGGCTCGGGCATCGACACAGCCGCCCTGGTGCAGAGCCTGGTGGGAGCCGTGCGTGATCCCAAGGAAAGCGTGATCAACGGCCGCGTGTCGGTCAATGCCGCGCGTATCTCCGCGCTCGCCTCCGCTGCCGGTTCGCTCGACACCTTCGCCGACGCCCTGACCAGCCTGCTCACCAGTTCGGGCTATGCGGGCACGCCAGCCTCCAGCGACCCGACCATCGCCAATATCAGCCTTCTGCCAGGCGGCATACCCAAGCTGCCCGTGCAACTGGAAGTGCGTTCGCTGGCAGCCGCGCAGACAATCGCGTCTGCACCGGTTTTAACTGACACTGCCGCTACCGATCTGGGCGAAGGCAGTTTCACCCTGACCGTCAACGGTCAGCCCAAGACCATCACCCTGACCGCCGCCAAGAACAGCTATGCCGATCTAGCAGCGGCCATCAATGCGGAGGGTACGGGCGTCACCGCCAGTGTCGTTACCGATACGCAGGGCACGCGCCTGGTCATGAAGGGCGCGATGGGTGCCGCCAACGCCTTCACCCTTACCAAGGCATCCGGCCCGGCCACGCTGGACGCGTTTACCTGGAACGGCACGACGGGCGGCGCGAGCCTGGGCAGCGCGGCGAAGGATGCCGTGATCATGATCGACGGCGTGGAACAGCGCTACGCCATCAACACGATCGACAATGCGATCCCTAACCTGCGCCTCGAACTCAACCGCGCGGCGCTCGGTACCAGCGTCACGCTCGCCACCACGCAGCCGACAACGTCGATGCGCGAACTGATGGTCGAATTCGTCGACGCCTACAACACGATGATGAAGGCGCTGAACACGGCGACCGCGACCGGCGTCGATTCGTCGAGCGCGGGCGTGCTGAATGGCGAAGCGGCGGCCCGCGACATGAAGCGCCAATTGTCGCAGATGACCTCGGCCGCGCTCGCCACCACGGGCAACTACAAGAATCTCGTGGATTTGGGCGTAGCGACCAATCGCGACGGCACGCTGTCGCTCGATACCGACCGGCTGGACGCCGCCATCACGGCCGATCCTTCGGCGGTGACGCAGCTGCTCAACCCGGTCGTCAAGTCGACCACCAATCCCGGCCTTGCGGGGCTGATGGATACTGTCCGCGACTCGATCAAGGCGAAGGACGGCGCGCTCGCCACCGCGCAGGCCAAATATGCCGCGCTTGGCAAGACGTTGACCGAGCAGCTTGAAAAGCTCGACACGCAGATGACCGATTATGAGGCGCGCCTCACATCGACATACAGCAAGATGGAGACGCGGCTGACCGCGCTCAAGGCGACCCAGAGCTATCTGGAGCAGCAGATCGCCATCTGGAACAACGAAGATAATTGATAGAAAAGCGGGGAATGACGATGTTCTATAATCAGGGTTATGCGGGTGGAACGGCGATGCGGCGTTATGCGGCGGTGCATTCGGGCAGCCGGATCGACGGCGCCAGCCCCCACGCGCTGGTCAAGATCCTGTTCGACGAACTGCTGATCGCGCTGGAAACGGCGGCGCTGGCGGAACGCACCGGTGATCGGGTGAAGGTATCCGACAAGCAGGCGCGCGCCATGTCGATCCTGTTCGCGCTCGAATCCAGTCTGGACCATGACAAGGGCGGCGACGTTGCGCTGGGCCTGGCGCAGATCTACCGCGAATCGCGCCGCCTGCTGCTTCAGGCCGTGCGCAACCGCTCCGCCGATGATATCGACCAGGCCCGCGCCATGATCGCCGAGATCGCCGACGCCTGGACCCAGATCGGCCAGCGTTGATCGGAACAGGCGCGGGTTGACGCAAATCGCCCGCACCCTGTATAGGCGATCCTCGCAAAGGGCGGCCCGGCGGGGGTCGCCTTTTTGCGTTTTGGCGCACACGCAGTTCTTCAGGAAGGGAAGCCACGATGTCGATCACGCCGCTCATGCCCGTTTACCCCCGGTGCGACGTGCGCCCGGTGCGCGGCGAGGGATGCTACCTGATCGGCGAGCGCGGCGAACGCTATCTCGATTTCGCCAGCGGCATCGCGGTCAACCTGCTCGGCCATGGCCACCCCAAATTGGTCAAGGCGATCGCGGATCAGGCGGCGATGCTGATGCATGTGTCGAACCTTTACGGGTCGCCGCAGGGTGAAGCCTTTGCGGAGCGGCTGGTGGACAACAGCTTCGCCGAAACCGTCTTCTTCACCAATTCGGGTGCCGAAGCGGTCGAATGCGCGATCAAGACCGCGCGGCGCTATCATTATGCCAACGGGCAGGCGCACCGGCACAAGATCATCAGCTTCGACAATGCTTTTCATGGCCGGACGCTCGGCACCATCTCGGCGACGAGCCAGCCCAAGATGCGCGACGGCTTCGAGCCGCTGCTGCCCGGTTTCCAGGTGGTGCCGTTCAACGATCTCGATGCGGCGCTGGCCGCGATCGACGACGACACCGCCGGTTTCCTGCTGGAGCCGGTGCAGGGCGAGGGTGGCGTGACCCCGGCAACGCACGCATTCCTGACCGGCCTGCGTCAGGCATGCGACGAGCAGGGCCTGCTGCTGATCCTGGACGAGGTTCAGTGCGGCTATGCCCGCACCGGCACCTTCTTCGCGCATGAACAATATGGCATCATCCCCGACATCATGGCGGTGGCCAAGGGCATCGGCGCGGGCTTCCCGCTCGGCGCGTGCCTGGCGACCGAAGAAGCCGCCAAGGGGATGGTGTTCGGTACCCATGGCTCCACCTATGGCGGCAACCCGCTCGCCATGGCGGCGGGCCAGGCCGTGCTGGATGAGGTGCTGGGCGAGGGTTTCCTGGACGGCGTAAAGGCCAAGGGCGCGCGACTGCGTGCGGCGCTGGAGCAACTGATCCCCAATCATGACGGCCTGTTCGAGGATGTACGCGGCATGGGCCTGATGCTGGGCGTCAAGCTGAAGGACAGCGCCGACGCGCGATCCTTTGTTGCGCACTTGCGCGATGTTCACGGACTTTTGACCGTATCGGCCGGTCAGAATGTCGTGCGCATCCTGCCGCCACTCGTGATCGACGATAGCCACATCGCCGAATGTATCGAAAAACTGTCCGCCGGCGCGCGGAGTTTCGCAACGGCTGAGGCGGCATAAAAACCTCCGTTCGCCCTGAGCTTGTCGAAGGGCTGCACTTTCTTTGCGAAGCTGGAAAGAAGTGCGAGGCTTCGACAGGCTCGGCCCGAACGGGTTGAGGGGTAGTTTATTGTGACCAGACATTTCCTGAACCTGTCCGATGCCGGCGGCGACGCGATCGCCGCGATGATCGCCGACGCCATCGACCGCAAGGCCGCGCGGGCATCCTGGCCCAAGGGAAGGACGGACGCCGACGCGCCGCTTGCGGGCCATACGCTCGCGATGATCTTCGAGAAGAATTCGACCCGTACCCGCGTCAGCTTCGACATGGCGATCCGCCAGCTTGGCGGCACGTCGCTGATCCTGGACGGTGCGACCAGCCAATTGGGACGCGGCGAGACCGTCGCCGATACCGCCCGCGTGCTCAGCCGCATGGTCGACGCGATCATGATCCGCACCGACGATCATGCCAAGATCGAGGAGATGGCCCACTATGCGACCGTCCCGGTCATCAACGGCCTGACCGACCTGTCGCACCCGTGCCAGATCGTCGCGGACCTTTTGACCGTGGTCGAACATGGCGTCGCGCTGCCGGGTAGCCAGTGGGCGTGGCTGGGCGACGGCAACAATGTCCTGCACTCGATCATCGAAGCCGCGGGCCTGATGAAGTTCGACGTTCGCATCGGCGTACCCGAAGGCTATGAACCTGACCCGCGTTTCGCTGAACAGGCGACGGCGCAGGGCGCGACGATCACAGTCTCGCGCGACGCGGTGGCGGTCGCGGCGGGGGCGGACGTCATCGTCACCGACACCTGGATATCCATGGGTCAGACGCATGCCGAAGCGAAGCTGGCCGCGATGATGCCCTATCAGGTGACCGAGGCTTTGATGGCCCACGCCAAACCCGGCGCGAAATTTCTCCATTGCCTGCCCGCCCACCGTGGCGAGGAAGTATTAGAGGCGGTGATCGACGGGCCGCAGTCGCTGATCTGGGACGAGGCGGAAAACCGCCTTCATGCGCAGAAGTCGGTCCTGCTCTGGGCGCTTGGAAAGCTTTAGCACAGGCATATATGATCTCATCCCGAACGGATGATAGGGAATTGCGTGACTCCACCGACCGACCAAGCTTTGGGTTTCACCATACCCGCCCGCCATGTGCGCGGCCGCGTCGTGCGGCTTGGTGGCGTACTGGACGAGGTGTTGGCGGCCCATGCCTATCCGCCCGCGATCGAACGGCTGGTTGCCTCGGCTCTGGTGCTGGCGGCGCTGCTCGGCACCACGCTTAAGGAAGCGGGTGGCCAGTTGACGATGCAGGCGCAGACCGAGCATGGCGTGGTCGGCCTGCTGATCGCCGATTATAAGGATGGCGAACTGCGCGGCTATGCCAAATTCGACGCCGATCGCCTGGCAGAACTCGGCCCCGATCCGACGCTGTTCGGACTGTTCGGCAAGGGCTATCTCGCCATCACCTTCGATCAGGCGGTCACAGGTGAGCGCTATCAGGGGATCGTACCGCTGGATGGCGAATCGCTGGCTCAGGCTGCGGAGCATTATTTCTTCCAGTCCGAACAGATCCCCAGCATCATCCAGATCGCGACCCGGCATGATCCGGGACAGGGCTGTGTTGCCGCCGGGATGCTGCTCCAGCATCTGCCCGAGGGAGAGGTCGGCCGCGAACGGCTGCATGTCCGCCATGACCATCCCGAGTGGGAGCATGTGCAGGCCCTGGCCCAGACGCTCAAGGACGCAGAGCTGACCGATATAATGCTCCCGCTGACGGATATCGTGTGGAGACTTTTCCATGAGGAAGAGGAAATCCGCGTCACCGATCCGGCTGGTCTCAGCAAGGGTTGCCGTTGTAATATCGCGCATATTCGCGATGTTCTTGGCCGCTTCCCCGTCAGCGAACGCATTGAGATGGCCGATGATCAGGGCATGATCGTGGTCGATTGCGCTTTTTGTTCTCGGCTGTTTCCTTTGTCGTTGACCAGTTTCGCCGCCTCCTAAACTCGGGGAAGCCGAAGCGCGTGCCCCAGGCATGATTAGGGCAGACCGTTGCAATTTCGTTATGAAATTGCCGCAATTGGGGGGCAGAGGCGAAATCGCGGCGCTGTGGCCGCTGCTTGCGAATGGCAAACCCATCATGTCGATGATCTGGCTGCGCGCGCTCTGCATGGGCGCGACATTGATGACGGCAGGACTGGCGGGTGCGGCAAAGGCTCCTCTGCCCGTCGCGCTCCGCCAACTGGAACCAGGCGACTGGGAATTGCGTGCGCGCGAGGATGGAAAGATCCGCCACCTATGCGTCGCCGATCTTCAGCAGCTTCTTCAAATCGAGCATCCGCGCAATAGCTGCAAGCGCTACCTGATCAGCGACACGGCCGAAACGGTGGTGGTTTCCTATGACTGTGCGGGCGCGGGCAATGGCCGCACCGACCTGCGCGTCGAAACGCCGCGGCTGGTGCAGATCCGCTCGCAAGGGATCGTCGGCGGTTTGCCGTTTTCGGTGGCGGTCGAAGGCCGACGGACGGGCGCATGCAGCTGATCCATTGCCTTGCGCTGCCCTGCCTGGCGCGCTAGCGGACCTTCATGGGCGTCAATAACGGTAAATTTGCGGTGGTCCTGCTTTCGGGCGGGCTGGATTCGATGGTCGCGGGCGGGCTTGCGCGTGAAGCGGGCTATCATGTGCTGGCGCTCACCATCGATTATAACCAGCGGCATCGGGTAGAGTTGCGCGCCGCCGGGCATGTCGCGACGGCGTTGAACGCGATGCGGCATATCGTTCTGCCGCTCGATCTTGCAGCGTTTGGGGGATCGGCGCTGACGGCCGATATCGCGGTGCCCAAGACCGGGGTCACCGGCGATATTCCGGTGACCTATGTGCCCGCGCGCAACACCATCTTTCTGTCCTTGACCTTGGGACTGGCGGAGGTGTCGGGGGCGAGCGATATCTTTATCGGGGTCAATGCGCTCGACTATTCGGGCTATCCCGATTGCCGCCCGGAGTTCATCGACGCTTTTCAGACCATGGCGTCGCTGGCGACCAAGGCGGGGGTGGAGGGGCATCCGATTCGCATCAACGCGCCGCTCCAGCATATGAGCAAGGCCGATATCGTGCGCGAGGCCGCCCGGCTGGGGCTGGACGCGGGGATAAGCTGGTCCTGCTATGATCCGACGCCCGACGGCAAGCATTGCGGTCGGTGCGACAGTTGCCGGCTGCGCGCCAAGGGGTTCGACGAGGCGGGTTTGCCCGATCCCACCCTCTACGCCGTCCGGCCCTGATCGCGCAGCCCATGTTGTTGCTACGATGAGCTATGCGGTCAAGGAGATGTTCCTGACGCTCCAGGGCGAGGGGGTGCAGGCGGGGCGGCGGGCGGTGTTCCTGCGCTTTGCCGGGTGCAACCTTTGGAGCGGGCGCGAGCAGGATCGGCGCCAAGCGGTCTGCCGGTTCTGCGATACCGATTTCGTCGGGACCGATGGCGATGGCGGGGGCAAGTTCGCCGATGCGGCGGGGCTGGCTGCGGGAGCTGCTGCATATTGGGGCGATGGGACGGAGGGGCGCTACATCGTGCTGACCGGTGGCGAACCGATGTTGCAGGTGGACGATGCGCTGGTCGATGCGTTGCATTGGGCGGGCTTTACCATCGCGATCGAGAGCAACGGGACTCTGCCGGTGCATCCGGGTATCGACTGGGTCTGCATCAGTCCCAAGGCGGGCAGCGATGTCGTCCAGACCGGGGGCGACGAATTGAAGCTGGTCTGGCCTCAGCCCGGCGCGGGCCATAGTGCGGCGGACGTCGAGAGGATGGAAGGCTGGGCCTTCGCCCATCATCTCGTCCAGCCGCTCGACGACCCCGATGCGATCGCCAATGCACAGGCGGCGGTGGACTTGGTGCTGGCCCGGCCGCGCTGGCGGTTGACGGTCCAGGCGCATAAATATCTGGGTCTGCGTTAGGCTTAACTTCGCATATTTCCCGCCCGTTGCGACATATTGTTGCGCGGGGCCGATCCGTACGTCGCCTTCGAGACTATTGGCAGATCGCCCACCGATAGGACAGGCTTTTCGCGGCGCAGAGAAAGCTGGTGCACCCGACTGGATTCGAACCAGTGGCCTCTGCCTTCGGAGGTCCAAGCTACCCAGTCTGGCGAGGTTTCCCCGAGACTGAGCTGGTTAAGAAACATTCGACTTCCCGAGGGTTTACACTAGAAAACGATCTCGCCGGGTATCGGCGGGGCTTAGCGCAGCGCGTGCTTTAGAGTTCCCCCGCGTTTCCCCGGAATGGATCTGGAGGACGAGGATGGAAGCCCAGCATATCGCCGTAGCACATGACGCTAGGCGCGACACGATCACCGACAAGGCCATCGCCAAGCTCAAGGCGGACCCCGGCAAACGGATCGAATGGGCTGACACTGTTGTCCCTCAGCTCAGGCTCCGGGTGAGCGACAAGGGCGCGAAACACTGGTCCGCGATCTACCGCGTATCGGGCGCCGGTAACGGCGGGAAGAAGGGTCCGATGCGCCGCATCTCCACCCGCTTCGTGGTCTCATCAAACGTCCTGCCGAAGCTGCCAGACGCCAGCCCCGCGCTTGCCAACCGCTTCTCAGTCCTGCGGATGCAACAGAGCTTCCTCGGCCGGGAGGACCCGGGCCTCGCTGACCGGCTGATGGCCGAGTTGCCCGGCATCCTGTTGTGGGCGCTCGAGGGGTGGCGGCGGCTTCGAGATCGCGGCCGGTTCGTGCTGCCCGGTGCATCGGAGGAGGCGGTGCTGGACCTGTTCAATCAGGGCTCCGAGGTGGCGGCATTCGTTTATGAGCGATGCGAGGAGGGACCCGGCCGTGAGGTCGAGAAGGAACGCCTGTATGCGGCGTATCGGGAGACTGACGCGAACGACGCCGATGGCCTCGCGCATCTGGCCGAGGTCGGGTTCTA
>CAZLSU010000098.1:0-10502 GCA_964562225.1 uncultured Sphingobium sp.
GCAGGCCGCCGAGCGCGGGCACCATGACGAGGTCGTCGCGCGTGAGCATGAGTTCCTCGGCGAGTTCGCGCAGCCAGTTGTTGTCGCGGATGCCGAGCACGCCCACCAGCTGGTGCGGGCCGGGCCGCGCGAGGAAATCGCGCACGCCGGGCGTGAGTGCCGTGGGCGCGACCACCTGCCCGCCACCGAGCTGGACCAGCCGCGCGCCGGGATCGGGGCAGACCACGGCCACGGGCTTGTAGCCCAGCAAGGGGTCGCTGGCCAGCGCGGCGGCGGCCTTCTCCACGTCGTCGGGGTGGCCGATGAGCACGTAGGGCTGCGTGAGCAGGCCCGCGCGCAGCAGCACCGTGCGCACGGCCAGGCGGGCCAGCGGCAGGCACACGAGCACGAGGGCCCAGGTGGCGCCCGTCCACAGGCGAGAGAGGGGCCACTTGGCGAGGTAGATCACCATGGCGTCGAGCAAGGCCGCGAGCGCGATGACCTGGATCAACTGGCGGGTCTCGTCCCACCAGGGCTTGCGGCGGTGGGTGCCGTAGTGGCTCTGCACGGCCCACATCCAGGTGACCATGGCGATGGCGATGCCGGCGAACAGCGTGAGGCGCAGGTGGCCATTGGCGGCCCACCAGACGTTCATGGCCTGCGAGAAGCTCACCTCGTCGCGCAGCCAGGCGGGCAGGCGCCCGGCGACGAAGCAGACGGCGAGCACGCACAGGTCGGTGAGCACCAGCCAGGCCCTGGCCTGTTGCTCGCGCTGGGCGAGGTTGGCCCAGGGGGCCAGGCTGTGGGCGAGGTCGTGCTCGTTATAGAGAGGGACGACGGTGCCGGCATGGTCTTCGGCGTGCGAGGGTGAGGGCGAGGACCGTTCGACCCTGGCCTTGATCCTCTCGAGCGTGTGGGCGCTGGCGCGGGCCATGTCACGGCCCCCCGCGGATGGAGATGTTCGATGGACGGGCCCCATGCAAGTGCGCGAAGTGCACCGGCATGGCGCGCAAGGACGTGTAGCGGCTGAAGCACGACATACCTGGACTCCCGGCGTTCGTTGGAAACGGAAACGCGGGCATGCAGCCCGCGCCGACCGATTCATTCTTGGAGCGCGGGCCAGGGCCACATGTAACGAAGCTTGAGTTAAGCCACGCGATGCATGCGATCGAAAACTTGTCGGAACGATCGGTCTGCCGGACACTGCGCGGGTGCGCCGAAATTGATTGCACTTATGATTTCGGGCAGAGCGGTCTTTCGGGAGATGGAAGCGATGCGAGTGGCGGAGCCGATAGAGACGGACGCGCAAACCGAGCGTGAACTTCGCGCGCTGGCCAAGGGCCGGCGGGTGGAGGCCCGCGTGCAGCAACGCGCCAGCGTCATCCTGCTGGCGGCCCAGGGCTGGCAGAACAAGGAGATCGCCGACGAGGTGAAACTCGATCGGCGGCAGGTGGCCTTGTGGCGCAGGCGCTTCATCGAAGGCGGAGTGCAGGCACTGATGCAGGACGCCGCGCGCTCGGGGCGCGCACCGAGCGTGACCGCCGCAGTCGAGTGGTACGTCCTGCGCACGACGCAGAACGAGCAACCGGCCTCGGGCGGGAACTGGAGCACGCGCAGCCTGGCCGCGCACCTGGGTATCAGCGCGACGACCGTGCGCCGCGTGTGGCAGCGCAACGGCATTCAGCCGCACGTATTGGACGGCGCTGCGGTCTCACACGATCTCCCCCGCTTCGAAGGCCGGCGGGTCGATGTCTTGGGGCTGTGCGTGGGCCCGTTCGAGCGCGCGCTGGTACTGGGTTGCGATGACGCCTGGCCCGCGCGCGCGGGCACCTGGGTCCAGGACGACTTGAGCACGACCAGCCTGTCCGCCGCGCTCGGGGCGCTGGAACGAGCGGTGATCCCGACTTCACCCGACCCGTTGCGCCACCAGAAGTGGCTCAGGTTCCTGCGTCTGATCGATCGGCGGGCGCCGGAGTCCGTTCGCCTGCACCTGATCGTCGACAACCACGCGGCGTACCGGCACCCCGATGTGAAGGCCTGGCTGGCGCGGCGCCCGCGCGTGGTGGTTCATGGGCCATTCGACGAGACCCCCTGGTTGAAACGGGTTCGACGCATCCTGCGCGGCATCGCCGAACAGGGCGTGCGGCGCCACAGCTTCGCCCACCTGCCGGAACTGCTGCAGGCCATTGAGCAGCGCGTGGGACCGCATCATGAAATGCGCCAACCGTTCGTCTGGACGGCCTCTGCCTAGACCGCGCCGGCGCGGGGAACGATAAGTGCAGACCAAATTGGCGCAGTGCAGCAAAAATGCTGCGTCGCGGCCTCAGGCTGTCGGTGCGAAGCTTACATCCCGAAACGGTGTTTCGTGGACCAGCGACCACGAAGGGTCCGATCGGGGCAAGCTGACGCTCGATTGGCCCTCGGCGGGCGGGGTTGCTCGCGCCGTCTTCTCGCGTACCCAAGCGGTGCTGCCGCAGCCTTTTCTGCCATCGGAGCAGCGCCCCAGATCGGTGCTCAGAGTGCGCTGAGTTCGGTCTGCACGGGCCAGGGCATGGGGGTCTGGGCGTCGGCAGGGTCGCGCAGCGCGAACTCGTGGTGCAGGGCCAGTGTGTGGCGGCCATGGCGCGGCGTACAGACGCGATAACCCTCACCCGTGCGCTGCACACTCACGCCCGGCGCCCGAGTGCTCAGCGTCCATTCGCGAATCTCGGGCGACGTCAACCGCAGACGGGCGCAAAAGCCCTGAGGCAGGGTCGTCAGCACCACCAGCTCCTGGTGCGCCTCGGGGGCGCCGCCCGCAGCCCGAAGGCTGGTCGGGTGGCGGTTGTCCAGCACGCGGGTCATCGGCGGTATCACGATGCGGAAGTTGACCGAGGCGCTGGCCGAGGCGTTGGCGCCCGTGGCAAGGCTCGACTCGGGTCGGGCGCTCAGGGGCGCGGCCAGCACGAGCAGGGCGCAAGCAACACGAAGGGCGGTCGGACACATGCCGCCCTTATCGACCTTTTGACCGAGGACTTGAACCGAACCCGCAGGGCGAACGTGGGCTTGGCGCCGCTTGCGACCACCGCCGGCGTACGCTGCGCGGTTACTCGGCGCGCTGCACCGGCAGGCTCAGCCGCGTGGTCTGGCGCAACTGCACGTCGGTCGGCAGTGAACCGTCGCCGACAACGTTCCAGGGCAGCGGCAGGCTGTCGGCGCGCAGCGTCACCGTGTGCGTGCCGCTGGCGACCAGCGGGAATTCGAATCGTCCCTGGCTGTCGGTGCGGATGGCGTAGCGGTTGTCCAGAAAGACCGTGGCGTTGGGCACGCCGAGTTCATTGGCCTCTTGCACGCCGTTGCGGTTGCCGTCGAAGAACACCACGCCCTCGAGCCGCCCGCCGCCCTGCCCGGCCTGACCGCCCAGGGGAAAGTCGCGGCTGCCGGCCTGGCGCTGGTAGCGCAGCAACAGGTAGAACGAGCGGCCCGACAACGTCTGGTCGATGACCACGGGTGGCGTCAGCGGGTCCAGCGAGGCCACCACCGGGAACTGGCCGCGGTTCCAGACCCAGCTGCCTTCCAGCTCCCAGCGGTTGTTCAGGCGCCAGTTGGCGTTGAGGTTGATGGAGCTGCGTTGGGCACTGCCAGGGCCCTGTTCGGTGCTGAGGCTGCCGCGCAGTCCGGCGCGTTGGCCCACGGGCACGCTGGCGTTGAGTGCGGCCGTCCACTGGTTGCCGGTGGGGCCGCGGCCGGCCTGTTCGCCTTGGCGCGCGATGCCCAGGCTGCTGGACAGGGCCCAGCCCGTGCTCACGGGCCATTCCTGGTCGTGCACCAGGCGCGTCAGGCGGCGCCGGTTGTCGCCGCCTTCCGCTTCCAGGCGCAGACCGCTGGCGCCCAGGTCGTTGGTCCAGCGCCAGTCGCCGTAGGCGCTCCAGTCGCGCCCGTCCAGATCGCGCACCGCCAGGCCCACGCTGGCCTGGCTTTCTCGGCCCACGCGCCAACGCAGGCTGCCGGTGCCGTAGAAGCCGCGGCTGTCGCGACGGCTGATGCTGCGCAACCAGTCGAGCGAGCCGTCGGCCGACCAGCGCCGCTGCAGGTAGCGCGTGCGCAGGTACAGGCCTTCGAGATCGCTGGCCATGGGCTGGCCGGCCCAGCTCAGGCCGGTGTCGAGCCGGTAGGCGCCCACGCCGTGCGACCAGGCGCCGCTGTCGCTGTCCCATTCCACGTCGGCCCAGCCGCCCTGGCGGGAGCCGGCAAGCGCGCTGGTGCGGTCGCTGAGCCACTGCGCCTGCCAGCGCAGCGCGCCTGCGTCACGGCGCAGCGCCAGGCGCGTGGCGTCGGCGTCCAGCAGGGGCGCGCTGTCGGGCAGGCCGAAGGGGCGCACGCCGTCGGCCTGCTCGTGCTGCAGGGCCACGCCCCAGCCATCGTTGCTGCTGGGGCGCCATTGCGCGCCCAGCGTGTGCCGCCGCCCCGGCGTGGTGATGAAGCGCGTGTCGGGCAGGATGCCCAGGCGGCCCGGCTGACCGCTGCTGAGCTGCCACTGCCAGCCGGCGTCGGGCCGCTCCCATTCGCCGCTGAGGCCGCGCAGGTAGCTGGAGGGCACGTACACGCGCGAGGGCAGCCGCGTGAGACTGGGCGCCAGCGAGTTGATGAGGCCCAGTTCGTGGTTGCCGACCCAGCCGTCGCCCAGCGGCACGCCGCGCTGGCGCAGGGTGAGCGTGCCGCCGCCGCTGCGCGGGCTGTACTGGCCGTCGAAGGACAGCGCGCCGTGGTTGGGTGTTTCCAGCTGACCGTAGCCGCCGTAGCCCAGGTAGCTGCCGCCGCGCCGTTCGAAAGGATCGCTGGCGAGCCGGGCTTCCAGGCGCAGGTAGCGCGGCCAGCCGCTGGCGTCGTAGTCGAGCGCGGGAGCGTCGTCCACCTCCTGGGGGGGCAGGCCTTCGATTTCGCGGTCCACGTAAGGGGCGGGTGTGGACGCGGGTGTCGACGCGGGTGTGGGTGCCTGCGCTGGGCCGGACGTTGGTGCGGCCGTTTGCGCTAGCGCCAGCCCCGGCCAGACCAGAAGAAGCGCCGCCGCCAGCAGGGCGTGGCGCCGCGGGCGCGCCCGCGCGAAGGTCATGGGGCGAAGCGCGCGTCCAGCGCCAGCGTGTTGCGCCCCCACTCGAGCTTGCCCTGGATGCGCACCGGAAACCGCACCGTGGGCGCGGCCTGTTTGCCCTCGCCCAGGGCCACGAGCGGCACGCGCCGCGTCTCGCCGGGCAGGATGGGCAGGTCGGCCGGGCCGAACTCGATGCGCTGTCCGGCATCGTCCGTGCCTTCCACGAAGCCGCCGAGCCGGCCATGCGCGTTGCCGGTGTTGCGCACCAGCAGCACGGGCGTGGCCCGGCCGTTCAAGGTCTCCACGCGGGTGTCGGCCAGCTCCAGGCGTGGCGCGGCGTCGCCCACGGCCGCGTAGACGACGATGCCGATGCGGCCGGCGGCCTGCACGTTGCCGCCGACGGTGGGGTCGCGTCCTTCCACCATGATCGCGAAGCGGCATTCACGCGCAGGGGTGTCGGCCGGGGGCGTGATCTCGAAGCGGTAGCGGTAGCGCGCGCCCGGCTCCACGGCGAATTCGCGCCGCTCGATCGCCACCCAGGGCCGGCAGCTCTCGGGCGTCAGCGCGTCGACGAAATCCACCGTCTGGTCGGGCTGGAAGATCCAGTCGTTGGTGTAGACGCGGTACTGGCCGCGTGCGTTGCCCGTCTGCTGCAGCTCGAACACCTGACGCAGGGTCGTCCCGGGCTGCACGCGCAGCTCGAAGCGCGGCGGTGTGACGTAGGCCGAGAAACCTTGCGCGTGCGCAGCGGGTGCGGTGACGCCCAAGGCCAAGGCCCCGAGCGTGACGATGAGGACGCCAAGGCGTTGGAGCGGTTCAGTCTGCATCGAATTCGACGTGGAAGTTCAGCCGGCGTTGATCGCTCTGCCAGTCGGTCTGCGCGCGCAGGCGCATGTTCAACTGGTCGTCCAGCGTGGCACCCGGGATCACGCCGGCGAACACCAGCGTGCGCTCGCCGCTGACCACGCGGCCCGACTGCAGCCGGCCCTGCGAGGTCCACACCGCTTCCACGGGCGAGGACTGGTCGCGCTCCAGCGCCAGGTAGACGCGCCCGCTGCGTTGCACGAAGGCGCGCGTGTCGAGGCGCACGTTGACCCGCACCCAGGCCTCGACCGCCCCCGAGCCGTCGGCCGCGGCCTGCAATGGGCGCCACTGCATCTGCACATGGGGCGGCACGGTGTGGGTGAGCGAGTCGTCGAGCCGGTGCGTCTCGGCCCGGGTCGCGGTGGTGGCCATGGCCGCCACCGCGGCCAGGAGGCAGGCGGCGCGTTTCATGGGCTGGTGACCGTGTAGGTGACGCGCGCCGTATACGTGCCGGCCGCGCGCATCACGCTGTTGGCGTAGCGGAAGCTGTGGCAGTTCTCGATGTAGGTGTTGGCCGGAATGGTGGCCAGGAACTGCGAGCTGCCGCTGAAGGTGCCGGCGGGGATCACGTTGGGCGCGCTGCTGCCCGGCGCGCCCACGGTCCAGCCGATTTCGGAGATGGGGATGGTGTCGCCGTTGGCATTGGTGAGCACGGCGGGCGAGCTCACACGCAGCGTGGCACTGGCTGGCGCACCGTTGTTGTTGCGCTGGTAGGAGGCGCCGATCAGCAGCTGGCTGGACGGCGTCGGGCAGGTCAGGTAGTTGTCGCCCTGCAGGCTGTTGGACTGCGTGCTGTTGCTCGTCATGGCCTGGGCCACGCCGTTGCCCAATTGGTTGGCGGGCACGCTCACCCGGACGAGGTTGATGGGCCCGCTGGTGGCGCTGCTGTTGCCGGCGGGCGCGCCATTGCCCACGTGCAGGTAGACCCGGCGGCTGGCCTGGTTGATGGGGATCGACCAGCCGAGGGCGGAAGGCGTACCCACCGCGATGAGCATCAAGGCGGCGATCGAACGGGGCGGAAGCAGCCGGCGGAGCATGTTCGACAAGACGCAGAAGAAAAAGGACGAAGGGCAGCGGGTGGCGGCAGACCCTTCGTGGGGCGGCAGGCGGGAGTGAACCGCGCCCGCCGGGGCGATCACGACGCCGTGATCAGAGCAGGGAGGCGGTGTAGGTCACGGTGCCGGTGTAGACGCCGGCTGCCGGTGCCGTGGAGTTGCGGTAGCTGTAGGTCCAGTTGGCGGTCTGGTTGGTCACACGGCCGGCGAGCAGGGGCTGGCTGGTGCCACCGCTGAAGCCGGGCGCCGCCAGATTGGGGTTGTCCGAGACCACCGACATCTCGGTGAAGGGAATCGTCTCGGTGCCATTGACCAAGTTGGCCGCGTTGTCAGCGGTAATCACCACTTGACCGATGTTGCTGAACACGCGCACCGGCAGGGTGCTGCCAGCGGTGCCCATCGAGTTGTTGATATCCGCTGCCGGGGTGTTCGTGATGCCCACCTGATCGGCGTTGTTCGTGTAGTCGAAGGTGACGGAGTCGAGGTTGCCACCGGTGGCGATCTGGTTCGTACCGGAGCCCACACCCAGGTAGATCACGCCCGGGATGATCACCTGCAGGTCGAGGCGGGCCACGGCGGAGCCGCTACCGGTGGTGAGTTGGGATTCGGCCGAGGCCATCAGGGGGGATGCGATGGCCAGCGCCAGGGCGGTTTTCAAAAGGAGGTTGCGTTTCACGTCGAAGTCCTCAGAGGTTGGTGAACACTTTTGTTGCGGCACCTTGGAAGCCAAAGTGGCACGATTCTGAAGCCCGTTACGGGTGTTCACAATCGTCGCAGAGCGGAAATTGCCTGTTTTTCAACAACTTAAGGAGAGCTTCTGAGCTAACGGTCGAAAAATTTCACCAAATGGCGGGAAACCCCCTCAAGTAAATCATCTCGTTGCCGAGTGACCACCTTGGTTTTCCATCAGGTGAGTCAAAGGTATGGCACCCCCGGCCTTGACCTCGCCCAGTGAAAAACTGGTGTGCAGGTCCTTCACGTTGGGCAAGTTGAGCAGCACCTCGCGCGCGAAGGCGCTGAAGTGGTGCAGGTCGCGGCTCACCACCTGCAGCTCGAAGGTGCCCGAGCCGCTGATGTAGTGGCAGGCCACCACCTCGGGGATGGCGCGGATGGCCTGCTCCAACTGGCGCGTGACGTCGCCGTTGTTGCGGTCCGCGTCCAGCCGCACGAAGGCCAGTACGCCCAGGCCGAGCTTGTCGCGGTCGAGCACGGCGCGGTAGCCCTGGATGAAGCCGCGTTCTTCCAGTGAGCGCACGCGCCGCCAGCAGGGCGCGGCCGACAGGCCCACGCGCTGCGCGAGCTCGGCGTTGGTGAGGCGGCCGTCGGCTTGCAGTTCTTGCAGGATGGCGAGGTCGAACCGGTCCAGTGTTTCCATGATCGGCAAAAGAATGAAAGTTTCTTTCTCAATCATGCAAATTCCGGGCATGAAACGCAAACACCTATCGCAAACTCGGGCATACACTGCGCGGCAGACTGGGGGCCGGTCCCTACCCGGGGCCAGCCCCCAGTCGCACGCGCGTCCACAAGACGCCCCCGCCCACGAAGGAGACACACAAGATGAACGCGCCGCTGCCCGAGCACATCCGCCAGGCCCTGGAAACCGTCACCCTGGACGACAAATACACCCTCGACCACGGCCGCGCCTTCATGAGCGGCGTGCAGGCCCTGGTGAAGCTGCCCATGCTGCAGCGCCAGCGCGACGCGCTGATGGGCAAGAACACCGCGGGTTTCATCAGCGGCTACCGCGGCTCCCCGCTCGGCGGGTATGACCAGTCCCTTCAGAAGGCGGCGCCGCACCTGAAGAAGCAGAACATCGTCTTCCAGCCCGGCGTGAACGAGGAACTGGCGGCGACCGCGCTGTGGGGCACGCAGCAACTGGGCTTTGCGCCGCCCGGCACCAACCGTTTTGATGGCGTCTTCGGCATCTGGTATGGCAAGGGCCCGGGCGTGGACCGCTGCTCGGACGTGTTCAAGCACGCCAACATGGCCGGTACCACGCCCTGGGGCGGCGTGATCGCGGTGGCCGGCGACGACCACGTGGCCAAGAGCTCCACCGCCGCGCACCAGAGCGACCACATCTTCAAGGCCTGCGGCCTGCCGGTGTTCTTCCCCACCTCGGTGCAGGACATCCTGGACCTGGGTCTGCACGCGCTGGCCATGAGCCGCTTCAGCGGCGTTTGGGCGGGCATGAAGACGATCCAGGAGATCGTCGAATCCAGCGCCACGGCCGAAATCGATCCGGGCCGCGTGAACATCGTGATCCCCGAATTCGAGATGCCGCCCGGTGGATTGCACATCCGCTGGCCTGACCACGCGCTCGACCAGGAAGCCCGCCTGTTCGACTACAAGTGGTATGCCGCGCTGGCCTACATCCGCGCCAACAAGCTCAACCACAACGTGATCGCCGGGCCGAACGACCGCTTCGGCCTGATCGCCAGCGGCAAGGCCTACAACGACACGCGCCAGGCCCTGCTGGACCTGGGGCTGGACGACGAAACCTGCCGCCGCATCGGCCTGCGCCTGCACAAGGTGGCGGTGGTGTGGCCGCTGGAAGCTCAGACCACTCGCGAATTCGCCACCGGCCTGCGCGAGATCCTGGTGGTGGAAGAGAAGCGCCAGGTCATCGAGTACCAGCTGAAGGAAGAGCTCTACAACTGGCGCCCCGACGTGCGGCCCAACGTGCTCGGCAAGTTTGAAGAGGTCGAAGGCGATTTCAGTGGCGGCGAGTGGTCCATGCCCAATCCCAGCGAGCGCACCCTGCTGCGCGCCAACGCCGACCTGTCGCCCGCGATCATCTCGCGTGCCATTGCCAAGCGCCTGAAGAAGATGGGCGGTGTGCCCGAGGACGTGATGGCGCGGATCGACGCGCAGCTGGCCATCCTGACCGCGCAGGAGCAGTCCATGCAGACCCTGCTCACTCAGGGCGTGGCCGGCGCCGAGCGCCAGCCCTGGTTCTGCTCGGGCTGCCCGCACAACACCAGCACCAAGGTGCCCGAAGGCTCGCGCGCCATGGCCGGCATCGGCTGCCACTTCATGAGCATCTGGATGGACCGCGCCACCGTGGGCTTCACCCAGATGGGCGGCGAGGGCGTGCCGTGGGTCGGCCAGCAGCCGTTCAGCCACGACCAGCACATGTTCGCCAACCTGGGCGACGGCACCTACTTCCACAGCGGCCTGCTGGCGGTGCGCCAGAGCATCGCGGCCGGTGTGAACATCACCTACAAGATCCTCTACAACGACGCCGTGGCCATGACCGGCGGCCAGCAGGTGGGCGAGCGCCCCGAGGGCCACAGCGTGGTGCAGATCGCGCAGAGCATGCGCGCCGAGGGCGCGGTGAAGATCACCATCGTCACCGACGAGCCCGAGAAATACGAGAGCGTGAAGGGCTTGCCGGAAGGCATCGCGATCCAGCACCGCGACACGCTCGACGCCGTGCAGCGCGAGTTCCGCGAGATCAAGGGCACCACGGTCATCATCTACGACCAGACCTGCGCCACCGAAAAGCGCCGCCGCCGCAAGCGCGGCACCATGGT
>CAZLSU010000099.1:0-10369 GCA_964562225.1 uncultured Sphingobium sp.
CTTGCGACCCCTGCGATGTCAACACAGTGCTCTACCACTGAGCTACACGCCCACTCGGGGAAGGGAGCGCATAGCGGCGCTTTGGAAGCGGTGCAAGCGCGAATCTTCGGCGGTTGCCGCAATGTGCTGGACAGGGCCGTGCCAGCCCATATGCTGCCGACAAAAGGGGACGCTTACCATCATGCAGCCATCGTTATCGCCGGTCCAGACGAGCCCGACGCTGCCCTGGTATCGCCAGCTTTACGTCCAGGTGCTGATCGCGATCGCGCTGGGCGTGACGATCGGGCATTTCTGGCCGGATGTCGGCATTTCCTTAAAGCCGCTGGGTGACGCCTTCATCAAGCTGGTAAAGATGATCATCGCACCGGTGATCTTCCTGACCATCGTCACCGGCATTGCGGGGATGAAGGATCTGGGCGCGATCGGCCGGGTCGCGGGTAAAGCCTTCGCCTATTTCCTGACCTTTTCAACGCTGGCGCTGATCGTTGGGCTGATCGTGGGCAATCTGTTGCAGCCCGGCGCGGGGCTGAATATCGACCCGGCGACGCTGGACGCGGGCAAGGTCGTCGAATTCCAGCAGCAGGCGCATGACCGCACGCTGGTGGCGTTCCTGATGGACATCATTCCGGCTACGCTGATTTCGGCCGTGGCGGACGGACACAATATCTTGCAGGTGCTGTTCGTCGCGATCCTGTTCGGGATCGCGCTGACGCTGATCGGCGAGAAGGCCGATCCGCTGATGGCGGTGCTCGAATCGGCCAGCCATGCGATCTTCAAACTGGTCGCCTTCCTGATGAAGGCCGCGCCGATCGGCGCGTTCGGGGCGATGGCCTTCACGATCGGGCAATATGGCGTGGCGACCCTGCTCAACCTGATCGGGCTGGTCGCGACCTTCTATATCACCGCGCTGCTGTTCGTGCTGGTCGTGCTCGGCACGGTGGCGCGGATTGCGGGGTTCAACATCCTGCACCTGATCCGGTACCTGAAGGCGGAACTGCTGCTGGTGCTCGGCACATCCTCGTCCGAAGCCGCGCTGCCCAGCCTGATCGAGAAGATGGAGCGCGCCGGGTGCCGCAAGTCGGTGGTCGGGCTGGTCGTGCCGACCGGCTACAGCTTCAATCTGGACGGCACCAATATCTATATGACGCTGGCGGCCTTGTTCATCGCGCAGGCGACCAATGTGCATTTGAGCCTGGAGCAGCAAATATTGCTGCTGCTGGTGGCGATGCTCAGCAGCAAGGGGGCGGCGGGGGTGACGGGCGCGGGGTTCATCACGTTGGCGGCGACCCTGTCCATCGTGCCGTCGGTGCCGGTCGCGGGCATGGCGCTGATCCTGGGGGTCGACCGGTTCATGAGCGAATGCCGCAGCCTGACCAACTTTGTCGGCAATGCGGTGGCGACCGTGGTCGTGTCGGCCTGGGAAGGCGGGCTGGACCGTGAGCGGTTCAAGGCCGCGATGGCCGGGATTCCGCTCGATCCGACGCCGGATATGGAAGAGGTTGTGCCGGACTAGGGAAGCAATGCTGCCGTCCGTTCGCCCTGAGCCTGTCGAAGGGCTTCAACCACCGAAAGAAGGGCAGGGGTTCGACACGCTCAGCCCGAACGGCCTTGAGGGTAGGACTTAACTCAGTCCGGTCAGGCTTTCGCTGCCGAACATGCGTTCGACCTCCAATACCAGGTCGCGCAGGTGGAAAGGCTTGGACAGCACCTTGGCCTGCGGCACCGCCTTGCCGGCCTTGAGCGTCACGGCGGCAAAACCGGTGATAAACATGATGCGCATGTCCGGCGCGGCGGTGGCGGCATATTGCGCCAGTTCGATCCCGTCCATTTCGGGCATCACAATGTCGGTGAGCAGCAGGTCGAACCGGTCCGAATCGATGAACGGCAATGCTTCCGTCCCGGTGCTGACCGCGATCACTTCATAGCCCGACCGTTCCAGCGCGCGCGCCAGATAGACGCGCATGCTTTCATCGTCTTCGGCAAGAAGAATCCGCACCATATGCCCCGATAACCCCCGAAAAGCCCCGCACTTGGCACCGCCCCGGCCCGAGCCAGGGTAGCGCCAACGGCAACATTATGCGACAAGCCCTTAATATTATCCAGTCGGCTAACCATTTTTACTGGTGAAGGGATGTATATTTGGATCGACCCGTGCCGCGCCAGCCGACCCGGACTGCCGATGCCTATCATCTCTATGGGCCTGACGCGCCCGCCAGCCCCGTCATCCTGTCCATTCCCCATGCCGGGCGCGACTATACCCCCGCGCTGATCGCCCAGGCGCGGGTGCGCCAGGCGGCGCTGCGACGGCTGGAGGATCGCGGGGTCGACCTGATCGCGCATCCGCTGATCGCGGCGGGTTATACTGTGATCATTGCCCGCGCGCCGCGCGCGATGATCGACCTCAATCGCCATGAGCGGGAGGTCGATCCGGCGATGGTGCAGGGATTGCCACGCGATCAGCCGCTGCAATCGAGCGCGAAGCTGCGCGGCGGGCTTGGCCTTATCCCGCGTCGCTTGCAGGGTGTGGGCGATCTATGGTCGGGGCTGCTGCCATGGAGCGAGGTGCGGGCGCGGATCGACCGGTATCACCGCCCCTATCATGCCGCGATCGAGGCGCTGATGGCGCGCGCCCGCGATGCGCATGGCCATGCGATCCTGATTGATCTTCATTCGATGCCGCCTTTGCCGGTGCCGATCGGCGCTGATCGGGAACCGCAGATCGTCGTGGGCGATCGTTTCGGGCGGAGCGCGGCTGGATCGCTTTCCCGGCTTGTGGCGGACATTGCCGAGGGGCGCGGTATCGCGACGGCGCAGAACCATCCCTATGCGGGGGATCATCTGATCGAGCGGCATGGGCACCCGGCCCAGGGATTCCATGCGCTGCAACTGGAGATGGATCGCCGCCTTTATCTGGACGCGGCGATGGAACTGCCCGGCACCGGCCTGTGGGCGATGCAGCGGCTGGTCGCCGATATCGTCACCGCCCTGGCGCGCGAACTGCCGCGTGAGGGCTATGCGATGGCGGCGGAATAGCGCTTTCCACGACGCGGCGCGCGCCCGCGACGCTCAAATGATGCGAATCGAAGTAAAGCGGCTGGCCGTCCGCTATGATCGCGCACTGTTTCGCATCACAGAGCCTGTCCATCGGGTCGATCAGTTGTACGCCGCGCCGGTGCCATGTGGCGAACAACGCGCGCAGACCCGCGGTTTCCGCGCGGAAGAGGTCGGGATCGCGCCCGATCGCCGACTCGAGCCGTCCTGCCCGCGCCAGATGCGCCAGCCGCCTTGGCACGTCCATGGATTGCGGCGGGACCGCGCCGATGATCACGACATCGCGCCCCTGTAAGCGCAGGGCCGCGATCGTGCGGTCGAGCAGCGTGCGTGCGGCAGGATCGACAAAATCCCCGCTACCCCAGAAGGCGGCGAGATAGACGGTGTGCAGGCGTTTGTCGGCGCGTATCCGGTTGAAGGTTGCGCTGTTCGCCACGGCGCAACGCCGGTCCTTTGCCGCGCGCCAGTCCAGCACCGGCGGGCAGCTCGACGTTGTTATCTGCATCAGCGTGCGCCGCTGGAGCGACAGGGCATAGGCCAGTTCCACGCCATGACTGTCACCCCACAGGATCGCCGTGGGTGGCCCTTCCGGTCCCAGCACGCATGGCGCTGCGCCGCGCAGGGCGGTGTCGTGGCAGATTTTGCGCATCGGGCTGACATCGTCGCGCGCGGCGGCCAGGGCCAGCACGGCGGGCGGGAAGCGGCTGGCCCACGGTCCGACGGCGATCATCGCAAGCGATAGTGCGGTCAGCGTCAGGATCGCGCCGCCCGCCAGCGCGAAGAGTCGGCTGACTGGAACGGTGCGCGAATCGCGGAAAGGGCGCTCGACGAAATGCCAGGACAGGACGGCCAGCAGCATGGCGAACAGAATCGCGACCGCGCTGCGCCAGCCCGACAGGGCGGCATCGGTCGCATATTCGCCGAACACGATGACGGGCCAGTGCCACAGATAGAGCGAATAGGAGAACAGCCCGATCCAGCGGAGCGGCGGGACCGACAGCAGCCGTCCGATGGCCGAACCGGGTGCTGCATGAAGCAAGGCCGCGGCACCCAGTACGGGAAGCAACGCCGCGCCGCCGGGAAAGGCTGTGTGTTTGTCGAACAGCAGGATCGCGCAAAGAATCGCCACCAGTCCGGTTAGCGCCAGCCCTTCGCGCGCGGCCCGCGCCCGGATCGACGGCACCGCGCCTGTCGCGATCAGGCCCCCGGCCAGCAATTCCCATGCGCGCGTCGCGGGAAGATAGAAGGCAAAGCCGCTGGTATCGCGTGCCATCGCGATCGACAGGGCGAGCGATCCCAGGGCCGCAATCGCCAGAACCATGGTCCGCCCACGCGGCAGGAACCGCGCGATCAGCATCAGCATCAGCGGAAAGGCGATGTAGAACTGCTCCTCCACCGCCAGCGACCATGTGTGCAGCAGCGGCTTGGTATCGGCCCCCCCCGCGAAATAGCCGGTGGTGGCATAGAAATAGAGGTTGGAGAGCGACAGGGTCGCGGCCAGCGCCGAACGCGGCACGCCCTGGAAATCGCCGGGCAGATAGAGCCATGCGGCGCCCCCCAACACGGCGAGGATCATCACCGTCAATGCGGGCAGAATGCGCCGCGCGCGCCGCTCATAGAAGCGGATCAGCGAAAAGCGCCGCTCATCGACCTCGCGCGCGATGATGCCGGTGATGAGATAGCCCGAGATCACGAAAAATATGTCGACCCCGACATAGCCGCCCGACAGCCCCGGAACATGGGCGTGGAACAGCAGCACCGGCAGGATCGCTAGCGCGCGCAGCCCGTCTATGTCGGGACGATAGGCGGCGGGACGAGCGATGGCGGCGCGGCTCAGGCGGGCGGGGGCGGCGCGGGATGCACGCGATAGGCGTTCCGTCCCGCCCGCTTGGCGCGATACAGCGCGGCATCCGCCGCGTCGAACAGCCCGGCGGGGCGGGGCATGGCGATGTCGGCCGCAAAGGCGATCCCGGCCGATGCGCTGACCCGCAGCAGATGGTCGCCGAACGGGATCGGCATCGTGACCCGCCGCAGCGCGGCCGCCGTCCGCGCCGCGATCCGGCAGGGGGATATCGGGCGATCGACCACGACCGCGAATTCGTCGCCGCCGATCCGTGCGATCAGCGTCGCTCCGGTAAAGGCGCGGGAGAGGCGTTCGGCCACCGCCGCAAGGCAGGCGTCGCCCGCCGCATGGCCGAAACGGTCGTTGACCAGTTTGAAGCCGTCGACATCGACCAGCACCAGCGCGCTGTCCCGTGCGACGATCGGCCGGTCGAGAAAGTCGCGCTGGAAGGGTGCGCGGCCGGGCAGGCCGGTCAGCGGGTCCATCTCGAACCGCCGCCGCAGTTCGTCGAGCCGCGCAAGGTCGGCGCTGATATCTTCCTTAAGGCCGTAGAGGTGCGTGGCCCGGCCGTTGGTGGATTTTACCCCGGCACGGATGCGCAGCCAGCGTTGCGTGCCATCCGGCCGGACGATCTGCGTTTCCAGTTCAAAGGTCGATCGCGCCGCAATCGCGGCGGAGCGCGCCTGTTCCAGCGCATCGCGCGCGGGCGGGGTGTAGAATGTCAGCGTGTCGCGCCGGTCGAGCCGCTCGCCCCGATCCACGCCGAACAAAGCGAACACGCCATCGGTCCACTGGAGCGCGTCATCACGCAGGTCGCATTCAAACGCGCCGATCCCGGCGAGGGGCGCGGCCTGCGCCAGCAGCGCCAGATCATGGCCGCGCCTATGCTGATCGATAAAGCCCATGGATCAGAGGCGCGGGGGGCGGGGGCTGAACATGCGCGGACGTTAAGGGGCAAAGGTTTAAAAGGTCGTTAGGCGGGTCGATAACATGGCGATGCAATTTCCTCCCCATTGCGTACCGATCCATGCTAGGGGGCTGCCCTTTCCGACACTTTCAAGGACATTGCCGCGATGGCATCATATAAAGACCCCGGCTTTCAGGAGCGCACCGCACTGGCCGCGCAGGCGCGCGCCAAGGCGCTCGAAAAGCTGAAGGCAAAGCCGCCGATCGACCCGGCGGTCGTCGCCGAGCGGCAGGCGGCCGCTGCCGCCAAGGAAGAGGCCGCGGCACTGAAGCGCGCCGAGAAGATTGCCGAAAAGGCACGGCTTGCCGAGGAAAAGGCCGAAGCCAAGCGCGCTGCGCTCGCCGCGATCCCGGTGAAGAAGGTTCTGACCGAAGCAGAGAAGAAGGCGGAGCGCGACGCGCGTTATGCGGCGCGCAAGGCGCGGAAATAAAGTCCATTATCCGCCCCTGTCTGCCAGGGGCCGTTGCGAAATTCTGACTCTCTTCCGTTCGCCCTGCGCTTGTCGAAGGGGTTTACTTTTCTCAGTTCTTGCAAAGAAAAGTAAAGGGCTTCGACAAGCTCAGCCCGAACGGGGGCGGGGTTCGTCAATTATGCAAAGTTATCGGAGGGGAGGAGTTGCTCCCCTCACGCCGCCGCGCGGCGTTCCTTCAGTTCCTCGTTCAGCATGTCGGCGAGCAGGAAGGAGAGTTCCAGGCTCTGCCCGGCGTTCAGGCGCGGGTCGCAATGGGTGTGGTAGCGATCGGCCAGCCCCTCGTCGGTGATGGCGATTGCGCCGCCGGTGCATTCGGTCACGTCCTGCCCGGTCATTTCGGCATGGATGCCGCCGCCAAAGCTGCCTTCGGCACGATGGACCGCGAAGAAGCCGCGCGTTTCGGCCAGAATGCGCTCGAACGGGCGCGTCTTGTAGCCGTTGGCGGCTTTCACGACATTGCCGTGCATCGGGTCGCAGGACCAGACCACCGGATGCCCTTCGCGCATCACGGCGCGCACCAGCTTGGGCAGACCGGCCTCGATCTTGTCATAGCCATAGCGGGTGATCAGCGTCATCCGCCCCGCTTCGCGCGCCGGGTTGAGCGTGTCGAGCAAGCGCAGCAACGCGTCGGGTTCCAGGCTGGGACCGCATTTCATGCCGATCGGGTTGCCGACGCCGCGCAGATATTCGACATGCGCGGACCCATCGAACCGCGTCCGATCGCCGATCCACAACATATGTGCGCTGGTGTCATACCAGTCGCCGGTCAGCGAATCCTGCCGGGTCAATGCCTGCTCATAGGGCAGCAGCAGCGCTTCATGGCTGGTGTAGAAGCTGGTGCCCTGAAGCTGCGGTACGGTCTGCGGGTCGACGCCGCAGGCCGCCATGAAATCGAGCGCCTCGCCGATCCGGTCGGCCATCGCCTCGAACTTCGTCGCCCAAGGGCTGCGCCCCATGAAATCCAGCGTCCAGCGATGCACCTGATGCAGATTCGCATAACCGCCCGCCGAAAAGGCGCGCAGCAGGTTCAGCGTCGCGGCGGACTGGTTGTACGCCTGCACCATGCGCTGCGGATTGGGTTCGCGCGCTTCGGGGGTGAAGGCGATGTCGTTGACATTGTCGCCGCGATAGCTGGGCAGCTCGACGCCATCGATGATTTCGGTGCCGGACGAACGCGGCTTGGCGAACTGGCCCGCCATGCGCCCGACCTTCACGATCGGCAGCTTGGACGCGAAGGTCAGCACCACCGCCATCTGGAGCAGCACACGGAAGGTGTCGCGAATATTGTTCGGGTGGAACTCCGCAAAGCTTTCGGCGCAATCGCCGCCCTGAAGCAGGAAGGCTTCGCCGCGCGATACCTTGGCAAGGTCCGCCTTCAGGCTGCGCGCTTCGCCGGCAAAGACCAGCGGGGGATAGCTGCCAAGCTGCGCCTCGGCAGTGGCGAGCGCCGCTGCGTCCTTATAATCCGGCATCTGCAATCCCGTGTGGGACCGCCAGCTTGCGGGCGTCCAGTTAGCCGCCACGGCGCATCACTCCTGTCGTTCAAGGTAAAATAGGGGCCGCCTCTACGCCCGTCGCGGGATCAAGGCAAGTATGGCGCGCGCCAGCGATTCTTTTGCTGCGTGAGGCTTTGCTTTTGCGATATATTGCTGTTGCGAGATGCGGTGCGGCGCGAACAGGGGAAATGATTCATGCCCAATAGCTGGATGATCGCGGGCGGCATCGTGCTGATCGTCGCCTTTGCCATGCCCGACAAGCTGCGGATGCGGATCGGCGGGCTGCTGGCAGCGGGGCTGGGGCTGGTCGGTGCGATCGAGGCGCGGGCCTGGGTCGGCGCAGGCATGGCGGGCGCCTTGCTGCTGGTGTGCGCCGTGCCGATCGCGCTGCGGGCGGCGCGGCGGGGGCTGGTCCGCTTCACCGATGACGAAACCGGTTTGCGCACGGGCCATTTCGCCGACCTCGATTCGCCTGTCGCGCGCCAGTTGATCGACCAGGGGCACTGGCTGACCGCGCGGCAGGGCGAATATCTGACGCGCGAAGGCGAATCGGTGCAGAGCCTGTTCTACCTTGCGCAGGGCGAAGCGCAGGTATTGCGCGACGGCGCGCCGGTCGGGCGGATCGGGCCGGGCGAATTGATCGGCGAGGCGGGCGTGCTCGACGATGCACCCGCGACGGCGACCGTTCGGCTGACGCGCGATTGCCGACTCTGGTTCATGCTCGCGCCCGCGATGCGCGACTATGCAAATGTGCACCCGGCGGTCGGCCTGGCGCTGCGCCGCAGTTTTGCGGCGGCGTTGCGCGGCAAACTGGACGAGAGCAACCGCGTGCTGGCGGCGCGGGGTGGGGAATAGGGGAACAGCCCCTCAATCCAGCGCCAGCCGCCATTCCCAGCGCAGCGGATCGCCGTCCATCACCTCGACCCCTCGCGCGATAAGTGCGTCGCGGATGTCATCCGACAGGGCGAAGTCCTTGTCGGCCCGTGCGGTCTGGCGGCGGTCCAGTTCAGCCTCGATGTCCTCCGGCGTGATCGTCGCATCCTTGGGCGCAATCCGCAGATCCGCGCGCGTCAGCGTCAGCAGGTTCAGTCCCAGCGCCTGATCGAAGGCGGCGATCAGGCACAGTTTTTCATCAACCGGGATTTTCTTGAGCGCGATCACCTCTTCCAGCAGGGGCAGCGCGCGCGGCGTCATCAGGTCATCGCTGATCGCCGCGTCGAACTGCTCCAGCAACGGCACCAGTCGGGGGTGCAGGTTGGCGCGCAGATAGTCGAGCCGGGGCGATTGCCAGGTGATCCCCTCGGCGCGGGCCTTCAGCCCCTCGACGGCCATCACCAGCCGCTTCAGCCGCGTCACCGCCGCGCCCAGCGCCTCGCCGAAAAATTCCAGTTCGCTGCGATAATGGGCGCTCAGGCACAGCAGCCGATAGGCGAGCGGATGGACGCCCCGATCGGTCAGCGAGAAGAGCGTGGTGAAACCGCCCTTCGACTTCGACATTTTTCCGCCATCGCTTCCACGGCTCCGGTCCACCAGGAAATTATTGTGCATCCACCAGCGCGCGCCAGTGAAGCCGGGTTGCGTGTCGGTGCAGCCGCAAAACGCCTGGTTTTGGGCGATTTCGTTAGGATGGTGGATTTCGCGATGGTCGATGCCGCCGGTGTGGATATCGAACGGCTGGCCGAGGCGCGCCTGGCTCATTACCGAACATTCCAGATGCCAGCCCGGCGCGCCCTTGCCCCAGGGGCTGTCCCATTCCATCTGGCGCTGCTCACCGGGCGGCGATTTGCGCCAGATCGCGAAGTCGGAGGGGTTGCGCTTGCCCGCGACCGGATCGATCCGTGCGTGTGCCGCATCATCGCGGCCTCCGGCCAGTGCGCCATAATCGGGCACGGTCGCCGTGTCGAAATAAAGACCGCTGTCCAGTTCATAGCAATGATCGGGCGCGATCTTCGCGGCGAAATCGATCATCTGCGGCACATAGTCGGTCGCGACGGTCCATTCGGACGGTTCGATGATGTTGAGCGCGGCGATATTGGCCTTGAACGCATCGGTATAATGGGCCGCAATGTCCCAGATGCTCTTCGCCTGCGCGCGCGCGGCCGCCTCCATCTTGTCGTCGCCCGCGTCGGCGTCGCTGGTCAGATGGCCGACATCGGTGATGTTGATGATGTGCGTGACGTCCAGCCCCTTCCACAGCAGCGTCCGCCGCAGCGTGTCGGTGAAGACATAGGCGCGCAGGTTGCCGATATGGGCGTAATTATAGACGGTCGGCCCACAGCTATAGACGCGCGCATGATCCGCCTCGATCGGCGCGAAGGGTTCGATCGCGCGGGTCAGGCTGTTGAACAGGCGCAGGGGCGCGGCGGCGTGCTGGTCGTCGGACATGGGGTGAGCGATGGCGCGAGATGCGGCGGGGGTCAACTCTCCTTCTCCTCTCCCGCAAGCGGGAGGGGGGGAAGAATGACAAAATATTTCTGCCCGCATGCCCCCTTGCGCAGCGCCTGTCCCCCACCAATATTTCTGTGTGCGGGCCGGGCCCC
>CAZLSU010000100.1:0-10075 GCA_964562225.1 uncultured Sphingobium sp.
GAAGATCTGCTGCTGCATCGGGTCCATCTGCGCGGGGTTCAGCTTGAACTGGAAGTACATGGAGACGCCCAGCAGTAGCGCCAGCACGCCGATCGCCAGGAAGGCGGGGGGCTGGAAGTCGAGATAGCCAAACAGGTTGAGGATATGTGCCGGGTCGGGTGCGGACAGATCCTTGATCCACAGGACGAAGGGCTGGTGCCGCATCTCGATCGTCAGCATCAGCACCTTATACAGCGCGAAGAAGATCGGGATCTGGATGAAGATCGGCAGACAGCCCGCCAGCGGATTGACCTTCTCGGTCTTGTACAGCGCCATCATCTCCTGCTGGAGCTTGGGCTTGTCGTCCTTGTAGCGTTCCTGGAGCAGTTTCAATTTGGGCTGCACCGCGCGCATCGCGGCCATGCTGCTGAACTGCCGCTGGGCGACCGGGAACATCAGCGCCCGCACGACGAAGGTCAGGCCGATGATCGCGACGCCGAAATTGCCGGTAGTCTGGAACAGCCAGTGCAGCAACGAGAAGATCGGCTGCTCGAACCAGTAGAACCAGCCCCAGTCGATCGCCCGGTCGAACAGGGGCACGCCATCGCGCTCATAGGCTTGCAGCGTCTTCACTTCCTTTGCGCCGACGAACAGGCGCATGGTCTGCGTCACCGCCTTGCCCGGTGCAACCATCGCCGCATCCAGTGCCACGTCGGTCTGGTAGCTGTCGCCAGCACCCTTGCGCATCTGGCCGGAAAAGGCCGATTTCGGGCCAGGGACGAGCGCAGACAACCAATATTTATCGGTAAAGCCGATCCAGCCGCCGGTGGACTGGAACGTCTGGCTGGAAGGGCCTTCGTCCAGATCCGTGTAATTGACGTCATAATTGGCCGCGCCGTTGAACACGCCCATCGGTCCCACATGGATCGTCCATGTATCGGGGTCTTTGGAATGGCCGGTGCGGTTGATATAACCATAGGGCTTGACGCTCACGGTGCCAGCGCCGCTGTTCGACACTTTCTGCGCGGCGCTGATCATATAATTCTGGTCGACCGACAGGCGGATCTCGAAAATCTGGCCCGCGCCGTTATTCCAGCGCAGCGTCACCGGCGTGGTCGGGGTCAGTGCAGACCCTTGCGCGGTCCAGACCGTATCCTTGTTCGGTGCCTTCAAGCCTTCGCCCTGCCAGCCAAAGCCCGCAAAATAGGCGTCCTTGGTCCCCGCCGGGCTGAACAGCCGGATCGCGGGCGAATTTTTCGCGATGGTCTCGCCATAGGTCGGCAATATGATGTCGTCGATCCGCGCGCCCTTTAGCGCGATGGAGCCGACCAGCTTGGGCGTGCGGATGGGCACGCGCGCGCTTTCCTTCAGCACGACGGCGCGGTCGCGGATCGCGGCGGGGCTGTCGGCGGCCGGATCGGCGGCAGGATTGACGACCGGCGTGGTCTTGCCCGCCTCTATCTTCGTCGCCGGCGGGTTGGCCGCGGGGAAGAAATAGGTTGAGACATAGGGCCAGCCGAACAGGATCAGTGCCGTCAGCAGCACTGCCAGGATCATATTCTTTTTATCGTCCACGCTCTGTCTGGCTCCCGCCTATAATCTTGTCACGGTACAGGGTCATATCCGCACCCGCCCCATGGGTGGCATCGCATTAGCCGCTTGATCGCCAGCCAGCTACCCTTGAGCGCACCATATTTTTTGAGCGCGTCGATCGCATATTGCGAGCAGGACGGCGCGAAGCGGCAGGACGGCGGCAGGATACGCGAAGGCCCGATCTGCCAGCCGCGCGAAAGCAGGATGAGCAGGCGGGCGATCACGACACAACATCCGTTCGGTTCGAGCCTGTCGAGAATGGCGCACATGCGTTCTCGACAGGCTCGAACCGAACGGAGATGGCTATGGGCATCACCGCATCACTTTCCGCAGCGCCTTCTCCAGCTCGCCGCGCAGCATCGCGAAGTCCCGCTCGATCCCGCCGCTGCGGCCGATCAGCACATGGTCCGCGCCCGGTACGCCCAGTACCGGCAGCGTCTCGCGCGCCAGGACGCGAAAACGGCGCTTCATCCGGTTACGGACGACAGCGCCGCCAATCTTCTTGGTCACAGTGATGCCGAATCGCATGCGCGGATCGCCATCGCCCCGGTCACGCACCAGCAGGACGAAGCCGGGCATGGGCGCCCGTTTCCCCCGATTCGCCGCCAGAAAATCCGCGCGCTTGGCCATGATGGCCGGCGCGGCAGGCGGCGAAGGATCGCCCCGATGTTCTTTCAGGCCGACAGGCTCTTGCGACCGCGGGCGCGGCGCGCGCGGATGATGTTGCGGCCGCCCGGCGTCGCCATGCGGGCGCGGTAGCCGTGCCGGCGCTTGCGAACCAGGTTGCTCGGCTGAAAGGTGCGCTTCATCGTTCATTCCTCAAGCATCAAATATAGAATCGGGCATGACAAAAAAGGGCCGCTACGCGAGCGGCCTCCGGTCAGGGGGCGTCCGATAGGGAAAAGGGGGGTGGAAGTCAACCGGGGGTTGGGTTGAACTTGCTCCCTATCTCCGTTCGGTTCGAGCTTGTCGAGAACGCCGCGCGGTGTTCTCGACAAGCTCGAACCGAACGGGGTCGGCAGGGGGGCGTGGAACGCTGTTAAGCACTCGCCGCAGACGTCTCCGCCAAAGCCTTCAACTGATCGGCCACCGTGCCCCAGCCCTCGGCAAAACCCATTGCCTCATGCTGGGCCATGGCTTCCGCGTCCCAGTGGCGCACGGTCGCGGTGTAGCGGGTGCCGTCGCCCTCCACATCGAAGGTGGTGATGGCGGTCATGAAGGGCTTTTGCGGAACCCAGCCGACAGAATAGGCGTCGGTCGTGACGATCCGCTCATTGGGGACGACTTCCAGAAATACGCCCTCCATCGGGCCGGTCTCTTCGCCGTCCGGGCCGAACATCTCTATGCAGGACCGGCCGCCGGGGCGCATGTCCTGCGCGATGACCTTGGCGACCCAGGGTTTGGGACAGAACCAGTCTTCGGTCAGGTCGGTCCACACCTTCCACACGATTTCGCGCGGCGCGTCGATATAGCGGGTGACCGACAGCTCGAATTCGCTACTCATGCCGTCTCTCCGTCGAACGCGGCCTGAAGCGCGGGAATGTCGAGTTTCTGCATCGTCATCATCACCGCCATCATGCGGCTGATCGCGGCCTTGTCGCCGCTGCCATACCAGTCCTCCATGGCCGCCGGCGCGAGTTGCCAGGAAAAGCCGAACTTGTCCTTCAGCCAGCCGCACGGCGCGGGCGATCCGCCATCGGCGGTCAGCGCGGCATAATAACGGTCCAGCTCCGCCTGGTCCTGGCACGCGACCGACAGCGAGACCGCTTCGCTGAACGGAAATTGCGGGCCGCCGTTCAATCCCTGATAGGTCTGGCCCAGCAGGGTGAAGACGACCAGCAATACTTGGCCCCCCTCGAACGGTGCCGGGCTGTCATGATCCTGCGGGAAATAGCTGACCAGATCGACCGATCCGCCGAACACGGACACATAGAAATTGGCCGCCTCCAGCGCGTTGCCGTCGAACCAGAGGCAGGGGGAAATCTTGTTCATCGCGTCTCTCCTCAGGCCGCTTTGGTGCCGACCACAGCGAAGGTCGCACCCTGCGGATCGACGCCCTGGATGATCCAGCTACCGCCGGGCACTTCCATCGGCCCATGGATCACGGTGCCGCCGCCAGCCTTTATCTTCTCATGCGCGACATCAATGTCGCCGACGATGAAGTAGAACAGCCATAGCGGCACTGGCACTTCGGGCGGCTTGGGCATGATCGCGCCGGTCATGCTGTCAAAGCTGGTGCCGCCGGTCTGGGAAAGGAGCTGATATGTGCCCATCGGTCCCATGTCCATCGCATCGCCCTTGGTCCAGCCGAACTGGCCGGTATAGAAGGCAAGGTCGGCGTCATAGTCGCCGCTGATCAGTTCGTGCCAGCCGACATGGCCAGGCGACATCGGGGGCGGCGGCGGCATGCCTTCCGGGCTGGAGCCTTTGAGCAGCATGAAGGTCGCGCCGCCCGGATCGCCGATCACCGCGAAGCGGCCGACGCCTTCTATGTCCTCGGGCGGACGCTTCACCGATCCGCCCGCATCGGTCAGGCGCGCGGCGTCCGCATCGACATCGGCCGATCCGATATAGCCGCCCCACCAGGGCGTCATACCGCAATCCTTTGCCTCCGCCGGGATTGCCATTACCCCGCCGAGCGGGCCTGCGCTGCCGGAGATGACATGATAGGGATCATCGGTCTGTTCGCCGCCGAAGGGCTGCGCCGTCCAGCCGATCACGTCGCCGTAAAAGGCGAGCGCCGCCTTCGGGTCGCTGGTCATCAGTTCGTACCAGAAGAATTTACCGTTCAAATCGGTCATCATGTCTCTCCCAGAGGATCATGTCAGGCTTTGGCGTCGACCAGAACCTCAAACCCGCCATAGATCAGCCGGGCACCGGCGAAGGGCATGTCCTCACCCTCCTTGGGCTGCATCCGCTCGTCGGTCATCACCTTGGCGGACCCCGCGTCGCGGGTTTCCTTGTCGGGCCATTCGATCCAGGAAAAGACGACCTCCTCGTCCTCCTCCGCGATGACGGCGGTGCGGAAATCATTGGTCTTGCCGGGCTTTACATCATTCGCCCAGCATTCGACGACGCGCAGCGCGCCATATTCTATGAAAATCGGTGCGGCAAAGGCGGCCAGCGCCCGATATTTTTCCTTGTTACCCTTCGATACGGGGATCACGAAACCGTCCATATAACTCATCGTTTCTCTCCTTTCGCTCGGGGGCGGCGACTCGCTGTCTCGCACTGTGTGCCTGCGATGGTTACATGATGCAACATTGAAGTTATAAAAAATAACTAAGGACGCCCAAGTGAAGAAGCGAGCCTATCAGGATGGCTGTGCCACCGCCCATGCGCTCGATATCATCGGGGACCGCTGGGCGATGCCGATCATGCGCGAATTGCTGCTTGGACCCAAGCGATTCACTGACCTGCGCGCCGCGCTGCCCGGAATCAGCGCCAATGTGCTGACCCAGCGGCTCGACGAACTGGAGGGGCAGAGCATCCTGATCCGTCGCCGCCTGCCGCCACCCGCCGCCAGCCAGATTTACGAGCTGACGGAATGGGGACTCGAATCGGAAATATTGTTCAAGGAACTGGGCCGCTGGGCCTGCCGCTCACCGACGATGAAGCCGGGGCAGCCGATGAGCAATGTATCGGTGATCATGTCGATGCGCACGATGATCGACCTGTCGGCGATCGGCGGTCTGAATGCGGTGATCGGCCTGCGCTTTGGCGAAGAGGAATTTCGCGCGGTGCTGAGCGGCGGCGGCTTTACGATCGGCCGGGGCGATGTGACGGGCGCGGATGTGCTGCTGACGGGCGATCCCAACGCGCTGGCCGCTGTGGTTTATGGCGGCGCGCGCTTCGCGGATGTCGCGGACGCGCTCAGCGTGGAGGGGGACCGAACCCTGGCGGAGCGGTTCGTGCGCTTGTTTCCGCTACCCGCCAAGGCCCCGTCGACTAGCGCCGTCGCCCCGGCGTAGGGCGGCGGTCCCTGAAGCAAAACACAGGACTGGCTTCAGGGACCGCCGTGGCGACGATCAGGGAAGCTGGTTCAGCGCCTTGAACACCGCCGCAAACTCGCCGCGGGCCTCGGCACCCCGCAAGAGCTTCGTCCTCTCCACGCAAATTTCCTCCAGCGCGGGCTGCTGGCCGAGCAGGGCCATTACCTCGGCGATGAAATCGGCCAGCGGCAGCATATGGGGATTGATATCCTGGCCAGGCATCAGCGTGGTCTGCACGCCGGGCGGCGCCAGTTCGATCAGCTCGACACTGGTGCCGCGCAACTGTTCGCGCAGCGCCAGGGACCAGCTATGGATGGCCGCCTTGGTTGCACTATAGGTCGGCGTCGCGACCATCGGCACAAAAGCGAGACCCGAAGATACCGTCATCAGCGTAGCGGCGGGACGGGTCAGCAGATGCGGCAGCACCGCATCGGTGAGCCTGATGGGACCGAGCAGATTGGTGGTTATTATCGCTTCGGCTGTTGGCAGATCGATCCGCTCCTCCGCCACCATGATCCCTGCATTATGAATGACGACGTTGAGCGCGCGATGTTCGGCGACGATGCGTGCGCCAAAGGCGGCGATGGCGTCTGCATCGGTCATGTCGAGCGTCATCGCGACCATGCCGGGATGGGCGGCGACGGTTTCGTCGAGCGCGCTCTGGCGGCGGCCGGTGATGATCACCTGATTGCCCGCTGCGTGAAATTCATGGGCGAGCGCCCGGCCGATG
Organism: uncultured Sphingobium sp.; assembly: GCA_964562225.1. Lineage (GTDB taxonomy): Bacteria > Pseudomonadota > Alphaproteobacteria > Sphingomonadales > Sphingomonadaceae > Sphingobium. The sequence goes on from CAZLSU010000100.1 coordinate 6,295, forward strand.
CCGGAGCCGCCGCCCGTGATCAGGATGGTGTTGCCGCTGGGGTTCATGGTGCGTCCTTTCGGGTTGCTGGATTGCCTGACGCCCCATTTAGACCTATGCTCTCTTTTGGAAAGAAGGCACCGTGAAGTGTCATACATACCATTGGGAAAGAAATGAAGAATCCGGGCGTCAAGGGCGCAGCGACCGATATAAATTATCCGCCTCCACCCGAGGAGAGCGACCCCAGGGTCGACGCGCTGGTCAATGATCTGATCGGGCGAATCGCCGACAAATGGACGATGCTGGTCCTTGAGATATTGGAAGAGCGCGGCCCTTTGCGTTTTTCGCGGATCGGTGAGGCGGTGGACGGGATCAGCCAGAAAATGCTGACCCAGACGTTGCGGCATATGGAGCGCGACGGGCTGGTGACGCGCACCGTCTATCCGGTGGTGCCGCCCAAAGTGGAATATGCCCTGACGCCGATGGGCAATACGCTCAGCGCCGCCTTTTGCGGGGTCTGGATCTGGGCGGAAAAACATCTTGCCGCCATCGAGGATTCGCGGGCGGCATTTGACCGGCGACCCAGGGGCTGACCCCTTATTTCCCGCGATAATAGCGTTCGCGGCTATTGCTCCAGATGATCTGGCACAGCCCCACGATCGCCAGCAACGCGCCCCATAGCGCCCATTGCTTGTCGTTCGCCATGAAGCTGTCGAGGAAGGCGATATTGAAGCCCTGGAGAATCCAGATGCCGCCCATCACCACCATCAACAGGCCAAGCAGGCTGCTGATCGCGCGCATCACGCCGTTGAAAACCTCATGCATCGCCAGATTTCTCCAAATAGTTTAAAAGTATAATGGAACAAATTATCTCATAAGATCGCTATCTGGATAGGTCGTCACCAGGTAAAAATAATGTATGACATAAATATCCAATCTCATAATAATTTAGTCATCATAAAAATGACTGGATTCTGGTCCATTGAAACAGTCCAGATTTTTGCGCAGGACATGCGAGCCGCGGTCGGATCGCTCGATTGCATGCCCGGTGATCATGTCGTTCTTGTCGATTTGTCGGATTTCAAGATTCAGGCGCAGGCCGTGATCGCCGCCTTCCAATCCTTCATCATGACCGCCGATCCGGCGGCACGGCGGATCGCCTTCGTGCGCGGCGATGGGCTGGCCTATATCCAATCGAAACGCGTGATGGTCCGCAACGCCATGGCCATGTTCGCGACCCGGATCGACGCGCTGGACTGGCTGATATCCGACCCCGCGCCAATCTTTGTCATGGCCGCGCGCGCGGAGCTTGGGGTGCAACTCGGCCACTGATCTGCGGCCTGCCACGGTCAACCCTGGCCGAGGACGAACATCAGCGCCACGCCGTTCATGCAGTAGCGCAGGCCCGTGGGTTTGGGACCATCGTCGAATATATGGCCCAGATGCCCGCCGCAGGTCTTGCAGAGTATCTCGGTGCGGCTCATGCCCAGCGACCCGTCGGTCCGCTCGATCACCGCGCCGGGCAGCGCAGCCCAGAAACTCGGCCAACCGGTCTTGCTGTCATATTTGGTCGATGATCGGAACAAGCGGGCGTCGCATCCGGCGCAGGCGAAAACCCCCTGGCGATGCTCATTCAGCAGCGCGCTGGTGAAGGGATGCTCGGTCGATCCCTGCCGCAGCACCTTGTAGGCGGCGGGGCTGAGCCGCGTGCGCCATTGCGCGTCGGTGCGGGTCACGGCGAAACTGCCGGGCGCGGGTACGGGCTGGGGCGATGTGCGTGTCAGCGCAAAACCGCCGACAGCGGCAGCGGCCACCACGCCGACGCCAGCCATGCCGATGAACTCGCGCCGACTGGTCATGGGCTATTTCCCCCGTGCCGACGCGACCGCCGCCTTGAGTGCGTCATAGCCGACCGATCCGTTGAGCACCTGCCCACCGATCACGAAGGTCGGCGTGCCGCTGGCCTGCAATTTCTGCGCGAGCGCGATGTTGGACTGGATTTCGGCATCATATTTCTGGGAAATCATCGCCGCTTCGGCGGCCTTGCGGTCGATGCCGACCCCGGCGGCGGCGGCGAAGATGCTGTCGCGCGTCACCCGGCCCGCACCATAAAGCGCCTTGTGATAGGCCATATATTGGCCCTTTTCAGCCGCCAGCAGCGACACTTTGGCGGCGTCTGCGCTCTGTTCCGACAATATGGGCAGTTCGCGATAGACGATCTTCACGCCCTTGTCCTCGCCGACCAGCCGGGCAAGATCGGGCAGGGCGGCGCGGCAATAGCCGCAGGCATAGTCGAAAAACTCCACTACGGTAACGTCGCCGCGCGCCGCGCCTTCCCAGGCCCCGGCAAAGGGCGTTTCGATCGTGCTGCGATTGGCGTCGATCGATCCGCTCATCCGCTTGGCCTGGAGTTTCTCCACCGCCTGCGGGATGATTTCGGGATGCTCCAATATATAGTCATGGACGATCTTCTCGATCGCCGCCTTGTCGCCGGCGCTGACCGGGGCGGGTGCCTGCGTCGCAAGCGCGGTGCCCGCGGCGGCGGCGGCGAAGGCGAAAAATCCCAAAAGCATCTGTATCTTTCCGTTGGAGAGCGCCGCGCGAAAATCAGGTCGGAGGAGAGTGGGCCGCTGTTGATCCGTCATCGTTTTTTCCGATTCTGCTCGACCGACGCGCGCGACACCATGGCGATGTCCTGCGCGCGCAGATAGTCGATCGTGCCGGGCTTCAGCCCCTGCATCGCCTGATCCGCGCTGCGCAGAGCCATTTGGTCCTGGCCGATCATCTGATAGCGTTCGGCGGTCGCCAGCGCGGCGCGCGGAATGTCGCCGCGCCGTTCATAGACGACGCCCAGTTGATACCAGCCGAACGGATTGTCGCGATCGCGCGCCACCGCGACGCGCAGCACCTGCTCGGCTTCGGCAAAATTCTTCTCATCCTCGCTGGCGATCAGCGCATGGCCCAGCAGCACCGCGATCAGCGGCTGGTTGGTTTCCGCCACGGCCTCGCGCAGCGGCGCGATGGCGTCCTTGGGGCGGCCGCTTTCCAGCAGGACCTGCCCCTTCAATTCCAGGAAATAGGGGTCGTGCGGCGCGGCGGCGAGCAGGGCGTCGACTTCCCGCAGCGCCTTTTCCGGATAAGCGCTCTTGTGCCAGGCATAGGCGCGCGCATAACGCGCCGGAACCGAAAGGTCGCTTTCGGGATATTTGATCAGCGTCTGTGTCGGCTCCGACACAAAGCCGATCAGCTTGGCCTTGATCCGCTCGAACCGCGCCTCTAGCGCCTTGTCCACCGGCTTGTTCCAGGCGGGATCGACCGTATAGACCTCCCGCAACACGCTGATGCGTTCGCCCGACAGCGGGTGGGTGCGCCCGTAGCTGTCCTTTTGGGGGATGGCGAGGCGATATTCCTGATTTTGCAGCTTCTTGAAGAATTCCAGGCTGCCCTTGCCGGACAGGCCCGCCGCACTGAGGTAACGCGCGCCCGCCAGATCAGCGGAGCTTTCCTGCGCGCGTGAGAAAGCGAGATATTTGCCCATCGCCGCCGCCTGGCCCAGTCCCATAATGCCCATGCCTGCTTCCGCGCCGCCCGCCGCGATCGCCGCCGCGCCCAGCACCAGGCTGAGCAGCGTGATGCCGGTCGCTTCCTTGGCGCCATCGTTGCGGATCACATGCCCGCCCTCGATATGCCCCAACTCGTGCGCGACCACGCCCTGCAACTGGTTCACATTGTCGGCCTGCGCGATCAGCCCGCTATGCACCCAGACATATTGGCCGCCCGCGACGAAGGCGTTGATCTCCGG
>CAZLSU010000101.1:0-10061 GCA_964562225.1 uncultured Sphingobium sp.
TGCGACATCCTGCTCCCAAAGCAGGCGCGCTACCAGACTGCGCTACTCCCCGACTGGGGGTGCCTTTAGCTGTCCATCGCGCAGCGCGTCAATCGACGTTTAGTGAAAGAATAGCCACAACAGCAATATCACTGGGATGGGGACGCCAATCAGCCATAATAAGATGCCCTTGCCCATCATAACCTCCGTGCGAAATCATCCGCATTGAACGGGCGGCCAGCAGCGTTGTTCCAAAGCCGACACGCGGAACCCATTGCCGTTCGGCCCGTTAATCCCGCGCAACCCACCCAATCTCACCGCGAAGGAAGACATCATGATCCGCACTTTGATTTTCGGCGCAATCGCCGGCTATGTCGGCAAGAAACTGTATGACGAAGGCAAGCTGACCGAGTTCAAGGATGACATCGTCCGTCGTTACGAAACGGCAAAGTCCGATCTGGAAGCCCAGAAATCCGGCACGGCCACTTCGGTGATCACGCCCTCTGCGCCGCTGACCACTGCGCCTGCCACGCACTGACGCCCCGCCCCATCACCGGCTATGAAAAGCCGCCATGCCTGCGATCCTATCGCCGACATGGCGGCTTTTGCATGATTTCGGGGTGAGCCGCCGCCTTACGAAGCCGAAACGATGCGACATTACCGCTCATTCTTGCTATGCTCCAAAAGTTGATCGTGCCGCAAGCGCATGACAGCCACTCGACCGAATGCCCCCAGCACGGAAAAGGAGTGAGGAGATGAGAACTGACCTCGACGTCAATTATCTGCTGCATCGCCAGCAGGTGTCGCTGTTCCGGGCGCAACGCGCCAGTTCAGCAGAAGGTCGCGCCGCCTATGAGGGGCTTGCCCGCGGCTACACCGACGAACTGATAGCCTATCGCCAGGAAAACAAGCGCATGGTCATCCCCGCGCGTTAGGTTGCTGCGGCATGAATGCTAACGCCGGGCGAGCAATCGTTCGATGGCATCCTTGTGCCCGGCGTCTGTGCCGCACTCCTCTTCCAGCACAGCCTTGATCCGCTCAAGCTGGCGTTCGGTCAGATGCTCGATACCGATAAATTCGTTGCGCGCGGATTCGACCGCGCGAATGATCTCGTCCAATTTTGCCTGCATGGCCGATCCGTCGCGATTCTGGGCGTTCTGGATCAGGAACACCATGAGGAAGGTGACGATTGTCGTGCCGGTGTTGATGACCAGTTGCCAGGTGTTGGAAAAACCGAACAGGGGGCCGGTCACCCCCCAGACCAGAACGGTGGTGAAAGCCAGGATGAAAGCCAGCGGCTGGCCCGCCCAATTGGCCACCCGCTGCGACAATGACGTGAAAAACCTGTCCATCTCGTCCGCTCCTGGCCATCAGTTAGTCTGGCATCGTTTAGCCTGGGTTCAGTCTATAGCGGGCAGGGAAGGGTGATGACCATCCCCGCCGCCTTCACGCGACTCGCACCCGTCGCGCTTTGCATCCTGGCCTCCTGCGCGACTGTTTCACCGGAATCGAGGGTCCGCGCCGGCCTGATCGACGCGGGGCTGTCGCCGCGCCTGTCCGCCTGCATGGCGGAACGCATGGTGGACCGGCTGAGCCTGTCGCAACTTCGCCGCCTGCAATCGCTGGCGTCGTTGGGCAAGGCCGACATGAAGGCCCTGTCGATAGACCGCTTCCTGTATAAGGTTCGTGCGCTCGACGACCCCGAAATCTTCATGGTCACCAGCAAGGCGGCCGTCGGCTGCATGCTGTAGATTTCACAACCCCCCGATTTTAGGCGTCCACGAGCTTTGCAATTTTGCAAAGTCGTTTTGCGAAATCTACTTTTCTTAGGGCAGGCCCTGTGCTTAACCCCGGCCCAACGCAGCTTCACAAGCAAAGGACGGCCCGCCCATGAACATCCACGAATATCAGGCCAAGGAACTTCTGGCGAAATATGGCGCGCCGATCGCCGCCGGATACGCCGCTTTCTCGGTCGAGGAAGCCGTGGAAGCCGCCAAGAAGTTGCCCGGACCGCTTTATGTCGTGAAGTCGCAGATCCACGCTGGTGGCCGGGGCAAGGGCAAGTTCAAGGAGCTGCCCCCCGAAGCCAAGGGCGGCGTCCGCCTGGCCTTCAACCTGGATGAGGTGAAGGCGCACTCCACCGACATGTTGGGCAATACGCTGGTTACGATCCAGACCGGCGATGCGGGCAAGCAGGTCAACCGCCTCTACATCACCGACGGTGCCGACATCGACAAGGAATTCTACCTCGCGCTGCTGGTCGATCGCGCCACCAGCCGGGTCGCTTTCGTCGTATCGACCGAAGGCGGCATGGACATTGAGGAAGTCGCCCATTCGACGCCGGAAAAGATCGCCAGCTTCTCGGTCGATCCCGCGACCGGTTTCCAGCCCCATCATGGCCGCACCGTCGCCGCCGCGCTGGGCCTGACCGGCGACCTCGCCAAGCAGGCCAGCAAGGTCGCGGAATCGCTGTATGACGCCTTCGTCGCCACCGATGCCGAGCAGATCGAAGTTAATCCGCTGGCGCTGACGAAGCAGGGCAATCTGCTGGTGCTCGACGCCAAGGTCGGTTTCGATGGCAATGCCCTGTTCCGTCACAGGGATCTGGTCGAACTGCGCGACACGACCGAGGAAGACCCGGCCGAGCTGGAAGCGTCGAAGTACGACCTGGCCTATATCAAGCTGGACGGCGACATTGGCTGCATGGTGAACGGCGCTGGCCTGGCGATGGCGACGATGGACATCATCAAGCTCAACGGCATGTTCCCCGCCAACTTCCTGGACGTCGGCGGCGGCGCCAATAAGGAGAAGGTCACGGCCGCGTTCAAGATCATCCTGAGCGATCCCGCCGTGAAGGGCATCCTGGTCAACATTTTCGGCGGCATCATGAAATGCGACATCATCGCAGAGGGCATCGTCGCTGCGGCCAAGGAAGTGAACCTGTCGGTTCCGCTGGTTGTCCGCCTGGAAGGCACCAACGTACAGCAGGGCAAGGACATATTGGCCAATTCCGGCCTGGCAATCGTCCCGGCCGACGATCTGGGCGACGCGGCCCGCAAGATCGTGGCGGAGGTCAAGAAGGTCGCCTGATCACAGTCAAACCTTAGATATTTGCGTCAAGGGACGCGGTGGCCTGAAGCTCAGGTTGCCGCGTCCCCATAATTGTTTCAGGCCAGTCTCCATAGCGGGCCTGAAATATCCAACCGGAGGATGTTGAAATGAAGATCCTTGTGCCCGTAAAACGGGTCATCGACTATAATGTGAAGCCGCGGGTCAAGGCGGACGGCACGGGCGTGGACCTGGCAAACGTCAAGATGAGCATGAACCCGTTTGATGAAATCGCGGTCGAGGAAGCCATCCGCCTGCGCGAAAAGGGCGTTGCGACCGAAGTGATCGCGGTGTCGATCGGCGTCGCCAAGGCACAGGAAACGCTGCGCACCAGCCTCGCCATGGGCTGCGACCGCGCCATCCTGATCCAGACCGATGACGAGGTCGAACCGCTGGGCGTCGCCAAGCTGCTCGCCAAGGTGCAGGAAGAGGAAGGCGCTGGCCTGATCATACTGGGCAAGCAGGCGATCGACGATGACAGCAACCAGACCGGCCAGATGCTCGCCGCGCTGCTGAACCTGCCACAGGGCACCTTCGCATCGAAGGTCGAAGTCGTCGGCGACACGGTGAACGTCACCCGCGAAGTCGATGGCGGGCTGGAGACGGTCGCGCTCAAGACCCCCGCGATCATCACCACGGACCTGCGCCTCAACGAGCCGCGCTACGCCTCGCTGCCCAACATCATGAAGGCCAAGTCCAAGCCGCTCGCGCAGAAGACCCCGGCCGATTATGGCGTGGACATTACGCCGCGCCTGGAGACGTTGAAGGTCGTCGAACCGCCCAAGCGGGTCGCAGGCGTCAAGGTCGCCGATGTCGATGAGCTGGTCGCCAAGCTGAAGGCGATGGGCGTCGCGGCTTAAATCCCACACCCCCGTTCGGTTCGAGCTTGTCGAGAACCGGTGCGCATAAGGCTTCTCGACTTCGCTCGAAGCGAACGGGAAGGGGGATGCAAAGGAATGAATGATGAAGACTCTCGTTTGGGTTGAACATGAAGGCGGCGCGGTCAAGGATGCGACCCTGTCTGCCGTCACCGCCGCATCGAAGCTGGGTGAAGTGCATCTGATCGTCGCCGGTTCCGGGGTAGCGGGCGTGGCAGAAGACGCCGCCAAGATCGCGGGCGTGGGCAAGGTTCATGTCGCTGATGACGCGGCCTACGACCACGCCTTGCCCGAGAATATCGCGCCGCTGATCGTCGATCTGATGGGCCATCACGACGCGTTCGTCGCGCCCGCGACCAGCAATGGCAAGAATATCGCGCCGCGCGTCGCCGCTTTGCTCGACGTGATGCAGCTCTCCGACATCCTGTCGGTCGAAAGCGAGGACACGTTCACGCGCCCGACCTATGCGGGTAATGCGATCGCGACCGTCCGCTCGAAGGATGCCAAGAAGGTCATCACCGTGCGCGGCACGGCCTTTGAAAAGGCATCGCGCGAAGGCGGCTCCGGCACGGTCGAAGCGGTCGCTTCGACCGGTGACCAAGGTCTTTCCTCCTTCGTCGGTGCGGAAATCGCCAAGCTGGAGCGCCCCGAACTGACCAGCGCGAAGATCATCGTTTCGGGCGGTCGCGCGCTCAAGGATGGCGCGACCTTCGAGGAAATCATCTTCCCGCTGGCCGATAAGCTGGGCGCAGCGGTCGGCGCGTCGCGCGCCGCCGTCGATGCGGGCTATGTCCCCAACGACTATCAGGTCGGCCAGACGGGCAAGATCGTCGCGCCTGAAGTCTATGTCGCGGTCGGCATTTCCGGCGCGATCCAGCATTTGGCGGGGATGAAGGACAGCAAGACCATCATCGCCATCAACAAGGACGAGGATGCCCCGATCTTTCAGGTGGCGGACATCGGCCTGGTCGGCGACCTGTTCAAGATCGTACCCGAACTGACCGGCAAGCTCTAAATGATGGTCCCCGGCCTGTGCCGGGGACCATCTTATCGATCAGGCAGCGCGAATTTCAGCAAGAGCGTGCGCTGGAAGAATTCATGATTGTCGTCGGACACGATCCACAGGGCCTGTCGCCCATCGGGATCGCGGCCGATGGCGATCCCTTCAAAATTATCCGCCAGCAGCGGCGGGGCGAGCCGCGCCAGCGTGCGCGCTATGAGCCTGTCGCCCGGCCTGGGCACATCGGGCAGGGTGATGATCGCTATGGTGGCGGTAAACAGGTCCATCACCGTCAGGCGGCGATTGAGGACCATGAGGTGCTTATCGTCAATCGCCACCGCATCCGTCGGGCGGTAGCCCTGCGGAGGCTGATAGGTCAGCGGGATCGGATCGGGCGTGCCGGGTTCGGCCGGGTCGCCTGAAAACAGCAACGCCTGATGCGCGCCGCTCGCTGTCATGCCCATCTCGGCGATCGCCAGGAAGCGGCCGCCGGGCAGGCGGGCGAGCGATTCGATGGACCCCGTTTTGGGCCAGGCGGCGATTTGCGGCCACACCCGGCATGCCTCGACCCGTGCGAAGCCGGGCGAATAGCGGCATATGCTTTGCTGCAATTCAAATCCCACCCAGAAGCGTCCGGTCACGGGATCATGCGTCAGGCTCTCCGAATCCCACATCCACCATGGCTTGGTGCGCTGGTCGGTGCGGATCGGAAGCGGCGCGATGAAATCGCGGCGTCGATTGTCGGGATGCAGGCCGAAACCCATCAGCGTCCCTGAGTCACTCAGCGCGAGCACCCGGCCTTCCGCCCCGACGAGCAAGGCGGACAGCCCGCCAAAGCCGGGATTGTCGCTGCGCAACTCCCAGCCCCCCAGATAATGTAAAGTGCCAACCTGATGTTCGCCCGGCTTTGATGGGTCCAGCGGCAGCGGGCGTACAGCGACCAACAGCGTACCTGCCTGTACGGTCTGAGGCTTGTTGACGTTGGGGGCGGAAAGCAGGGCGACGGCAAGCGCCAGGATGACGAGGATTCGACGCATTCCCACTGCGGTAGGCTATTTGCGACGCTCATGCAGCCCCCCAAGATGAACCGAATATAACTGAACGGGCGCTGTCACCCATATTCAGCAAAGGCTCAAACCGACTCGGCCATAAGGGCGTCAGTCGATGGATATCCGTCGAAAGACATATCAAGTCTGATTCGTGAGGAGCAACGCCATGAAGATCAACATGCTGTTCAATGTGGGTGCCGCGCTGGCCATGGGCGCTGCCTCCTTTGCCGTCACCGCCACCCCCGCGGCGGCGCGCGACCATTATCGGGATAATTATCGCGATGGCGGCCGGGGTGACCGTGGCTATCGCGGCGATTATTATCGCGGTGATCGCGGCAATTATTATCGTGGAAACCGCGCTTATCGGGGCGGTGGCCGTTATTACAGCAATAATTATTATCGCGGTGATGGCTATCGCAACAATGGTTATCGCGGCGGACGCTGCCGTGACAGCGGCACGGGTGGTACCATCATCGGTGCGATCGCCGGCGGTCTGCTCGGCAATGAAATCGGCAAGGGCAGCGGCCGTTATGGCCGTCGCGGGGACGGTACGACCGGCGCGATCGTGGGTGCAGGCGTCGGCGCACTGGCCGGACGCGCGATTGACCGTAACTGCTAGGATCGGCTGACCACAGCCAGGAAGGAAGGGCCGTCCCCAAGGGGGCGGCCCTTTTCTATGGCGCTGGGGCCTGATTGTCCGGCGCGGCGCGTTGGCGGTCGGCGCGGGCCGCAGCGGCGGCGGCGGGATTAAGCCCTGCTTGGGATGGCGCGCCGCTGCGTGCATCGTCCAGCATCGCCGCAGCATCGTTGAGCGCGCTCGCCTCGCTGGCGCTGACGCCGCCGACACCATCGTCCGATCCTGATCCGCATGCCGCCAGCAGCACGCAGGCCAGTGGTGCAACAAGCCGCATCCTATATCTCCCATGCAAAAGGCCGCCCCGTTTCCGGAGCGGCCCTTCTTAAAACCTGTCGTCGCAATCGACGGCAGGATTACATCGCGTTCGCGGCGTTGTTGGTCATGTTCTCGGCCATGTTGCCGGCATTGTCGGCAGCGTTCATCGCCGCGTTCATGGCGTTGTCGGCAGCGTTGGACGCGTTTTCGGCCGAGTTGGCTGCGGCGTTGGCGGCGTTTTCGGTGCCGCCCGAGCAGGCTGCCAGGCCGAGCGAAGCGGCGAGAACCAACGAAAGAGCAATAGACTTGGACATGGGAAACCCCTCTCTGAGAATAAGAACTGCGCAGACCACTCTCGGAGAAAAGCTCACCCCCCATTGCGCCTGCGGACCCATTTCGTAATGCTTCGTCCAAGCCAAGGCAATCCCCATCCTGACCTGTTGCGGCAAACGGCAGCGCGCGAGCCGTGCTTGACGCATATAAAGATTTCTTTATATATGGTCGACATGAGCGTGATGCTGGACATTTTCAGGGCCTTGGGCGACCCGACGCGGCTTCGCATATTTTGCCTGTTGCGCGCGATGGAACTGGCGGTTGGTGAAATCGCGCAGGTCGTCGGGCAAAGCCAGCCGCGCGTGTCGCGCCATGTCCGCATCCTGGCGGAGGCCGGGCTGGTCGAGCGGCGCAAGGAAGGCAATTGGGTCTTTCTGCGCATTGCCCGCGATGCGGCGTCGACCGCGATCATCGCGCTGTTCGAGCGGGTGGAGCCGTCCGAAAGCGAATTGCTGTGGCAGAGCGCTGACCTGGACCGGCTGGCGGCGGTGCGTAATGATCGGTCTCGCGCGGCAGAAGCCTATTTCGCCGAGCATGCCGAGGAATGGGATGCGATCCGATCGCTCCATGTCCCCGAGAGCGATGTCGAGCGGACGATGAGGGCGCTGCTTGCGGGTGAGGACGTCGGTCGGCTGCTCGATATCGGCACCGGGACGGGGCGGATGATCGAATTGTTCGGTGACGCGGCGTGTGCGGTCACCGCGATCGATCGCAGCCCGGACATGCTGCGGCTGGCGCGCACCAAATTACCAGATGATGCGGGGTCCAAATATGCGCTGCTGATCGGCGATTTCCTGGCGCTGCCGGTCGAAACGGGTAGCGCGGACACGGTGTTGTTGCACCAGGTGCTGCATTATGCGCAGGCGCCAGAGGCAGTGATCGCCGAAGCGGCGCGGGTGGCGCATCGCCATGGCCGGGTGCTGATCGTCGATTTCGCGCCACACCAGCGCGAGGAGTTGCGGTTGCGCGACCAGCATGCGCGGCTGGGTTTCTCTGACGAGCAGATAGAGGGATGGTTCGCCGCATCGGGACTGATGCTCGAACGAGTCGAAACCCTGCCGGGGCAGGAATTGACGGTAAAATTATGGCTGGGGCGGCGTCGGGACGACGCGGGCATCATGCCGATTGAAGGACGCAGGATATCATGACGACAATTTCGGAAGCCGAGCGTGCTTTCGCCGCGCCGCTATACGCCGACCTGGCCGGCGACCTTAATGTCAGCTTTGAATTCTTCCCGCCCAAGACGGAGAAGATGGAGGAGCAGCTATGGTCGGCGATCGGGACGCTGACGCCGATGGCACCCAAATTCGTGTCGGTCACCTATGGGGCAGGCGGTTCGACGCGCGAACGCACCCACAATACGGTTGCCCGGATCGCTCGTGAAACGCCGCTCGCCGCCGCTGCGCACCTGACCTGTGTTGCTGCGAGCAAGGCGGAGATTGACGAGGTCGCCGACGCCTATTGGGAAGCGGGGGTGCGTCATATCGTCGCATTGCGGGGCGATCCGCCCGAAGCGGGCACGAAGTTCGTGGCCCATCCGGACGGCTATGCGGGCGCGGCGGACCTGGTCGAAGGCTTGCTCAAGCGCCATGCGTTCGAGATTTCGGTGGCGGCCTATCCAGAGACTCACCCGGACGCGGTGGACGCCCAAAGCGACCTGGACAATCTCAAGCGCAAGATCGACGCCGGGGCGACCCGTGCGATCACGCAATTCTTCTTCACGCCCGAGCCGTTTTTTCGTTTCCGCGACGCGGTGGCGGCAGCGGGGATCAAGGCGGACATCGTGCCGGGCATCATGCCGGTCACCACCTTCACGGCCACCCGGAAGATGGCAGCGATGTGCAATGCGCAACTGCCAAGCTGGATGGGGCGGCTGTTCGAGGGACTGGACGATCATCCCGCATCGCGCCAGTTGATCTCAGCCACGCTGGCGGCGGAACTATGCCGCAAACTCTATGCGGGCGGGGTGCGCGACTTTCATTTCTACACGCTCAACCGCGCCGAATTGAGTTACGCGATCTGCCATTTGCTCGGCTTGCGGCCGAAAGTACATGTGCCGGAGCCTGCATGATTTCGTTCCCCCATCCGTTCGGTTCGAGCTTGTCGAGAACCTTGCGTGAACAGTTCTCGACAAGCTCGAACCGAACGGAACTTGATGATGACTGCTGAAGAAAAATTCCGTGACCTCGCCGCCAAGAAGATCCTGATCTTCGATGGCGGCTATGGCACGTCGATCCAGGGCTATGGCCTGACCGAAGCCGATTATGCCGGCGATCTGGGCCTGGCCAAGGACCAGAAGGGCAATAACGACCTGCTCTGCCTGACCCGGCCCGATATCGTCGAAGCGATCCACACCGCTTATCTCGACAATGGCGCAGACATGATCGAGACCAACACCTTCAGTTCGACCCAGATCGCGATGGCCGATTATGGCGCGGAGCATCTGGTGCGCGAATTGAACATCGCCGCCGCGCGGATCGCGCGCAAATGTTGCGACGCGGCCACCGCGCGCGACGGCCAGCCGCGCTTCGTCGCGGGATCGATCGGCCCGACCAACAAGACATTGTCGATTTCGCCCGACGTCAACGACCCCGCCTTTCGCGAGGTCGATTATGATACGCTGAAAGGTCATTATCGCGAGCAATGCGATGCGCTGATCGAGGGCGGGGTGGATTTCCTGCTGGTCGAAACCTGTTTCGACACGTTGAACGCCAAGGCGGCGGGTATGGCGGCGCGCGAGGCGGAGGAAGCGGCGGGGCGTGATGTGCCGCTGATGCTCAGCTTCACCATCACCGACATGTCGGGCCGCAACCTGTCGGGCC
>CAZLSU010000102.1:0-10035 GCA_964562225.1 uncultured Sphingobium sp.
AATGAATCACGAATAACCTAAATCCGCCAGAGTTTTTGCGGGTGTCCAGCTTGTCCCTCAGTATCATGTCAGCGAAACGCCGGGTTTGATAGGTGGCGCGAAAGCCATAAAGACCAATTGCGATAACAAGACGGCGGCTGCGTCGGGTGCCGCGATTACCTGACGGTAAATGTATAAATTCGCCGATGCAGCGCTTTGTTGTGTGGTTCGATCCCGGTTGGCAGTTTGCCGCGAAAGACCGGCCAGCGCTGACTGGACTTGGCGTTCCGATTGCAGTTCGACCGCCTTCAGCGACGCGTAGACCTTGACCAGTTCAACGGCAGGATCGGTCTCCGGCGATCCGGCGATGCACAGGCGAACCCATCGCCTGGCGCTTCGCACGGGATGCACAAGGTTGTCATTGAGCGGCGATATTCTGTCAAGAAGCTCACTAATCTCGGAACTATCGAGCGCCACTTTGGAAACCTGAGCCGACCACAGGCAGAACAGCAACAGGTTGACATCGAAGCCATGTTTATCCTGCAACGCGAGGCACAGCGTGGACACGTGCGGCCTAGCATACAGATCCAGCGAGAACTGCCAAAATGCCGAGGCCGCTGTCTGGGCCATATTGGTCACCCCCACGCCGAACCAGACAAACGAATGCAGAGCATCACGCCCGCCCGGCAACCCGATGCCGGAACAACGGAAGCATCAGAAGGTGCGCGCGCCGAAATGTATTTCCATCATCGGGCGCATGACGTCCCAGCGCTCGAGCTGCGACCAATGGCCCGACCGGTCGAGTACGTACAGTTCGGCATGCTTCAGATGCTCTATAAGGTACAGGCTGGTGTCGAGCGGAACGATGCGGTCCTGCCTTCCGTGGAAGATCAAAACCTTATGCGGCATCTTGCAAAGCATCGACGGCGGCATATTAAGCCCCTCCATTCCCTGCTTCATCGAATCGATCATTTTGACCGCAGTCTTCATAATCTCGGGATCGGTGGCAATCTTGTACCTGTTACTGACGATCTCCTCCATGCCTTCGAATTTGTCGGCATCATGCGCGAAACTGTGCATCAGCTGGCGGTAACGGGACGGCCGAGGATCGGAATAAAAGGAAAGCAGACGGATTAGTTCCGGAGTCCGCGGGCCAGGTGCGCCGATCGACCCCATCAGGACCACACGATCGATACGGTCGGGCTCTTCGCTCATCATCTGCAAGGTGAGCGCACCGCCCATCGAGTTGCCGACGACGTGGGCCTTTTCGATCCCGAGCGCTTCAAGCAAGCCGAAACACTGTTCAACTCGCGTTCCGATCCACGCCATTACGTTGTCTGGCCAAGGATCAGGTATAACTGACTGCCCAAAGCCAATTAGGTCGGGCGCGATCACGAAGAAATTCTCCGCCAAGTCGGGCATGAGGTGGAGCCAGTTGGAACCGGCATGGGCACCCGGCCCTGCTCCATGCAGCAGAAGAATAGCAGGCTTGCTCCGGTCGCCGGCAAGCAGGGTGTGAGAAGTCAGTCCGCGACCGGTTATTTTCTCTTCTCTCACGCTCGTATCGCCTGCCATCATGCCTCTCCTCCAAATCAAGTGTCGTTCTGCCAAGTACGGTCTGTTCTGCCGCCGGGCTATAGACTAGCGTTTATAACTGTGCAATGCGTTTGCCAATACAGATCGGGGATGAGGAGCAATTTATGGACCGCCGCAGTGACGGACCCGGCATGGTCGGGGCGGGTCTCAGCGAAGCCGAAGTCGGCGTTTTTGCGGCTGAACTCGATCAGGCCGAACAGTCGCGTCAGCAGATCCGCCAGTTCTCACAGCGCTGTCCGGAAATGTCCATTGCCGACGGCTATCGCATCAGCAAACGATGGGTAGACCTTAAGCTCGCGTCTGGGAGAAAGGTCATCGGCCACAAGATTGGTTTGACGTCGCGAGCGATGCAGCAAGCTGCCGGAATTACCGAACCCGATTACGGCACACTGCTCGATGATATGGTGTTTGAGCAAGGAAGCGACGTGCCTTGTGAACGGTTTATCACTCCCAAGGTCGAGGTCGAGCTTGCTTTCGTGCTGGGCAGAAGGATCGAAGGGCCCCGCGCGACCATCTTTGACGTACTCCGGGCGACCGAATATGTTATTCCCGCAGTGGAGGTAATTGACAGCCGCACCTTTCCTACTGACCCCGAAACCGGGGGGCGTCGCAAAGTGCAGGACACTATAAGTGACAACGCCGCCAACGCCGGGATTATCATGGGAGGGTTGCCGATGCGACCTGACAAGATCGACATGCGCTGGGTCAGTGCGCTGCTGACCCGGAACGGTGTGATCGAGGAGACTGGGGTTGCTGCGGGCGTGCTCAACAATCCGGCAATCGGCGTGGCGTGGCTAGCCAACCGGCTCTCGCCATGGGGCCAGACGCTCGAGGCGGGCGAAGTGGTGCTCGGTGGTTCGTTCACCCGCCCTGTCGAAGCCCGCCCGGGTGATGTGTTCAGCGCCGATTTCGGGCCGTTGGGTGCCATAGGCTTCCGGTTTATCTGAGGCAGGGCGATGCTGACACCGCAAAACCACTTCAAGAATAAACTCAGTGACGGCTTGCCGCAGCTCGGCTTCTGGCTCGCGCTCGCCAATCCCGACATCGCGGAAATCTGCGCAGGTCTTGGCTACGATTGGGTTCTGATCGATGCCGAGCACGGCGCGCAGACGCTGCCAGGGATTGCCCATCAACTGCGCGCGGTTGACACCGTATCGGATTGCTCAGCAATCGTGCGCGTTCCTGGCCACGATCCGGTGACGATCCACCAGATCCTGGACCTAGGTGCACAGACGATCATGGTTCCGATGGTTGATAACGCAACGCAAGCAGCTTCAATCGTAAAGGCTTCGCGCTATCCGCCGGACGGCGATCGCGGGATCGGTGGTGCGCGTGCCGCACGCTGGGGCCGCTTTCCCGCTTATGTGGCAGACGCGAACGAGCAACTGTGTATCATCGCCCAGATCGAGACGGCCGAAGCGATCAAGAATCTCGAAGCCATTGCGGCAGTCGATGGCATTGATGCACTGTTTATCGGCCCTGCTGATCTGGCTGCCTCGCTCGGCCTGCTCGGGCCCGCTAACGCCTCAGCTCTCGCCCAGGCCACCGGAGCGGCTCTCGACCGAATTCGGGCCACCGGCATTCCCTGCGGCATCCTGTCGCGCGATGAGCGTCTGGTGCAGCAATATTTGGAAGGCGGTGCCCGGTTCCTAGCGGTGGGTATAGACTCTTTCACTTTGGCAAAGGCCGCAGGAGACCTTGCGCGGGACTGGCGTTGCCGCATCGATACAGCGGTCGCTGGTGCAAAATGAAGCAGTGTGACTGGCGCTCCGCACAAAGCGAAGCATCTGGAAAGCCGCTTGCCGGCATCAGGGTGCTTGAGCTTGCCAGGATCCTTGCCGGGCCATGGTGCGGGCAACTGCTTGCAGATCTCGGCGCCGAAGTGATCAAGATAGAGCGCCCTGGAAGCGGAGACGACACCCGACATTGGGGGCCACCCTTTGTAATGTCCGACGGTGGCGATAACCTTGGCGCGGCCTATTTTCATTCGGCTAATCGGGGGAAAAGGTCCATCGCGATTGATATCACAATCCCCGAGGGTCAGGCTGCCATCCGCCGTCTTGCGGGAGGGGCCGATATCATGATCGAGAATTATAAGGTCGGGGGGCTGGCGAAATACGGACTTGATCATCCCTCGTTGTCAGCGCTTAATCCACATCTCATTACTTGTTCTATCACCGGGTTTGGGCAAACCGGGCCATATGCTGCCCGCCCGGGATATGACTATATCGCACAAGCGATGGGCGGGCTCATGTCGATGACCGGTGAACCGGAGCGCGAGCCGCAGAAGGCCGGGATCGCTGCCGCCGATCTTTTCACCGGGGTCTACAGCGCGGTGGCAATTCTGGCAGCACTGAACCGGCGTCGCGAAATGCACGTCGGCGCACATATCGATATGGCGCTGCTAGATACCCAAGTCAGCGTCATGGGTAATCAGGCGCTCAACTGGATGACCTCGGGAGTAGTGCCACGCCGGGTAGGCAATGGCCACGCTAATTTGGTACCCTATCAAGCGTTCCCGACCCGTGATGGAGATCTGATCATTGCAGTCGGGAACGATGGCCAGTTTGCTGCGCTTTGTCGTGTACTGAACGTGACACTGCACGAAGATGAGCGGTTCAGCAATAATCCACAAAGGATCCGCAACCGCGTGGATTTGATCATAGCGCTCGAAGAGATCACCGCGAAATGGAGCCGGGACGATCTCTTCGAACGGCTCGATGGTGCAGGGATTCCTGCAGGTCCGATCAATGAGTTGGACGAGGTATTTGCGAACCCGCAGGTTATCGCGAGAGGCATGGCGATTGAACACGATGGTAAGCCCGGGGTGGCCAGCCCTATCGTAATCGATGGGGTGAGGATGGTTGCCGACGATCCCGCCCCCGGCGTTCCCGAGAACGTCAAATTCGACTTCTAATAGGATAAGGTCGAGCGGGGCAAGTGCAGGTCGCATGGGTGCCCCGAGGCGATTAGCTGGGCACCCGCAAAAACCGGCGTTTTGATGCTGCCGTTGCGGTGATGACGGTATGAGCGCGGCGCTGGGCGCTCTCGCGGGCGGCTTTCGGTCACCGGATAGGACATTTCACATAGCCGTTTCCGGGTTTCAGGGCAGATTCATGCTTTGACGGCGCGTCGTTCGTGGAAGATCAGGCGGTTGAAGTTATAGGCCAGATTGGCCAATGTCAGTTTCGCCTCAGCCCGCTTGATTCCGATGGTGCGGATGAACAGCCCGAACCGGTTTTTCTGATGCGCGAACACATGCTCGATCCTGGCACGGATCGCGGACTTGCGGCATTTGCGCGGGCGGTGGCCTTGGGCATGGACTTTCCTTTGGGCTTGCGACGGTGGATGCGACTGGTCAGCATGCGATCGGCTAGCCATCCCGGCGGTCGATGCTGATATGGCTTTTATACCCGAACACCGGCAAGGCGACATCGGCAGCGGCTTGCCATCCTTATAGCGCACCTTCCCGCCGATCCTGAGCGTCCAGCGCGCATCTGTGTTCCTTTTGTGCCGCCTTGGCCGGGTTATCAGGCCAGATATCCTGCGCCGACTCGCCATCCTTGATGGCCTGCCGCTCGTCATCGGAGTTGCGCTGCTTGGGTGCTGGCACCAGGCTGGCATCGATGATCTGCCTCGACATGCCGATGTAGGCCTTCTTGTGCAGTTGCCAGTCGAAGGCCTTCATCACCCGCATGAGCGTCCCGGTCTCCGTCATCCGGTTGCGAAAGTGCCGGATGGTGTTTCGTCGGGGGTGCGATCGCCGAGCGCAAAACCCAGAAACCGCATCCAGCTCAGCCGGTGGCCGGATCATATACTCCATCCGGGCATCGGAGAGATTATGTTGGGCCTGCATAATCAGGATCTTGAACATCGCGGCAGGGTCAAACGGCGGACGACCGCCCGTGCTGCTATCGCCATAACTCAGCCCATCGACCAGCCAGACCCGCAAATACTCACAGTCCACGGTCCGTTCCAGAACATCAAGCGGATCGTCATGACGGCTCAGCATCTCAAGATGGTCATGCAGGCTGAAAAGAGACTCGGGGTCCATGGATCATTACTTCCGATGCCTACCCAATCAATGAATCACGAATGCCCCAAATCCGCCAGAGTTTTTGCGGAGGTCCAGCTTCAGTTGCACATCGTAATCAGCCGGTGCCTTCGTCACAGTCGAATGTGTCGATTCAGGCCCTAACCCACCTGAGAAAAGCGCGGAGAGTCGATCTCAGTTGCATAATGTACATTGCGTTTGCTAGCAAAACGGTGCAAAGGGCCGTTGTCAAGGTTCGAAGTCGGCACCAGAGGCGGGAAGCATTCGTTCTGCGCTTATTCGCCGAATATAGAATGCATGTAAGCTGACACTTGAAATAAGTTGCAGTCAAAAAGTGGGGAGAGATGTCGTGAAACGGGAATATAACCAGAGTCGTTTTGTGTTGTTTTCAGGTGCTTGCATGGGCGCAATGCTTTGCTCATCGGCTTCGATCGCACAGGATGCTGCTGGGGAGACGCCTCAGGCTCCAACTACGGGCTCTCAGCTTGCCTCGACGGAGCAACAAGAACCGGCTTCGGCGTTCGGGGACATCGTAGTTACCGCCACCCGTCGGGAGGCGCGCCTTCAGGATGTGCCGGTCGCAGTCACCGCCATTACTGGAGCCGGCTTGGCGGCAGCGGATGTTTCGACCCTTCGCACATTGACCCAAGTGGTTCCCGGATTCATCGGCAGCCGCAACATGGGCGTGTTCCAGCCGGTGATCCGCGGGGTCGGTTCGACCGGCATCTCGATCGGTGACGAGCCAAATATCGCGACATATGTTGACGGCGTTTATCAGCCCGAATCGGCAGCGAACTGGATTGATCTGGTCGAAGTCGAGCGCGTCGAGGTCTTGCGCGGTCCGCAAGGTACAACTTTTGGACGCAACGCAACTGGCGGTCTTATTAATGTAATCACGCCTGACCCGAGTTTTGATTTTCGTGGCAAGGCCTCAGTTCGAGTGGGCCGTATGCGCAATGATGCCGGAGACTACGACGCGCGAATGTATGTTACGGGACCGATCAGTGAAACGGCGGCGCTCGACTTCGCCTCGCTCTTCCGTAAGAACGATGGTTATATCAAGGACCTTGTGCGCGGCGGAACGCTGGGCGGTCAGCGTGTCATCGACCTCCGCAGCAAACTTCTGCTAAAACCAGCCGACAACGTCAAGGTGATTTTGACCGGAGAGTTTTTCGATCAGCAGAGCACGACAAATGCCCCACAACCGATCGATGGAAACACCTTAGGTCGAGCATTTCCCGGTGTAATTCTGCCGCGCGGCCCTTGGGAAACCTCGCTTACCCGCGTTCCAGTACTTGACTTACGCCGATGGACTGCGGCGTTACATGTCTCAGTCGATCTGGGAACCGTTAACCTTGAGTCGACTAGTGGTTTTCTCAATCTCCGCTGGTACCAAGAAACAGACTCTGATGCCTCGAATATCGACATTGGCAACTTTCCCGCCTTCTTCGCCACAGAGTCTGGAAGTTCCGAAATCAAACTGAGCTCTACAAACGCAGGCCCGTTTCAATGGCTTGTCGGCGGATATTTCTATCAGTTCGGTGGCCACGCGGACCTTAGCCCGTTTGCGACGACAACGCCGCCAAGTCCCCTGGTAGGTCCGCACCTTCAACCCGAGCTCTCGGGTCGTTCATTTGCTGGTTTCGGCGAGGGAACTTACGAGCTTTCTGGCGGCCTTTTCATTACGCTTGGCGGACGTTATACAACCGAAAAACGCAGCTTTACGCAAATTCTAAACGGAAATACGGTCGCAAACGACGTCAGCAAAACATTTAATAAGTTCAACTACAAGGTCGGGGTTCGGTACGAAATTACATCACGCACGAATGTTTATGCGACTCACAGCACGGCTTTCAAGAGCGGCGTCTACAACATGGCTGCGACGTTGAGCACTCCGGTTCTTCCTGAAGAAATCACTGCCTATGAAGTGGGCTTGAAAACTGACCCCCTGCCCTGGCTACGTATAAACATTGCTACTTACTACTACGACTATAAGAACCTTCAGCTGCAGGCCCGGGCGGCTAATAGCTCTGCATATATTCTTCAGAATGCTGGCAACGCTGAGATTTACGGTGGAGAACTAGAGACCTTCATTTCTCCGGTCGACGGCCTCAAGCTTCGTGCTGCTGTCGCCTACACGCACGCCCGGTACCAAGATTTCACGGCGGCGCAGGGCTTCATTCCCCGGGGTAGCGGCGGCAACATCGTCGCCACGAGGGATGCCTCTGGCAACGTGATGACTCGTGCACCTAAGTGGTCGGGCAACTTTGGAGCGGATTATACAACCGCGATGGGTGGAGGTACATTCGGCGCAGGCGCAAATCTTTCCTGGAGTTCGCGCGTATATTACGATTTCCTGAACATTTTTTCTCAACCCTCCTACACACTTACGAACGCCTCGATTTTCTGGACCCCCGACAGCCAGGCCTGGAAGGCGAGCTTGTGGGTCACCAATCTGACTAACGAAAAAGTCTTCCAGACTATTCGCCCGGGTGCCTTCAGTACCGACGGTTTCTACGAACAACCGCGTAAAATAGGTGCTTCGTTCGAGGTTCGATTCTGACATTGCGACATAACGAGAATGTTTGACAGGCGCGGTTGATCCTAGTGTTGAGCAACATCGATCGTGAAAAGATTTGAGAGCGCTTTAACAGAGTAGTGACTCCATGACGAAGAGCGGGCGATCAGAGCACCCGCTCTTCCTTTGAGCAAGAGTAATTATGTCGCGATCTGTCAGCGATCTTTGGCCAACCCTGATACCAGTTTTAGGGGTTTAGCAGATAGGGCAATTTAGGCTACCTCAACTTGATTTCGGAAGCGAAAAGGCCGAGGCGAAGGAAGGTCAAGTGCCGTCGGGCTAAAGGATGCGTAGCAACAGCAATAGAACCACGGTCGATCGGACGACGTAATCCCGCCGTCATTTCGGAGGAAAATTAATAGGGATGATGAACTAGTTCAAGCATGTTAATCCGCATTTCTGATCGAAAGAGTATTACCTTGAGAAAGACGGCAGATCCTGAGGTTTCCGGTCAGAAACTAAGGTTGCGATCCGGTATTGTTTACGCAACTTTGGCCTATCTGATCTACGGAGCCATGCCGTTTTACATGAAGCAATTGCAGGCAGTGCCGCCGAGCCAGATCATGGCACATCGTGTCCTATGGTCGGTTTTTCTTTTAGCAATTATCGTCAGCGTGCTCGGGCGATGGACCTCGCTACGCCGGACGATTGATATGCGTCTGGTCGGGTTGTTTGCTGCGACTGCGGCGCTCATTGGAGTGAACTGGCTCGTGTATATTTGGGCCGTTCTGAACGATCGTATACTCGAGACCAGTCTCGGTTTTTTCATAACCCCTTTGATAACCGTGGTTCTTGGCGTCGTGGCGCTGGGCGAACGCTTGACGCGGCTTCAAACATTTGCCGTCGGCCTAGCTGCTGTGGGTGTAGTCGCCCTTGCTTTTGGAAAAGGCCCCAACAGCTTGTGGATCGCGATGGTTCTGGCATTTACATTCAGCACCGCTGGCTTGATCCGAAAGGTTGCACCTTTGGATCCACTTTGCGGCCTTCTGATCGAAACATCTCTCATGGCACCGCTAGCGATAGCGTGGCTATTTCTAAGTTCCCAAAACGGGATACCGGTGTTTGGCGGCGACACATCTACCAACGTACTATTGATTTTTACTGGATTCGTAACGGCGGTACCGCTGCTGCTTTTCTCCGTCGCAGCCAAACAGATGCCATATTCGCTTGCAGGCCAATTCCAGTACATTGGCCCGTCGCTCCAGTTCCTACAGGCCGTCCTCTTATTCCATGAACCTTTCGGTCTTTTGCACCTGTTCACGTTCGGATCCATCTGGTCGGGATTGATCTTCTTCGCTGTGGACGCTGTGCGTGAACAAAGAGCATCCCGATTTTGAAATTGCTATGGGAACGTCGATTGTTATGAGACCTGTGCGCGGGTGGGTGTAGACAGCGGCTTCAATTATTGATTCTATGAGCTTTCCGAAGAGGAGAGCAGGACGTGGCGCATTGTTCGATTGGTCAGGAGCGGTTTGGTTTTGCTGGTCGCGCGCGGTCGGCATCATCGCTCGACACGCTTGGCCAGCTGGACACCCGCAAAAACCGGCACTTTGATGCTTCCGTTGGGGTAATGGCGGCATGACCGGGGCACAGGGCGCTTTGGCGGGCGGCTTTTCGGTCGCCGGATGGGACATTTCATGACCTTTTCCGGGGTTCAGGGCAGACTCATGCTGTGACGGCGCGTCGTTCATGGAAGATCAGGCGGTCGAAGTTATAGGCCAGATTAGCCAGTGTGAGTTTTGCCTCGGCCCGCTTGATGCCGATGGTGCGGATAAATGTATCCATCCGGCGGCGCCCGCCTTGTCGTGAGGTAGTGGACTGCTCTTAA
>CAZLSU010000103.1:0-9942 GCA_964562225.1 uncultured Sphingobium sp.
CTGTCACCGATATCACGCCTCAGGAACTTCTTCATGAACTGCAGAAGCATGAACGACGTGGCCGCTTGGAAACCGCCAATCTGCTGCGCGCCTTTGCCAGCCGCGTTTTCCGCTTTGCAGTCGCAACGGCACGTGCCGAACGTGATCCGGCGCAACTCCTGATCGGCGCATTGACCACACCGCGAGTCAAGCACTTCGCCGCCATCATCGATCCAAACGAGTTCGGCGCTCTCCTGCGCGCTATCGAGGATTATCAGGGCGATCCCGCCGTCATGTACGCTCTTAAACTCACACCTCATGTCTTCCAGCGCCCGGGCGAACTGCGGCAAATGGAATGGGCTGAGGTTAATTTCGACAAAGCTGTCTGGACGATCCCGGTAACAAAGATGAAAATGCGCCAGCCCCATTCGGTGCCTCTGTCTCGGCAGGCTCTCGCGATACTGCAAGCCATGCGATGAAGAGGCGCTGTGACCTTGATTCGCTGAGTTCATGGGCTTGCATCGCTTTAGATAACCGAGCAAGCTTGCTAAGCGACCCTGTGGAGTCAAAATGGCAAATATCCTTGATCTGCAAGCATCTGTCGTCCAATCCTTAAGTGACAGCGAGCTAGATCTCGCCATAGTGAGGATCGTCAAAAGCTCGGCATGGTCACTCGACCGCGCGTCGCTCAAGCTGTCAGTCAGAGGGCCGGGATGTGATCATCACGAGGTAGACAAGCAGCTTTCTGCAGTTTTGGAACGCTTCGACAATGGGTGCGCTGCTCGGGCTCCTTTGTTCTACGCGACCACATGCGCGCACTTCGACCTTTGCTTAGAAGATTTCTGGACCGGCATGTTTGTTGCTCGCGAGATTGCCACCTGGGCGCAAGGGGAGCCAGTGATCCTCATTCATCTCGATGATCACACCGACATGATGCCGACTCTGCTCGAACATCAGGGGCCTAATTTGAAAGACCCCTTGATGGATCGGTCCTTTGATCCCGCGCTTCCGGATGATTGGCTCGGTGCAATAGGATCAGGTTCTATCACTATTGGCTCGTACATGACTGCGCTTTATCATCTGAAACGGCCAGTGCATGTACGGCACCTCAACAACTTCGCAAGCAGTCGTCACCACCGGTTCTCGGTATTTCCTCGCAGGGTTGGGTTTCCGCTGCTCGGTGAACGCAGCTTTGCAGCAATCGGTAAAGCGGTGCGCGATGGTCCTGGTGCGCTAGGCAGTTACGTTGGTGGGCCAGACGCGGATAAGGTGCTTGCTGATCTCCCGCTCGGGCGTCTTATCGTTCATGTAGACCTCGATTATTTTATCAATGATTTTAACGGAAACATGGGCGAAGGCGAGGGTCCAGATATGGCCCAGAAGCGCGAGCAGGCATCCCTGCGTTTGAAGCACTTCTTTGAGGCGTTGGGGTCGAGCGGCCGCTCAGTCGAACGCTGGATCGTAGCCACGTCGCCAGGTTTCTGCGCGGCCCGGCATTGGGAATGGCTGCTTGATCGACTAACCGCCGCTATTGACAACAGCTCAACGAAATGCGCGGAATGAAGCTGCACGTTTTCGCAAGCCTTGAAGCGATAGAACCCCTTATCAATTGGCTTGAGTCGCGCTGCGGCGTTGATGCCAAGGCGATTGGCTGCATCATCCACGAGATGGGTGACAGGGCGACGTTGGCATCTCTCTTTCCTTGGGCACAATTGCAATGCTTTGACGCGATAGACGGCGTTATTGCGAAGGGTGATGCCATCCTCGTTGCCGGAAAAGACGTTGCGACAAAAATCGGACGCCTGTTCGCGCGCGGTTTCAACCATATCTACGACGGGAATGTCGCCATGTTGGCAGAGGGCGATCCGGTCGGTAGGTTGAGGGCGAAGGCTGGTAATAGCTTCGTCGGCCCGGTTCCACCAACGGGTTTCGATCCCGGAGCGCGCGACGCCCTGCGGTTTCACCGCGATCCTCAGCGGACCGGCCAGATCGCGCCGCATCTGCTGTTCGTGATCAACAGCCTGCCAAAGTCCGGATCGATGTGGCTTGCCGGCATTCTGGCGGAGGCGATGGGGCTTGTCTCCAGCGAGCAAATGGTCGTCTCGCATGTCGCCGATATCGAACAGGATGCGGTCAAATGGAATGTCCAAGGAGCCGTACTGCTGGTTCGCGACATGCGCGATGTCGTGGTATCTTGGTTCCACGACATGCAGCGGAGTGATCTGAGCAGCGGTTTTGCGCGGCCTCGCTACGAGAACATCGACTGCTTCTACCGCGAGTTCTTCCTCGGCACGATGCGAGCGTCCGATCGCTATTATCGCGGTGCGCTCGTTGAGTGGATCGACTGCGCCTGCTCCTCCTACGTTCCGCTTGTTCGCTACGAGGATATGCTTGAGAATCCAGTTTCTGCGGCGACCCGCGTTCTGAATGCATGGCGTGTGGACTGCGATGCGGAGGCGATCGCCATCGCCTGTGCCAACTGGAGCGCGGAAAGCCTTCGCGCCCGACCTCCCATCGGTGACGACCGCCTGGCCCGAATGTTCGGCGCGGGACATCTGCGTCGCGCGGTTAGCGGGGGATGGCGGGACGAACTGCCGCCGCTCATCGCACGCGACATCGCGGCGCGTTTCCACGACTATCAGGAACGGCTCGGCTACGCTTCGGTCGATGATCCGCCTACTGGGGCATAGCAGCCCGTAATCGCTATAACCCGTTCGCCGGGCTGCAAGGCTGGACGTTCATGCCATATCCGGGAGCCGTGACCGAGGACGATCGTCCCTGCCTGGGTCGGAATGCATTGCCTAGCCGACTGGCCGGGCTGGAAGCTATCGCCATAGACCTTCAAGTTGAGGCCGCTCGAGATCGCGCCGTGCGCCGGGCTTTCGGCCAGGAGATAGACGAGGATCGTGACTTCACAGCGATCGAGAGGCTCATCGCGATGTGGACCCAGATGATCGCCACAGCTGTAGTAGGTGAGACAACTTACTTCTCGCGCTAGGCTGAAGGTACGGCCGAACATGGCTTCGAGCAGTGCCATGGCCTCGCCGCCAGAAAGGAACGCTATCGCCTCTGGTCCGCAAGCGGCAACACTGGCGCGGTAAGGCAATGTGTCCGACTGCTCGGCCAGCTTCGCTTTACCGACGGCGACGCGGGCCTCATTGAGGAGACGCGCGAGACCTTCCTCGCTGAGCGCTCGCTCGAAAGGGACGAAGCCGAGATCGGAGACGGCGTCTCGCGCGCGTTCGACTGTCGATGACGCAAGGTCCAGCCAGCGTAACGGCGCATCGACAGTCGGCGCGGCGACACCGGCTGTCATCCGGCATGCTCCAGATGCTGGGATATGTCGGCTATCAAGGCATCGACCATGGTCTTTACATGGATCACACATTCCGCGGTTTCGCCCACATCGAACCTGCCGCTCTTGAGCTGCTTGGTGATTTCGAATCCGCCTGTACACACGTCGAAATAGTCGCAGTGCGCCTGGCAATGGTTTGTGCTCGCGGTGAAATCGGCCATCATCCGCGCAAGCTTGTCCGCCGCGAGCATGTCGGCGAGCGGCCTGTCGTTGAGGTTGCCGAGCGAGAAGCCCTTCCCGTCGCCGTAGAGGTCGGGCAGCGTGTCGATGCTAAGGCCGGCATAGAAGGTGGTTATATTGCCCAGTGCATCTAGGTTGAGCTGGCGCAGGGGTGCGCTTGCATCGGCGACATAGCGGGGGCGGTCGGCACCGTCTGCTGCCAAGATCCGACCAAGCGTCTGTGAGAAATTGCGGATTTCGAGCGCGCTTTCAGCGTTCCTTTCGCGTGACAGCGTCAGCAAGCGGGTGAAGAACGCGAGATATCGTTTACGATCGAGTGCGCTATAGCCCACGCCCGACCCACCATCCTCGCCGTCGGCGAGGATGTTGAAATGAAATCCCGTCAAACCGGATTGCCGCGTGGCGAAGAAATCGACGAAGGCTTCGGGATCTTTGAGCGTGTCCGAAGTCACGACAGAGATTACATTAAAGGGAATCTTGTGGGACTGAAGTAGATTCATCCCGCGCAAGGTCTGCGCATGGGTTCCGCGGCCAGCCCAGTTAGTGCGATGCCGATCGTGCAGAACCGCGGGTCCGTCACAGCTGACACCGAGCTCGAGATGATCCTTATGCCGCGCGAAGAACGCACACCATTCTTCTGTAATCAAGACGCCATTAGTTTGAAAATCGAAGCGCAGCCGCGGAGAGCCATGTTGGTCGGCAAGGTGGGACAGGCGCGCGATGGCATCTTCGTAGTAGTCAGGTGTGAGAGTCAGAGGCTCGCCCGAATGCCATACGATCGTAAGGGCAGCGGCTAGATGCCCGCCCTTGTGCAGTTGAACGAAGAGGCGTTCGACGAGCTCGATCGGCATGACGTGCCGGAATTTCCGACTGACAGGGCTGAGGTCGCAATACCGGCAATTCAAGTTGCAAAACGGCGTGCCCTGAAGAACGAGCAGTTCAACCGGCCGCAGCGATGGTCGAACGATCTGACTTGGTCCAGTATAAGGCACAGGCGTCCCGCCTCAATCCGGCCAAAGCTATAGCGTCGTTCCTGCGCTCCCAAGGCCAAATATAATTTCAGATGATAGTCGCAATCGGTGCAAAAGAAGGCCGCCTTACGGCGGCCTTCTGAAGCAAATAGTATTTATGTCAGCGGCGCATTGCCGGACCCCAGCTCTGCTGCACCTGATCATCGACCTTCGTATTCGTCTGGTAAGAAGACAGACGGCCGCGGCGCGCTGCGTCTTGGACTTCGGCGATGCTTGCGAGAACGCTTTTTTTCATGCCAATTCCTTTCTTGCTTTTGATGAGCAAGGTTATGCTAGCTTCGAGACAGCCGCAGTCAACAGGATTCGCGACGCGAGGATATGTGTTTTGGCTTCATGATTGCAGCGGCGAGCGAGCGGGCAAACGGCTCAGCGATTTGCGCCCTTCGCGGGTGGCGGATTGGGTGAGCAGGGACAACAGATGATTATCGACGCGCGGCGTGCGGATTGCGATCTGGCGATGACGGCGGATGTGGCGATCATCGGCGCGGGGGCAGCAGGGATCGCCTTGGCGCGAGACCTGGCGAAATCCTGGCAAGTGATTGTTCTTGAGTCGGGCGGCGTAGAAGCTGAGGTCGGCGCGCTCCATGGCGGGACCGTCGATGTCGTAGGCCTACCCTATCCTGTCGAGGATACCCGGCGCGGTGGCTTTGGCGGATCGACAAGCATATGGGCGGGATACTGCGCGCTGTTCGACGAGGGCGACTTTTGGCCTGATCCCGAACAATCACTCGGCGGCTGGGCCATGTCGCGTGGGGATCTGCTGGCCTATTATCGTCCGGCCGGCGCTCTACTCAACCTACCCGATGGTGATTTCGATGCACAGGCCCTCGCGGAACGAATAGGCACTACCTACCAATTTTCTCCGGATCTCTCGATGGATGTCTGGCGCTTTGGGCAACCGACGGCTCGGTTTTCCAAGGCGTTTCGCACCTCGATCGCTAAGTCGCGGCGCATCAATGTGATGACTCATACGAATGCGGTCGATCTTCGCTTGGCGGACGATGGTCAGACCGTGTCGCAGGTCACCATCCGCACCAGGGAGGGGCGCGTCGGTCATCTCGGTGCGCGGGTAATCGTCCTGGCAGCGGGGGGCATCGAATCGGCCCGACTCCTGATGAACAGCGACAGCCAGGTCGCGGGCGGGCTAGGCAACGCGGGCGGCATGGTCGGGCGATGCTTCATGGAACATCCGCATTTGCCGATACCAGGCCTGACAGGCTCGGGCGACGCGCGGCTCGCGCAATGGACCACGCGATTTGGCGTGGGAGAAGCACTGGGCCTCGAATTTCTGCTGGGCCTTGCGCCCGCCGCGCGCAGGGGCGCCGGATTGTTGAACGCGCGCGCCCATGCCTTTTACACGCCCGATATGCAGGCTGACGAGAGCGCACGCTTCGGCCTGTTCCTCGAACAGGAACCTAACCCGGCGAGCCGGCTTGTGATGATCCAGGATCGCGATGCGCTGGGCCTGCGTTGTGTCGAACTCGATTGGCGACTAACGCCGCGCGATTGGGTTAGCTACCGGGCCACAGCGCGCAGAGTTGGCGCGGGACTGGTGCGGGCGGGTCTCGCGGTCGGTGACACCGAGTCTTGGATCGATACGATCGATGAGAGTGCCGTACTACATTCCAACCACCATTTAGGGACGACACGGATGTCCGCCGACGCGAAGTCGGGCGTGGTGGATTCGCAGTGCCGTGTGCATGGCACCAAGAACCTGTACGTAGCAGGCGGTAGCGTCTTCCCGACAGGTAGCTGGGCCAATCCCACGATGACAGTTCTTGCCTTGACCGCTCGTCTTGCAGATCACTTGCGCGACGTCCTGGGCCGGAAGGGTGGCGTGGGAACTCAGGAAGGGAGTGGCTGATGAAGGGACTTGGGTTTTCCCATGTCGGTGTATCAACGCACGACATGGCAGCGACGATCGCGTTCTACGAGGGATTGCTGGGCTTCCCGCGCGTCGTCGATGAACTCACCACGATCCGCGAAGGCGGCGTGCTGCGACAGGTTTACTTCGATATCGGTGCGGGCGAATTCATCGTCTTCATGGAGGCCAAGGACGTCACCGGCATCGCTGGTGACTACGACACCGGCATCAACGGCGCGTTGGGCACACCGGGAGGCATGTACCATTTCGCGTTCAAGGTCGCGACCCTCGCGAAATTGTCGAGCGTTCGCGAGCGTCTGGCCAGTGCTGGGGCGGAGGTTTCTGACATCATCGACCTGGAAGCCGCCAAGTCAGTCTTCCTCTCCGACCCCAACGGCCTCCAGATCGAATTGTGCTGGCACGTGCGCGAATTCGATGAGGCAGACCTCAAGCGGACGTCGGAAGCCAGCCTGGCCATAGGAGAATAGGAATGGTGCAATATCCTGGTGAGTTCAACACCGAAGCCTATATCCTGAACGCAGTGTCGCAGGGCGCTGTTGCCGATCTGCGCGAGCGGCAAGGCCGCGACAAGGAAGTGGACGGCGACTTCCTTCGCGCTATCGTCCTTGGGCTCGAACCCGAATCTTGCTTGCTGCCGGCTGGGCTGCGCATTCGCGGGGCCATCATCAGGGGTTCGATCGATCTTCGCGACTGCACCGCGCTTCCGCCGCTTGTCTTAGAAGAGTGCCAGTTCGAGCCAGGCGAAGGAGAGAACTGCAATCTTCTGGAACGGGATCCTGCGCCTGCACTTGATCTGTCGGGCGCCAGTGTCGCATCGCTTTCGTTGAAGCGATCCCGCTTCGGGCTGGTCAGGGCGTCCGGTTGTATCATCGATGGCGATGTCGATGTCAGCCATGTCGCCCCCCTACGGCCCGACCTCGCATCGGTCTTCGCGGAATCGTCATGCTGGCTGGATTTCTCGGGTTGTCGAATCGCGGGACTTATGTTCGCCCGCAATCTCGATCTGCGAGTTCCCAATTGGCCGGAAATGAGAAAGTTTGATCTGCGCCAGCCTAGGTACGCGCTCTTCCTTGCGGCTAGCACAATCGGGGGAACGCTGGACCTGTCGGGCGGAAAGGTCCGTATCGACGGCGGCATATCGCTCTACCTTGCCAAGATCGGCGGCGATTTGTGGTTGGGGGGATGCAAGCTCATCTGCAATGGAGGAGGAGCGCTCCATGCACAGGGCCTCTGCGCCCGAGCGATCTTTGCCGAAAGGCGACCGGCTCTCAGGGCGAGAGGCATGGTTTCGCTGAGCGATGCCCGTATCGAGCACGGGATCAAGCTACCCGGTGCAGTTATCGTGGCCACCTTGGACAAGAAGCAGGGTACCCACAACACCGCTATTCTCGCAAACGGCCTGACCACGGGTAGCGACCTGTCGTTGCAAAAGCTTTTTTGCAAGGGCTCCATCCGCCTGGACCGAGCTAAGATCGGCGGCACGGTCAGCTTGGTAGGGGCGAGACTGGATGGGGCCGGGCGCGATTCTCTTCATGCCCCGGGGATGGAAGTGATGGGCAGCTTGCTCCTCAGCTTCGGTGGAGCACGTAACAGAGGCAAATCCCGCCGTTTCGGCGCTGTCGGTTGCGTATGGCTCTATAGCACCTCAATAGGTGAGCACTTCGACTTACGCGGAGCATCACTGATGGGCTCAAACCCGGATACCGATCCCCGTGGGTCGGATATTCAGTATGTAAATGCGCTTTCAGCAACAGATCTTACCGTCGGAGACTGCGTTTTCATAGGCAGCCGCGAAAAGGATGTTCTTTCATTCGATGCCAGCGGTGCGGTGCGAATCCAACGTGCGCACATCGCCAAAGATCTCGAAATAGTGTGTGCGGTGATCGAACCGCCGGCCATGCCGGAAAAAGCTCATGATGATCGCGCTCCGGCAAACACGGCGGTGGACCTGGGCTGGACGAAAATCGATGGTTCGCTCAAGCTCGAAAGCAATAGCATTCGCGGATCGATCAACCTGAGCTACACCCGTGCGGCAATCCTTTCCGATAGCCTAGACGGCTATCCCGACCTTACTGCCGAGAATGGTGCGTTCAGGTTCCAGTTTGATGGGTTTGAGTACCAGACGATTCAATCTCCCGCGCTGCTTCCCTCGAAGCGGCCGGCTGCCGTGGTCGTTTCTTCCAATGAGGTCGCGCGCAGCCGATTTACTTGGTTAGAGCGAAGCGGCGGCAAGGCTCATAGTTATGCGGTCCTCGCGCGTGCGTTTCAGAGGCAAGCACTTCCCGATGCGGCGCGTGCCGTTCTTAGGCGGCAACAGAAGGAAGAGCATCGCTTTCCTGGATGGCCGCAGGTCATCAAGCATCCCGGACAGGCGTTGACCAACGCTCTGATGTGGTGTTTCGGCTTCGCATTCGGCTACGGACTGAGTCCCTTCCGGGCTACCGGCACCCTGCTGGCGTCGTGGATTCTCGGCGTGACGTTGTTCTGGTGGGCTGACGACCGAGGGGCCATGGTGATCGATCAACAGCCGGTCGCTATCGCGATCGGACGAGAAAAGCCGGTTACAATCGAATTGACTAATCCGACACAACTTCTGGGGGCTCGCGCCGCTAGCGACGTGCCATGTCACAACAACATGAACCCTGTTCTCTATGCCCTGGACGTGTTCATTCCGCTGGTTGATCTTCGCGAGGAATCGAAGTGCGACATGGGCGAAGCAACCGGTGCTCGATTATATGTTGGCGAAGAAATCATCTACAAGTTAATGAAAACAATGTACGCCCTGCTGGGCTGGCTGGTTATATCGCTATCCATTCTTACTTATACCGGTTTTATAGAACGAAGAAGAGTTGGAGAGGTTTAAATGGCTCCAATTTTGATAAATTCTAAAAGAGGACAAGCTTGGTGGATGTCGACTAATCTATTGCCTCCAAGCCTTTGCGCTGGACGATTGAAAGCAGCTTCAACACTGGCCCTCCAGGCCGCTTCTTCCCTCGCTCCCAGTCGAAGACGAGGTTCTTCGACACACGTTGAGATAGCGTGCGAACACCGGCTGCGAGACAAGCTGCGCCTCGCGGACTGCCTTGATTTCTTCCAGCTGCAACGGCGTTGCAGGCGCAAGGCAAGCCTCATCGAACTCGCGAAGCGTGAGATTGTCGATGGCTCCGGCTTCGTGAAGCCCTTCCATCATTGTGAACTGGCTTGAGGAAGAAGCCCGGTAACTGACCCCCATTCCTTTTTCCATTGGAGCTAGAGTCCGCCCCCTATTCCGGAGATCTGCCTGTCTCCAAATGGCCCGATCTCGGGCAAACGACCGCGCTATTCGGGCGAGCCTCGAATGTCTTCCTTCGCCGAAAGCGGTCACTCAACCCAGGCGACGGGAACGACGGCTTTGTCCCACAAGCCGATCAGAACCCGCACTGTTCAAAGGTAGCCATTTGGGCCTTGACCATACCATTCTGAGAACACCGGTAATAAAAGGGGCCATCCGTCGGCTGAGAGCACCGGGATAA
>CAZLSU010000104.1:0-9552 GCA_964562225.1 uncultured Sphingobium sp.
TCAGGGCCAGCAGGTCGGCGGCCACGGCCACCAGGGCGTTGGCGGCGTGGAAGCGCTCGGTCAATTCACGGTAGTCGAACACATCACCGTTGCTGGCCGGGTATTGCAGCAGGGCGCCGAAGAACGGGCTGACATCCGTCAGTTCACGCTCGTCGCCCACTACCACCTCGATGCCCAGCGGCTCGGCACGGGTGCGCAGCACGTCGAGGGTCTGCGGGTGGCTGTGCACGGAGGCAAAGAACTGGTTGCTGCCCTTGTTCTTGCTCAGGCGCTTGCAGAAGGTCATGGCCTCGGCGGCGGCAGTGGCTTCGTCGAGCAGGGATGCGTTGGCGATCGGCAGGCCGGTAAGGTCACTGATCAGGGTCTGGAAGTTCAGCAGCGCTTCCAGGCGGCCTTGGGAGATCTCGGGCTGGTAAGGCGTGTAGGCGGTGTACCAGGCCGGGTTTTCCAGGAGGTTGCGCAGGATCGGCGACGGTGTGTGGCAGT
This sequence comes from uncultured Sphingobium sp., assembly GCA_964562225.1. GTDB lineage: Bacteria > Pseudomonadota > Alphaproteobacteria > Sphingomonadales > Sphingomonadaceae > Sphingobium. The sequence continues at coordinate 487 of CAZLSU010000104.1, forward strand.
TGTAGTAGCCCTGGCCGATGTAAGTCTTGAACAGTTGGTTCTTGGCGGCGATGGCCTTGATCGAGGCCAGGGCATCGGCTTCGCTCAGGCCATCGCTAAGGCCGAGCACGGCGGTGCCCTTGATGCTTTCCGGGATCACGCTGGCGCTCAGGGCTTCGAGGGAATCAAAGCCCAGGGTCGCGAGCATCTGCTGCTCGTCATCCTGGCGCGGGCCGATATGGCGGGCGATAAACTCGTTGGCGGTGCTCAAATTAACGGTCATGGCGCGCTCCTCAAGCTTGGGCGTTGGCTTTGATCAGGCGGTCGTATGCGTCCTGATCCAACAGCTTAGCTACCGCAGTGGCATCAGCCGGTTTAAAGCGGAAGAACCAGCCTTCGCCCATCGGGTCTTCGTTGACCAACTCCGGGCTGTCGCTGAGCTTGTCGTTCACTTCCAGCACTTCGCCGGTCAGGGGCATGTACACGCCGCTGGCAGCCTTGACCGACTCCACGGTGGAGGCTTCGGCACCCTGGTCGTAGGCCTTCAGCTCAGGCAATTGCACGTACACCACATCGCCCAGGGCGTTTTGCGCGAACGCGGTAATACCCACGGTGACGCTGCCGTCGGCTTCGGCGCGCAGCCATTCGTGATCTTCAGTAAAACGCAATTCGCTCATGGAAACTCCTCAGGGCCAGAATCGTCTGGTGGACGGGATTGGAATGGGAGAGTCCTTAGCAAAAATGCGGCCAATATAAATTTATTGTTATTAATCAACTGTTTATAGATATGTGGTGGTGAGTGAGGGACGCGCGCTGTAGCGAAATCGCTACGGATCGACAGTGGAAAAAAAGCCTATTTGGATCAAAGCCTTGCATGGCGAAGGCGGGCCAGACGTGTATTGAAAACGTTCCGCTGTAGCGTTTTCGATACGGCTGCGCGAGATGTATGTAGCGCACGGGCCGGCAGGGGGCGGCTTATTTTGCCGTTATCCAATGATTAGGACGCGCGGCATGAGCCATTCAATAGCGGCATTTCAGGGCACTTCCCAGCTAAACGCATCCCGCGACTTTCTCCGGCGCCTGTTTGCCCAGCGCCCGACGTTGACGCAAGTGGCCGAGTCCATGGTCCAGGACTGGATCGCCGACGGGTTCGCGGCCTCCCGTTTACGGGCCAACATCACCTGGATCGGCGTGAGGCAGCCCGCTCAAGCCGGCGCTGACAGCTATACCCAGCTCACGACCCTGGGTGATGCCTTGATCAGGCGCTGCATGAGCAGCGAAGTGCTGAACTACGTGGCCGGTCACCATTACCTGTTGGTCAGTTCCATAAGCCATGGCCTCGTGCCGATAACCGATGTGGTGTCGGTCGATGATATTGAGTTCATGCTCAACGCCCTGGCCCCCCAGTTGCTCGCCGGTTTTAACGCAAGGCTGGTGGCCTACTGGAACGCGCCTGCCCCCGGCGATGCAGGGCTTAGTCGCTGGGGCGCAGTCGGCACGCAGTTGCGTGAGTGTTTGCTCAGCGCCCGGCAGACTCCGCCCCTGACACCGCAGCAAGCAAGCGCGCTGCTGGGGCTGGGGGACGGGCCGCAGGAACTGTGGGGCCATCAGGTGGACCGGCAAGCGCTGGGCGGGGCCGATGTGCTGCGGATCTATCAAGTCTATGCCGGCCAGGAGGGGCGGCCCGGCGAGTGGCTGCCGTTGTTGGTCTTGCAGCGTCAGGTCGCGCAGCAACAGGTCAACCTGGTTTATGTTCCCGCGATAAGCCTGCTCAAACTGACTGCGTTGGACGAGTTGGGCAGCCTGCTGCCACGCTACATGAGCCACTACACCCCTGGACTGCTCGTCAATTGGGTGCTCAAGGAGCCGCAAGGTGATGTGTTCGATGCACAGGCCCAGACCTTGCTGGAGCGCCAGTTAAGGGCGTTGCAGCAGCTCAATTGGTCGGCCCTGCCCGGCGTCGACAGCTACAAGCGCCTGTTCAGCCAACTCACCGCACCCGAGGTGTGGTTCGAGGGCGACTATCTCCAGCAGCCCCACGAAGAGCAGTTGCCGCTGTGGTTGCAGGTCGCCAGCGGGGCCGACCGGAACACCTACGGCCAATGGCTGGAGCGTCTGGCAGACCTGCAAAAACGCACGGGCGGTGCATCGTTTCTCGACGGGCTGGAGCCGATTGACGTGTATGCCCGCCATGCGCTGCAACGCCAGATGCACCTGGATTTCCCGCAAGAAGCCGCGATCAATCCGGATGATTACCTGCTGACGTTTGAACGCACCCAAGGCGCCACGGTGGGCTGGACGCAGCGCACCACCAAGTCCTTGACCTCATGGTCGTTGGAAAACCCCTTTGCTACCCCCTATGCCAGTGTGCAGATCGCCCATCGGGCGGCGCCGGGGCAGGAGGTTGCCGCGTGGATCAGGCCGGCGTACCTGGAAAAACTGATTGAGACGGTCGATGTGGGGCGGCATTACCCCGCGCTACTCAAGCGGGCGCTGGTGTCGGACCCGGCAGAGTCTGCACGGCGCCGACGCTTGTTTGTCGAGCAGATGGCCTTGCAGCTTCCATTGCGCGCCCTTGAGAACAGCCTACGCCAACGCAACGGGTTTACCCCGCCAGGCGCAGAGGTGGTGCAAGCCTTGCTGCAGAGCGATCCGCTCAAGCGGGCGGTCGGGAACCAAGTGATCATCGCCCGGCCCTTGGCTTTTCTGACGCATGCCGGGGGAACGGTGCATAAAGCCAGCAACCTGTTTGTCATCGGTCCGCGGGATAACAGCCCGTTGCCCCATATTCTGTACCGGCCTGATCAGGCCGAGGCGCTGCTCCAGCAGTTCGCCAGCCGCCAGGCGCTGCTCGACGAGATCACTCGAACGGGCAGTGACCTGCAGGCGGTGGTGCTTGAGCAACTGTCTGAAAACAGCCGCGCATTGTTTGCCAACGGCGGGTTTTCAAGCCCCCATGTCCAGCGCTTTCTACAGGGGGACGAATACAGCGAGCACGCTGCGGCGAGCCCGGCATTGCTCAGCGACGAGCCAGTACCTGGGGTGTTTCTTGAGACGGTATTTGATGAAAACGCCAGGAGCCTTTGGCAGTCCGCCGAAAAACGCGCCACCTCTATCGAGGCGCTGCGTTGGACGCTGTTCAAGAATAATCTCTGGCAGATCTTCAATGCCCTGCTGCCCCTGCTCAGGGGATCGGTGGCAGTGGCGGGGTGGTTGTCCCAGGTGTATGTCAGCTTTCGCACGGTGCTGGCTTTGCCGGCCGCAGCCAGTCAGGAAGACACCGCCGGTGCCCTGGTCGATTTGCTCGGCAGCCTGGCCGGCCTGCTGTTGAGCCCGGTGGTCAGTCTTGATCAGCGTTTGCGGTTGAGTGAGACCCGGTCACTGTCTACTGGCGCGATCGAAACCACGGCGGTCAGGCATGTCCAGCAGACGCCGTCGACGTTTGCCTGGCAGCGTTCACTGGCCGATGTCACGGGCATGGACTTTTCCTGGGCCAACGCGCGGTTGCGCCTTGATCCCGCGCAACAGGCACAGCTTGAGACCTTCCGCTGGTCCCCAGGGCAGGGCGAGCAGTGGCCGGGAACGCCCACGGTCAGCTCGCCAGACAGCCCTATACGCGGCCGGGTCGCGGTGCGGCGCGCCGGCGGCACGGTCAGCCATGAAGATTACCTGTTAATTGACAGCCAGCTGTATGGGGGCAAGCAGGTGGATGGGCGTTGGCGCATCGTGGACCTGAGAAATCCCCTGCGCGCCGGCCCCTGGCTCAGGAAAGATTCACGCGGGGTGTGGAAAGTCGACCTGGGCCTGCAATTGCTCGGTGGCCATCCCAAGCTGTCGGCTGCCAGCCGCCGCGCCAATATCCAGCGTCAGAACCAGATGTTTGAACGTCATTATCAAGAGATGACGGAACGCCTGATGGAGGCTGAAAAAGCCGCGGCGGCCGCTGAAGAGCGCTTTGAACACGCCCACGGCGGCGATCAGCAAAAACTCTTTGATCCATCCCTGCAAGCGCTGCGGGCCAGCTATCTGACCGCCCTGGAGAAACAAAGCCGGGCGCAGTTCAACCGGCTGGACGCGTTGATCGCAAAAAATGCCAACAAACCCGTGGAGCGGTTCGAGCCGGAAAAGATCCTGCAGTTGGAGGACCTTGTCCAGACCCTGCGTGTGCAGATGGTGATGCTGATCGCAAACCGCTCGAACGAGGTGTTTCCCGGTGAGCGTCGCAGCCAGTTGGGTGAACAGCTGGAGCATGAAGACGTAGCCGTTGTTCAGGCTGCGCACCACACGCTCGTCGAGTCGATGCAGACAATTATTGGCTACAACGACCAACTGATCGACTTGAGCATCCTGGAGCGAAACAACTATGCCAGGCTGGCCCAAGTACCCGGGTATGACTCGCGGCCTGAAGCCTTGCTTCCCTCCACGCTTGGCACGCCGCTGGACTGGAAGTCGCTGCAGTTGAAGGCATTGGGCGGGGTGATAGTGCGCAGGCCGCCGAAGCCCGAGGAATATGAGGATTTCATCCGGATCGGCTCGTTGGTCGATGAGGCGACCCAATCGGTGCAGTCACAAAAAAACCTGCAGGAGGCAGGCCCCCTGAGTGTGCAACAGCGCATCGACGGCTATGACGCGATTTTGCTCGACTATGACAACACCCAAGCGTCCCTGCGTGAGTACGGCGACATGGATTCCGACCTGCTCTATGAGGGCAGCATCGAGCGCTTGAATCGCATGCTCAACGCCTTGGAGCATGAAGCGCGCGGTTCCCTGGCGGCGCTGCTGCGTGAGCGCGAGCAGACTCCTGCACGCGCGCCCGGGCCCGCGCTTGGCTCTGGCAAGCGCCTGATCCGTGACCGCAAGAGCCGCTATCTGGTGGGCCAGGTTCGGGCGCGTACGCCGCAGATGAACGAGCACATTGTCGATGTTATCAATCCGGTCGATCAGAGTGTGGTGGCGAGCTTTCGGCAGGCACCTGGCAGTGATGAGTTTGAGGCAATCACCCAGGCCAGTACGCCGCCAGTGCGCCCGGTGCGCTCCCTGGAAAGGCTCAAGGACGATGGGCGCAAGCTGCTGGCGCGCCAGTCGACTGTGCTTGAGCAGGCGCGTAACGAAGCGCGCCTCTCCAGCCAGCCCGCCAGCGTCGAGGCCCGGTTGTTACGGCATGCCGGGAAAATCAATGGGGTGGCCGATAAGATCCGCAAGGCCCTGGGGCAGGAGCAAAGCCAAACGCAGGAGCCCCTGCTCAAGGAGCTGGGGCAGGCCTCCAGCCGCCTGGCGGAGCACGGCAGGCTGATCCGTATCGAGATGGTCAAGCGCCTGGCACCTGATGAAGAGGGGATTGCCTACCTCAAGAGCCAGAATGAGGTGCAAATCCTACCGATAGAGGGGCGCATAGCGCTTAAACGGGAGAATGATTTCCTGCAGGAATACCTGGTCAAGGACACTGGCGGCAAGGTATTGGCCTACGCCCATTTTCATTACCGCACACGCGAGGCGGCCAACGCGCCATACAGCGCCGGCCATTTGAAACGGCCGGAACAACGCTTTATGAGCTTTCGCAGTCTGGCCGACAAGACCGACAGCGATGTGGTTGCGATCTACTATTCGCGGATCAGTCCAGCCATGGCCCAGCAGCTGTTTTTCAGCGCGACGGGGGCGGTGATCCAGCGTGGACGCAGGGTCCTGTGGTGATCAGGGTTTGCCGGGGATGCCGTATTTGCGCAACCGATGGGCGATAGCGGTGTGAGACGTCTGTAGACGGTTGGCCAACTGACGTGTCGAGGGGTAGGTGCTGTAGAGCTTTTCGAGCAGGCTGCGCTCAAAGTCCTCGACGGCCTGCTCCAGGCTGTTCACTTCGCCGTCGCTCTGGCGGGCGACCGAGGTGCCGGCGATATCCAGGTCGCCAATGTCCACCAGGTTGCTTTCGCAAATGGCGGCGGCGCGGAAGATCACGTTCTGCAACTGGCGCACGTTACCCGGCCAGCGGTTGCCCAGCAGCGCCGGGTAAGTGCCCGGCGCCAGGCGGCAGACCGGGCGCTGGATCTGCGCGCAGGCCTGCTGCATGAAGTAGCGGGCCAGCAGCAGGATGTCCTGGCCGCGTTCGCGCAGGGGCGGCACTTCCACATTCAGCACATTGAGGCGGTAGAACAGGTCTTCGCGGAAGGTGCCTTCGCTGACCATTTTCTCCAGGTCGCGGTGGGTGGCGCTGAGGATGCGCACATTGACCTTGACCTCGCGGTCGCCGCCGACCCGGCGAAAGCTGCCGTCATTGAGAAAACGCAGGAGCTTGGCCTGCAAGTACGGCGACATCTCGCCAATCTCGTCGAGAAATACCGTGCCCTGGTTGGCCAGCTCCATCAGCCCCGGCTTGCCGCCGCGCTGGGCCCCGGTAAAGGCGCCGGGGGCGTAGCCGAACAGCTCGCTCTCGGCGAGGTTTTCCGGGAGTGCCGCGCAGTTCAGCGCCAGGAACGGTGAGCTGTGGCGTGCACTGATGGCATGGCAGGCGCGGGCCACCAACTCTTTGCCGGTGCCGGTCTCGCCCTGGATCAACAGCGGGGCGTCGAGGGCCGCCACTCGTTGCGCACGGGTCTTGAGGGTGCGGATGGCCATGGACTCGCCCAGCAACGCGTCGAAACCTTCGGCATGGTCATGGTGCAGCGCCGAGAGCCGCTCGCCGATGCGATTGGGTTGGTACAACGTCAGCAGCGCGCCGGCATCGGTGATCGGCGTGGCATCCAGCAGCAAGGTCTGGCCGTTGACGCTGATCTCGCGCAGGGGCAGGCGAAAGCCATGTTCGAGCAAGGCTTCCAGCAGCGCCGGATCCTCAAACAGCTCGGCGATGCTTTCGCCAGCCGGCTCGCGACCATAGAGGGCGATCAGCGCCGGGTTGGCCAGCAGCACCTTGCCCGCACTGTCCAGGGCCAGGACCGGGTCGGTCATGGCCGCCAGCAGGGCGTCGAGTTGCAGGTGACGGCGCTGGCCGGGGAGGATATCCACCACCGTCACCGCCTGTACGCCCTGCACGCTGAACAGCGCATCGCGCAACTCTTCCAGCACCTCCACGCTCAGGGTCGGCGCGTCGATGTAGACGTTGGGCGGGATCATCTCCACCGCATCCAGGTTGAGATTGCGCCCACCGAGCAGGGCCAGGACTTCCTGGGTAATGCCGACGCGGTCGATGAAGCTGACGTGGATACGCATGGGGCGGACTTTGATTCTGCAATGCGGAGGGTGGCCAGTATGCCTGAGCGACGGTGGAGATCAAAAATGTGGGAGTTGGCTTGCCTGCGATAGCCTCATCGAGGTGTGACTGATACATCGAGGTGCCTTCATCGCAGGCAAGCCAGCTCCCACACAAGCTGGCTCCCACATTTGATCTGTTTTGGCCGTGGAGCAGGGGTTATTCCAGGTGTTCAGGCTTGATCGGATCGCCCGGCTTTACATCCAGTTGGTGGCGCACATCCTCGAACATCAAGTCGTACTGTTTATGCATGCCTCCGTTGAGGACCGCGGTTTTCGGCATGCCGTATTTCTGCGCGATGTTCATGGCATGGCGGGCAAAGTCGTAGGCCTGGTCCTTGGGCAGGAAGAATTCTTCCTTGAGGTCCTTGCCCTGCACGGAGCCGTGCATTTTGAAGAGCATTCCCTTGCCTTCCTTCGGGTCCTGGCTGACTTCATAGTCGATGCACAGGTCGTAGCTGTGATCCTGGGCATTCAACGCGTGGCGTTCGATATGCAAGTGACCGGGTTCAAAGATGGCCATAGGCGTCTCTCCTTAACAAGGCATTGGAGAAGGGCGGCTGCAACAACCGCCCTGGTGTAGTTATAGGTAGGTGATGCCAGGTTTTGCCGTGCTGATACGGGTGCCGGCGGTGCCCTGGACGATGGCTTCGATGTCCGAGAGTGAACCGATCACTGCGGTTTTGCCAGTGTTGCGCGCGAACTCGCAGGCGGCCTGGACCTTGGGCCCCATGGAGCCGGCGGCGAAGCCAAGTTTTTCCATGTCGTCGGGGTGCGCCTGGCCGATGGCCTTTTGCGTCGGCTTGCCGAAGTCGATAAACGCCGCGTTGACGTCGGTGGCGATCACCAGCAGGTCGGCTTCCAGTTGCTGGGCCAGCAGCGAGGAGCACAGGTCTTTATCGATCACAGCTTCGATACCCTTGAGCTTGCCGTTCTCGTCATACATGGTCGGGATGCCGCCGCCACCTGCGCAGATCACGATGCTGCTTTTTTCCAGCAGCCACTTGATCGGGCGGATTTCAAAGATGCGTTTGGGCCGTGGGCTGGCCACCACCCGGCGATATTTATCGCCATCGGGGGCAATCGTCCAGCCTTTTTCGGCGGCCAGTTTTTCCGCTTCGGCCTTGGAGTAGACCGGGCCGATCGGCTTGGTCGGGTTCTGGAAAGCCGGGTCGTTGGCGTCCACTTCAACCTGGGTCAGCAGGGTGGCGAAAGGCACTTCGAAGTCCAGCAGGTTGCCCAGTTCCTGTTCGATGATGTAGCCGATCATGCCTTCGGTTTCGGCACCCAGCACGTCCAGCGGGTAGGGCGAAACCTGGGTGTAGGCGGCGGCTTGCAGGGACAGCAGGCCGACTTGCGGCCCATTGCCGTGGGCGATCACCAACTCGTTGCCGGGATGGATCTTGGCAATCTGTTCGGTGGCGATCCGGATATTGGCGCGTTGGTTGTCCGCAGTCATGGGTTCACCACGGCGGAGCAGGGCGTTACCGCCCAGAGCAACGACGATACGCATAGCGGTTGTCCTTTTAGAGTGCGGCTTTGTGAACACCGGACAAAATGTCGGAGTTGGCTTTATGTGGGAGCTGGCTTGCCTGCGATGGCATCACCTCAATATGCCTGGCAGACCGAGGTGACTGCATCGCGGGCAAGGCCGGCCGCATAAAGCCCGCTCCCACATTGACCGTGTTACATCAGTGGGAGCGGTGTTGGATTACAAGTCAGCCAGCGTCGAAACCAGGATCGCCTTGATGGTGTGCATGCGATTTTCCGCTTGCTCGAAGGCGATGCAGGCTGGGGACTCGAACACGTCGTCGGTCACTTCGATGCCGTTGGCCAGGTGCGGATACT
>CAZLSU010000105.1:0-9528 GCA_964562225.1 uncultured Sphingobium sp.
CAATGAATCACGAATAACCTAAATCCGCCAGAGTTTTTGCGGGTGTCCAGCTTGTAACGTCCTGCCTCGACCTTGCTGACGTCGGGCACGCCTTGAGCGAGCAGCGGCACTGAGACGCCCATGGCGAGGACAAGGGCTGCGCATATTATCATTTTCATTTGGATCTCCCTAATTTGTGGGCAGAGTAGTCACAGTATACAGAGTAGCCACCTATAAGAAAAACAGCAGGCTTCAACGGCATCTTCTCTAATGAAGCACCATATCGATAATTTATCCGATATAACAGAATAACTCCGTGAATATTTATAGCGATCGACCGCTTGCGCAAGTCGGAACAGATTCAATACTTAGTTACACGCATGTGCCTTGAAAAATAGTTTTGCATTTCTTCGGTGACACACTCGCTATGTATGCAGCATTCGCTGCACGTGATAACCCTATGTGCGGACATCATGCACGTGCGAGCAAAGCCCTCGCCTGCTTCAAATGCGGTGCATCGATCATCCTTCCGTTAAGCTGCAAAGCGCCTGCACCTGGGTTGAGCGCGAATGCCTCGACGACCGCTTGGGCATGCACGATCTGGGCTTGCGAGGGCGTGAAAGCAGCGTTGATCAAAGGTACCTGAGTAGGATGGATCGCCATCATGCCCGTAAAACCGTCGCGCGCGGCGCGCGCGGCGTAAGCCGTCATTCCGCCGATATTCCGGAAATCAGGATAGACCGTTTCGATTGGTGCAACGCCGGCCGCATGTGCGCCCATCAGCGTGAGCGACCTGGCCATTTCATAGGTCGGCAGCAGCATTCCCTGTTCGTCGCGGCTTGTGGCAGCGCCGATCGCGGCGGGAAGGTCTTCCGCTCCCCAAGTAAGGCCACATAGCTGGGCTGAGACTTCGCGATAACTGCCAAGCTCGAACATGGCGACCGGCGTTTCGGTCGCGATCGGCAGGATCGGTACCGCACAACCATGGCTCGACAATCGCGCGACCAGATCCTTGATCGAAATTTTACCCTCTGCCTTGGGCAGCACCACCGCATCCGGTGCCCCGGCCGCGACTGCGGCGATATCGGCATTAACATAGGGAGTATCGAGCGGATTGATGCGGACGAAAATCTTGACGCCATGATCGCGCGATCTGGTCAGGAAGTCGGCTACATGAGCGCGAGCCACATCCTTCGCGGTCAGAGCAACCGAATCTTCAAGATCAAGGATCAATCCATCAGCGCCCGAGTTCAGCGCCTTTTTCATCCGCTCGGGGCGGTCGCCAGGGACAAAGAGCAGGGAACGGAGCTTCATCGGCGCAACTCTCTCTATGCTGACTTTTTGCGGAGCAGGGCGGAGCGCAGACATTGGCACACAATCTCGTCGCGTTGATTGGTGAGAATGTGGCGAAACGTCACGATACCGGCGTCTGGTCGCGACCTGGATTCCCGGATCTCGGCAACATCTGATTCCGCGCGCATGGTGTCACCGATGAAAACAGGCTTCGGCATCACCAGCTTGTCATATCCAAGATTAGCGACCAGCGTTCCCAGGGTGGTGTCGCCGACCGAAAGACCGATCATCAACGCGAAAGTGAAGGTACCGTTTACAAGGATCTGACCAAACTCGCTGGCTTTAGCCGCCTCAAGGTCAAGGTGCAGTGGCTGAGGATTGTGAGTCATCGTCGTGAAGAGCAGATTGTCCGTCTCAGTCACAGTGCGGCGTATCTCGTGGACGATCCTGTCGCCTACCTGCCATTCATCGAACCAACGACCAGCCATTAATTCTCTTCCTTCTCGATGCGCACAAGCATGGTGCCTTCGGAAACCTGACCGGCGACGTTCACCTTGAGTTCGGCGACGATACCGTCGAACGGAGCAAGCATCGCCTGCTCCATTTTCATCGCTTCCAGGACCAGTAGTTTCTGACCCTTCTTAACTGTGTCGCCTTCGGCAACCTCGATCGCGATGACCCTGCCTGGCATCGGCGCAAGAATGGTTCCGTCTGAGACTGCGCCAGCACCCGCCTGCCCTGCACGAGGCATGTCGAACGGCCACGCTTCGCCATCGACGAACAACATGCGGTCACCGCCAACCTGACCGAAACGCGCTGACTGCGCTGTGTCAGCGATCTCGACGAGATGCACATGGCCAGCGATATCTACCGAAACCCGACGATCGCACCCCGCATTGGCCCGCAAGCCTGAAAGCGCACTCCAGGCATCGACGGCGGTGGGAAGCAGCGCACGGGCTGCGGCCTGTTTCACCGTTTCTGAAGGTTTTGCGGTCGGCACCAGACGCACAGCATGCCGTTCAATAAAGCCCGTGTCGATCTGCCCACCGACGAATTCGGGGTCACACGCCGCCCGAGCTAGAAAAGCGGCGTTCGTGCGCACTGGCCAGACCTCCACCTGCCTGGCCGCATCCGCCAGCCTTGCCGCGGCCTCGCGTCGGGTTGGCGCTGATACGATTAGTTTTGCGATCATCGGGTCGTAATGGGGAGACACCTCGCCACCCTCCTCGACGCCGCTGTCCACGCGGGCACCGCTAGGCAGACGCAGATGGTCAAGTGGCCCGGTTGAAGGAAGAAAGCCGCTTGTCGGGTTTTCCGCATAAAGCCGGGCTTCCATAGCCCAGCCATTGATCGAGAGTTGCTCTTGCGTCCGGGGGAGCGGCTCACCCGACGCCACCTGCAACTGCCACTCCACCAGATCCTGGCCGGTAATCTCTTCCGTGACAGGATGTTCGACCTGAAGCCGAGTGTTCATCTCCATAAACCAGATCCGGTCGGCGCGAAGGCCCTCGCTCGCATCAGCGATGAACTCGACCGTGCCCGCTCCAACATAGTCGACAGCCTTGGCCGCCTTGACAGCGGCGGCACAGATCGCCTCGCGGGTCACTTTATCCATTCCGGGGGCAGGCGCTTCCTCGATGACTTTCTGGTGGCGACGCTGAAGACTGCAATCACGCTCGAACAAATGGACAATATTGCCGTGCGTGTCGCCAAATATCTGCACTTCGATGTGGCGCGGCGAAAGAATATATTTTTCGATCAGCATATGGGTGTTGCCGAAGGACGCAGCCGCCTCACGCTGGCAAGAAAGAAGCGCTTCGGCGAAATCCCCCGGATCATCGACCCGGCGCATACCCTTCCCCCCGCCGCCAGCCACCGCTTTGATCAAGACCGGATAGCCCACTTTGAAGGCTTCCGCTCCTAGCCGCTCAGGCGACTGGTCATCCCCAAGATAGCCCGGCGTAACGGGGACGCCGGCAGCGATCATCCGCTCCTTCGCCGCGTCCTTCAGGCCCATGGCTCGGATGCTGGCAGGATTTGGCCCCACCCAGATAAGGCCAGCGTCAATCACGGCTTGTGCGAATTCGGCATTTTCCGAAAGGAAGCCATAACCAGGATGGATCGCTTGGGCACCGGTCGCCTGGGCTGCGGCGATAATCTTTTCACCGACCAGATAGCTCTCACGCGCAGCAGAGGCACCGATATGCACCGCTTCATCAGCCATACGCATGTACATCGCATTGGCATCTGCGTCAGAATAGACCGCGATCGTACGCACACCCAGTCGACGGGCGGTGCGGATGATGCGGCAAGCAATCTCGCCTCGATTGGCGATGAGCAGAGAACTGAGCATCAGGCGTTCCCTATGACGTGTTCAAACTCTTTTTGCATGGGTTCTTCGATCTCCATCCGCCTGAGGCCGAGCTTGGCGAACAGCACTTTTAGGCTATCCTGGAAAGCGCGCGGTGGCATTATCGTCATCACATCCGGAAAATGCCAAATTGCGGCCGCTCCGGAATTGGTGCGTTTAATGTCGTTGCGAGCGCCAAGCCCAGCACATCGCGGGTCTGTACCGGGTCAATGATACCGTCGTCCCACATTCGGGCCGTCGCATAATAGGGATTGCCCTCATCCTCATATTTCTGACGGATGGGCGCCTTGAATGCCTCGGCTTCATCTGGGGTCCATGTGTCGGCATCGCGATGGACCGTCGCAAGAACCGATGCGGCCTGCTCGCCGCCCATGACGCTGATCCGGCTGTTTGGCCAGCTGAACAGGAAGCGCGGCTGATAGGCGCGCCCGCACATGCCATAATTGCCTGCACCAAAACTGCCGCCGATCAGAACGGTGATCTTGGGAACATTCGCGGTCGCCACCGCAGTGACGAGCTTCGCGCCATTTTTCGCGATGCCCTCGGCTTCATATTTCCCGCCAACCATGAAGCCGGAAATATTCTGAAGGAACAGGAGCGGAACGCCGCGCTGGCAGGCGAGTTCGATGAAATGAGCGCCCTTGACCGCGCTCTCGCTGAACAGCACGCCGTTATTTGCAAGGATGGCGACCGGCATGCCCCAAATATGCGCGAACCCGCATACCAGGGTGGTACCATATAGGGCCTTGAACTCGTGGAACTCAGACGCGTCAACGATGCGCGCGATGACCTCACGCACATCATATGGCGCCCGCACATCGGCAGGCACGATACCGTATAATTCTTCCGAATCGAACTTTGGCGGTCGTGGCTCGGCGCGGTTGACGATCGCTGGCGAGGGCGGTCGAAGCGTTGCAACGATGTCGCGGACGATCAACAAAGCATGTTCGTCATTCTCGGCAAGATGATCAACGACACCCGATTTGCGCGCATGCAGGTCGCCACCACCCAGCTCCTCGGCAGTAATTTCCTCGCCGGTCGCAGCTCTAACCAAAGGCGGACCGGCCAGAAAGATTGTCGCCTGGTTGCGAACGATCACAGATTCGTCGGACATCGCCGGGACATAGGCACCGCCGGCGGTACAGTTGCCCATCACACAAGCTATCTGAGGAATGCCCTCTGCCGACATCTGCGCTTGGTTGAAGAAGATCCGTCCAAAATGATCGCGGTCAGGGAACACTGCGGCCTGATGCGGCAAATTCGCACCACCGCTATCGACAAGATAAATACATGGCAGCCGGTTCTCGCGCGCGATTTCCTGCCCGCGGAGATGCTTCTTCACCGTCATGGGGAAGTAGGCACCCCCTTTTACCGTTGGATCATTGGCGATGATCAGGCATTCACGACCATGGATCCGGCCAATGCCGGCCACGACGCCAGCACCCGCCGGGCCGCCCTGATCGTCATACATGCCATTGGCAGCAAGCTGGCCGATTTCTAGAAACGGCGAGCCTGGATCGAGCAAAAGATGGACGCGGTCACGCGGCAGCAATTTGCCCCGTGCCACATGGCGTTCGCGGTGCGCGGCGGTGCCGCCAAGGGCGGCTGCGGCCACTTTCACACGAAGCTCTTCGGCGAGCGCCCGATTATGTGCGGCTCGCCCGCCTTCGTCCGAAGCCGGATCGTAGAGGCTCTGCAAGATAGTCATCGGAAGGTGCTGTATCCAGTATATCAGATGATGTGGCTGTCCGCCGGACAGCGAACCGCCCCGCAGCCTGTCGGCCGCGCGGCGGATCAGTTGTTAGCCGGCGCGGCTTGGCAGTTCAGCGATCGAGGTACCGAATGCAGAGGTCTCACCGCGATGGGTCGTCGCCTGCTGATGGATCTCGACATATTTCTTGCCGTTTTCCTCAAACTTGCGAACGACGGTGCCGTCGATATAGATCGCGTCGCCATCCGGATTGTGCCTGCGGATCTGGCACTTGGATTGCTTGAGGAAGCCATCGTCACCGATCCAGTTGGTGATGTGATGGGTCAGCCACGAGCAACGCTCTGGGCCGTAATCATATGCGCCGGGCGCGCCGACTTCGAGGGCGAAGGCTTCGTCCCAATGCACGCGCTCGGGGCAATCAGGGACATTGAAGCGATTGCGGATACCCAGGCCCGGATGCGCCTGCTGCATCTGATTAGCCAGCTTGTTGGCGCGGATGTAAAGGCCGCCCCAACCCTGCGCATAGCAGATGAAGCCGGTGACGGTCATCGGCCCCTTCATCATGCGGGGCAATGCCTCGCCTTCCGTGACGTCTTCCCAATAACGGGGGGTCGCGCCGCGAACTTCTTCTTCCTGATACAGGCGCGTGAATTCGGCCAGTTCTTCCTCGGTATATTGCTCAACGCGACCACGGGCTTCGGTATATTTGGTGCCGCGTTCGCGCGCTTCGTCGCGATCGGTGCGGAACACCCAGCTATCGCCCTCGGCAACCTTGTCACCCGACTGGTTGAAGAAGTCGACATGATAGATCTGCTGGAACGAACGACCAGCGAACTTGGTCTGGTGCTCGACCAGATCCTTCAGATACGCCTCGGTACGGATCGTGTCGTTCCTCAGCACTGGCTTGTGCCAGGTCCAGTCGGCACCCGCCCACATGGCATGGACGCCCGAAAGGCCGCCGCAATAGCCCGAGATGATGCGGCTGGTCGTGAAGAGGAAGCTCGGCAGCGCGACGAGCGAGCCATACTTGGTCTTCGCGGCGTATTCCGGATCGTTCCACAAGGGATTGTCGTCGCCAATGCCATGCGCATAATGACGGATCGCATCGCGGGTCGCTTCGTAATTCCAAGGCTCAACCGTATTCTCGATCTTGACGCCGATGCGCTTGCGCAAGTCGTCCAGACCCTCTTCGGTAATTTTGGGGAATCGCTGTTCGGGTTTTTCCAATATCGTCGCCATCATTTTCTCCTGTGTGTTAAATACTGGCCAACGCGGCCGCCGCGGCGGCTTCGCGGTCGCGCAGAACCTTGCGGTGAACTTTGCCCGCAGGGGTTTTGGGAAGGTCGTCTGTGAACTCGACAATGCGCGGAAATTCATGCTGGGCGAGCCGCTCACGCGTGAAGGCCTGCAGTTCCTTGACGAAGGCGTCACTGGCTTCGCGATCGGTCACCACAAACGCTTTCACCACCAGCCCGCGCGTTGAATCGGGGGCACCAATTACGGCGCATTCGCGTATGTCGGGATGTTTGAGCAGCGTATTCTCGATTTCGACGGCGCTCATTGTCCAGCCAGCCGAGATAATCACATCGTCCGCGCGCCCGCAGTGATAAAAATAGCCATCCTCATCGGTCTTCGCGAGATCCTTGGTGCTGAGCCAACCGCTTCGGCGCCAAAGCATCAGCTCACCGATCTCGCCTGGAGCCGACGCATTGCCGTCGGGTGCCTGAACCTCCAGCTTCTGACCTGGGATTGGCTTGCCGAGCGAGCCGGGCTTGACCTGGAAATCGGCAGCACCGGGATAGTTCACCAGCACGACGCCGATTTCGGTCGTGCCGTACATGCTGCACGCTGGCACATGAAAAGTTTCGTCGATGAACTCCAGCGTGGTCGGGTCTATTGGCTCCCCTGTGTAGGAGAGCTTCTTGATCGCGAAGCTGAAGTCGGATGCTGTGCCGGCATTCTTCATCATACGATAATGTGTCGCCGCCGCCGACATGTTGGTAATCTTGTGGTCCTGCAGCGCCTTCATCAATCGGGTTGCATCGAAGCGCCCAGCAAAAGTCCCCGTCGTCACGCCCATCGCCAGCGGCGCCAGCGTGCCGTGCCACAAACCATGGCCCCATGCGGGCGAAGAGGGGCAAAAAAACTCATCGGCAGGACGGATGCCGGTGCCGTAAAGTGCGGCGAACATCAAAGTAACCAGGGTTTTATGCGTATGCTTGACAGCTTCAGGTAGCTCTCGCGTCGTACCGGAGGTGTATTGAAATACCGCCATGTCGCTGGACCTGGTCTTCGCTGCGTAGCTCGTAGGATATTGCTTGATCTCGTCGAGCAACCCATCATCGGCAACGACAACGCGAACATTATCCGCCGCCCTCGCCATCTCGGCTTTTTCAAGATTGGTGATGAGAATCTTCGGCTGGCAATCACCAACCCTTAGTTTCAGAGCATCCGGCCCGAACAGGGTGAAGAGCGGAACCGAAATCGCGCCGGTTTGCATCGCGCCGAACAGGCATACATAAAATGGCAATGACGGCTCGAGCATGAAGGCAATTCGGTCGCCCGGCACGACGCCATTGGTGTCAAGCCAGTGCGCAAACTGCGCGGCTCCCGCGGAGATTTCATCAAAGCTGAGAATTTCGTCTCGTCCATCGGCGTGCGCAATGCGCACTGCTGCTCTTCCCGACCCGTCAGCGTGGCGATTTATGCATTCTTGGGCGATGTTCAGTTGCTCAAGGTTGCCATCGAACAGATCCCACAGCGCGTCCGGTGAGGCATGCTGCTGCGCATCGGAATAACTCGTGAAGTTGGTTAGTTTGGTCATCGACGCGATCCAGTTACTTATCACTCGCTCAGGCATTTCAGCTACGCCGCAGCTTCACTGTTGTAAATATAGAATATTGTTGTATATATCGAACGACAGGAGTTTGACATGGCAGCACTGAAATCACCGCGCCCCGATCGCGATCTCGCCCGCGCCGTCGATGCCAGTAAGGCACCAGCGATCTCCAGAGCGGCGGCAGTGCTAAGGCTTCTGGGAAAGCGCGACATGCCACTGGGCGTTCATGCGATTGCACGTGAACTGGGGATCGTGCCAAGCACCTGTCTCCATGTTTTGCGGGCGCTTGTTGCCGAGGAACTGCTGGCGTTCGATGAAGATACTAAGCGCTATTCGCTGGATGCCGGCATCCTGACGCTCGCGCGGCACTGGCTGCGGCAGAATCATTTTACGGAGGTCGCGCAACCTCAGCTGGACAGGATCTCTGGGGACTTTGGCGTCACCATGCTTGGCGTGCGCATTGTCGGCATCGAGCATATCATTGCCGTTGCAATGTCCCGCTCCACAGCTAATTTTCAGATCAGCACCCAGATCGGTAGCCGGTTTCCGGCGCTGATCAGCGCGACGGGCCGCTGCATAGCCGCCTTTGGCGGGTATCCGCGCGAGGAAATGGAAACAGGCTTCAGAACGCTACGCTGGGATGACCCGCCAATGTTCGAGCAATGGTGGCGGGAAGTCGAACAGACGCGTGAACAGGGCATTGCCATGGACAACGGTAACTATATGAGTGGCGTGACCGTTATCAGCGCACCGGTCTGGGGCAGTGGCCGAAAGCTTAATCACGCTCTGGTCGCAATCGGAATTGGCAGCACGATAAAGGGCGATCGGCTTGGGCAATTGCAACAATCTGTGCTGACCGCCGCAAGGCTGCTCTCTAAGCAATTATCCGGAGAGGATAGCGATGATTGACAGGCAGGCGGTAGGAGCCGCCAGAAGTCCTCAATCCTGACATGGCCGAAATGACGGTTCCCATTTTGTGTTTGGGTTTCATAGATGTGCCTTCTTGTAGCTCGCCCCGCCGCGACGCCATCTTGTCTCGTGTTTGAGACTGGAGAGATAGATGACCGGTGCTATTATACGTCGCGAGCCTTTGGGCTTCCCTTGGGCGGGAACTGATCCGTTCCTTCTGTGCACCCATCATCTTGAAAAATATCCGGCGGCGAGCGGCAATCAGGGCATCGCACCGGAAAAGCTGCGTGGCCGGCCCCTCGGCAACGATTTCACGGGCAAGGATGGATACAATATGTATCACGGCACATCGGTGCCTGGGTTCCCAGCGCATGTCAACGCCGGTATAAAATGGGGCCAGGCACCGGTTTAAAAAGGGGCCAGTTG
>CAZLSU010000106.1:0-9455 GCA_964562225.1 uncultured Sphingobium sp.
TGCTGGTCTACTGGATCACCAACAACTGCCTGTCGATGGCGCAACAATGGTGGCTGTACAAACGGCACCCGGTGTTGAGCACGGCGGTGGCGAAATAGGATCATGCCCAACCCCGTTCGGTTCGAGCTTGTCGAGAACGGCGCACGAAGTTCTCGACAAGCTCGAACCGAACGGATTTTTATATGAGCGACGATAAAGAAACAGACCCCATCGAAGACGCCCGCAAGATATTTGCCGGGCCGATCACCTTCCTGAAATCCGCGCCGGAGCTGCAATATCTGCCGGACATGGCGGTGAACGAGGTCGCCTTTGCGGGCCGTTCCAATGTCGGCAAATCATCGCTGCTCAACGCGCTGACCAACCGCAACAGCCTGGCGCGCACGTCCAATACGCCGGGGCGGACGCAGGAGTTGAACTTCTTCGACGTGGGCGATCCGCTGCGCTTCCGGCTCGTCGACATGCCCGGCTATGGCTATGCCAAGGCGCCCAAGGATGTGGTGCGCAAATGGAAGTTCCTGGTGAACGACTATCTGCGCGGCCGCGCCGCGCTCAAGCGCACGCTGGTGCTGATCGACAGCCGCCACGGCATCAAGGATGTCGATAACGACATGCTCGACATGCTGGACGGTGCGGCGGTGAGCTATCGCATCGTCCTGACCAAAGCGGACAAGATCAAGGCGAGCGCGCTGGCCGAAGTCACCGACGCTACCGCCGCCGCCATTCGCAAGCGCCCCGCCGCCCATCCCGACATCATCGTGACGTCGGCGGAAAAGGGCATGGGATTGCCGGAATTGCGGCTGGCGGTGGTGGAGAGCGTGGCCTGACGCGAACCGCGCGACGGAACGAGTCGGGCATCCCATGGATTGAGCACGCACCCACCCGGAGCGCGCCATGCCGACCAAGACCGACCCGCTCGCCACCTATCGCGCCAAACGCGACTTCAAAAAGACGCGTGAGCCTGCGGGCGGGCGCGCCAAGGCGGGCAGCCGGGGCTTTGTGGTCCAGAAACATGCCGCCACCCGCCTCCACTACGATTTTCGGCTGGAACTGGACGGGACGCTCAAAAGCTGGGCGGTGACGCGCGGGCCGAGCGCCAATCCCGACGATAAACGCCTCGCCGTGCGCACCGAGGATCATCCGCTCAATTATGCCCGGTTCGAGGGGACGATACCCAAGGGGGAATATGGCGGCGGCACGGTGATGCTGTGGGACAATGGCATATGGGAGCCGGTGCCCGGCAAAGACCCGGTCAAGACGCTGGCGGAGGGGCACCTCCATTTCTTCCTGCACGGCCAGCGGATGAAGGGCGAATGGCTGCTCGTCCGGCTGAAGCCGCGGGGCAAGGAAAAGGGCGAGAATTGGCTGCTGCGCAAGGTGGCTGACGCGCATGCGGGCGGGTCGGACGATCTGGTGGGCATCCATCTGACCAGCGTGGACAGCGGGCGGACGATGGAGGATATCGCAGCGGGCAAGGCGGTAAAGACCAAAGCGAAGACGCCCGCGCGCGGCAAGCAGCCCCCGCCCCCCTTTCAGCCGGTTCAGCTTGCCACGCTGGTCGATCATGTGCCGCCCGGCGACCGGTGGGTCCATGAGATGAAATATGACGGATATCGCACATTGGTCTCGATCGGCGATGGTGAGGCGCGCGCTTTTACCCGATCGGGCCTGGACTGGTCGGACCGGTTTGCCGCGATCATCGCCGATGCCGTGAAACTGGACGCGCGCTCCGCCCTGATCGACGGCGAGGCGGTGGTGATGGACGCGCAGGGCAAATCCAGTTTCAAGGCGCTGCAAAATGCGCTGAAGGATGATCCTTCGCGGATCATCTATTATGCGTTCGACCTGCTGGCGCTGGACGGCACGGATTTGACCGCCCTGCCCCTGATCGAACGCAAGGCGAAGCTGGAGGCGCTGATCGGCGCAGGCAGCAGCCATATCCGCTATTCGGACCATATCAGGGGCAAGGGCGAACACTTGTTCGACCGCTTCTGCGGCGCGGGGCTGGAGGGCGTCATCTCCAAACGCGCCGACGCATCCTATGGGGGGTCGCGCAACGGCACATGGCTCAAGACCAAGTGCATCCGGCGGCAGGAATTCGTGATCGTCGGCTGGACCCCTTCGACCAAGCAGCGCGGCTTCAAATCGCTGCTGCTGGGCGTGTATGAGGATGGCAAGCTGCGTTATGCGGGAAAGGCTGGGACCGGCTTTTCCGGCGACGAGATGGAGCGGCTGCTGGCGCTGATGAAGCCGCTGGAGGTCAAGGCCGCCACGGTCGACGCGCCGCGCGTGGCAGTGCGGGGCGCGCGGTGGATCAAACCAAAGCTGGTCGCTGAAATCGCCTTCATCGAGTTCACCGATGAGGGGGTGTTGCGCCATCCGAGCTATCTGGGCCTGCGCGAGGACAAGAAGGCGCAGGCCGTCGTGCTGGAAACGCCCGCCCCGGTCGAGACGGTGACGCAGCCGAGCGCCGTGACGATCAGCAACCGCGACCGCGTGATCTTTCCCGAGGGCAAGCTGACCAAGGGGCAACTGGCCGACTATTATGCGACGGTCGCGCCGGTCCTGCTGCCCTGGGCCGGGAACCGCCCGATCAGCCTGGTGCGCTGTCCGCAGGGGCGCGCCAAGAAATGCTTTTTCCAAAAGCATGATGCGGGCAGTTTTGGAGAGCATGTCAAGCAGGTCGCGATCCGCGAGAAGGACGGGCATGACGAACCCTATCTGTTCATCGACGATGCCGATGGCCTGCTGACCTGCGTGCAGATGGGGACGATCGAGTTTCATGGCTGGGGCGCGCGGATCGACGATGTCGAGAAGCCCGACCGGCTGGTGTTCGACCTCGACCCGGACGAGGGGCTGGCATTCAAGGACGTGATCTCCGCCGCATTCCATGTCCGCGACCTGCTGGCCGAAATGGGGCTGGCGACTTTCCCGATGGTGACCGGGGGCAAGGGCGTGCATGTCATCGCGCCGCTGACCCCGGCGGCGGAATGGCCGCAAGTCAAGGATTTCGCGCACCGTTTCGCGCTCGCCCTGGCGCAGGCCCAGCCGGAGCGGTTCACCGCGGCGCTGGCCAAGGCGAAGCGTGGCGGCAAGATCTTCATCGACTATCTGCGCAACCAGCGCAGGGCGACGGCCGTAATGCCCTACAGCGCCCGTTCGCGCGAATATGCGCCAGCGGCGGTGCCGGTGACATGGGATGAACTGCACGATCTGGATGGGGCGGCGGGGTGGCATATCGGCGACGGGGCGGAATTGGTGAAACGCGCGGGGTCGAAGAATCTGGCGGGTTGGGGGCGTGCGGATCAGGCTTTGCCGGACCTTTAGCCGTCGCCTTGGCAGACATACGCGTCGCCCCGGCGAAGGCCGGGGCCGCCAACGATGGCACGCTACATCTCGATCATATCTGGACGTTGGCGGCCCCGGCCTTCGCCGGGGCGACGAAAGACTAGGCCCGCTTTCGCGCCGCCGCTTTCTTGGCAGGCGCCTTTTTCGCCGCAGGCTTCTCCGCACCACCTAGCGACTTTTTCAACGCCGCCATCAGGTCCACCACATTCTCGCCGCGCGGATCGGCGTCCTTGCCGGACTCGATGTTGAGCGTCTTGCCCTTCTTCTTGCGCTCGATCAGTTCCTTCAGCGCATCGACATAGCGGTCGTGAAATTCGCTGGCGTCGAATTTGCCGGTTTTCTTGTCGATCAGGCTGGTGGCGAGGTCCAGCAGGTCCGCGTCCGGTTCCGCGTCGCCAATATCGCGGAAATAACTCGCCGCCTTGTTGACCTCATCGGCGTAGCGCAGCGTTTCCATCACCAGCCCGCGCCCGCACGGCTTGATGCTGACCACATATTCCCGCCCGCGCATCGCGAGCTGGCCCAGCCCGATCTTCTTGGCACGCCGCAACGCCTCCCGCACCACGATGAAGGCTTCTTCGGCCAGGTCGTCGGCGGGGATCACATAATAGGGCTTCTCGAAATAGATGGGGTCGATCGCATGGGCATCGACGAACTGGGTGAGTTCGAGCGTCTTCTTGCTCTCCAGCCTGACCCCTTCAATCTCCTTTTCGTCGAGCAGGACATAATGGCCCTTCTCATATTCAAAGCCCTTGACGATATCATCGACATCGACCGGGCCGATTCCAGGCACGATCTTTTCATATTTGATGCGCTGGCCCGACGGCTTGTGCACCTGGTTGAAGGCGACCGTCGCGCCGCTCTTGGTCGCGGAATAGATTTCCACCGGGATGGATACGAGCGCCAGTCTGATCTGGCCCTTCCAATAGGGTCGCGCTGCCATGACTGCCTCCTCCGTTTGATGGTACGGGAGTCCTCAATCCGCAGCGGGGGCAGACGTTCCAGTGTCGAATCGATTGGGCACGCCATTGAGTATCGCCGGGATCAGCGGCACCAGTTCGCGCGCGAGAAAACCCAGGAGGCCATGGGTTTGCGACAGGCGCGTCCCGGCCTGACCATGCGCCCACGCACCCCAGGCTGCCGCAACCAGCGGATCGGCACCGCGCGCGGCCAGTCCGCCGATAATGCCTGCCAGCACATCGCCCGAACCGCCGGTGGCCAGGCCGATGCAGCCGCCGCCATGGTGGAGCCGTTCGCCGCCGGGGGCGGCGAGAATGCTTTCCTTCGATTTCAGCAGGACCACGGCATTGAACCGGTTGGCGATGCGCGTGGCTGTCCCGACCGGATCGTCCTTGACCATCCTTTCCGCCACATCCGCCAGCAGGGCCATTTCGCCATGATGAGGCGTCATGATGACGCGGCCATCCAGCCGCCGGATGATGCCGGACAAGTCACGCGCGCAGGTAAGTGCCGCAGCATCGAGCAGGACGGTCGGCCCGCCCGGCTCTATGCCGCGCAGGATCGTCGAGACAAGGCCCGTCGTGCGCTCGGTAAAGCTCATCCCCGGCCCGAGGATCAGCGCGTCGCAGCGCATGACCCTATCCAAGATCATTTCGGTCGCGTGGGCCGCAATCTCTCCATCCTCATCGGCGGGTAACGCGATCATCGCAGCCTCCGGCACCAGCACGGCGAGCGCCATCGCCGCGGTCTTGACCGTCGCCATCTGCAACTTGCCCGCCCCCGCCCGCAGCGCCGCTTCGCCGGTAAGCCGCAATGCGCCGGGCACGAACTCCGCACCGCCCACGAGCATGACCCGGCCCCGGCTGTTCTTGTCCGCCCCTTCCTGCGGCTGGGGGAGCGGATGCGTGGAAAGCCAATCTCGATCTATTGATGGAAGCATCGTCATCGCCGCCCGGCAATCGCATCGGGCGCTTTCGTCACGGGCGTATCGTCCTTCTCCAGCGGCGCGGTAACATTATAGCGTTGCAACGTCAGCGACCCGTCGGTGTAGCGATAGTCGGTGATGGCGCAATTGGCGACGTCACCCTCCATATCGACGTCGATGATCCCTGCTTCGGTCATATTCTCGATGATGTAACGCAGGCACAGCACCACGACCTGATGGCTGAATATCATCACGCGTTTGCCCGCATGATGCAGGGCGATCGTATCCATCACCGAACGCAATCGCAGGATGACATCGCACCAGCTTTCACCCCCCGGCGGGCGGTGGTAGAATTTCCCCAGCAGGCGGCGGAATTCGGCTTGTTCGGGAAAGACGTTGCCGATTCCCCGGCCGGTCAATCCGTCGAGAATGCCGAACTCCTTCTCCCGCAATCGCTCGTCGAAACAGATTTGCGCGTCATGCGGTGCGCCCCCTGCGTCGCGAAACAACTGCGCCGTCTGGCAGGCCCGCAAATAGGGCGAGGACAACAGGACGTCCGGCCGATCCTCTTCAGGCTGGTTGGCAAACCAGCGACCGAGCGCGGTCGCCTGTTCCCGGCCAAGTTCGCTGAGCGGCACGTCCGCATCGCGATGGTCGAGCGCGATACGATCCGCCAGCGCGTCATAGGCGGCGTCCCGCGCGACGTTACCCGCGCTTTGGCCGTGCCGCACGACGATCAGTTGCTGGGGCCAATGAATGGAGATGGGAACAGCCTTTCTGAAAGGGATTGCAGTCTGACAACGCCCCCGCTTCGCAGCCGTTCCGGCCATTATCTTCCATCAGGCTGGTGTACCAAATGGCGGCTTGAGCATGTCCGCAACCAGGTCCATAGCGACCGCGCCGGCCATCGATTCAGGCGGTGCAATCAGGAAGCGCAAGGCATATGCTGGACGCCCTCGACCCGATCATTCTCGCCCGTGCGCAGTTCGCGTTCACGGTCAGTTTTCACTTCATCTTCCCCTCCTTCTCGATTGGCCTTGCCAGTTATCTGATGGTGCTGGAGGGGCTGTGGCTGAAGACCGGGGATGGCATCTACGCCAATCTCTATCGCTACTGGCTCAAGATATTCGCGATCGCCTTTGCCATGGGGGTCGTATCGGGCATCGTCATGTCCTACCAGTTCGGCACCAACTGGTCGGTGTTCAGCGACAAGGCCGGTCCGGTGATCGGGCCGCTGATGGCCTATGAGGTGCTGACCGCTTTCTTCCTGGAGGCAGGCTTTCTGGGCGTCATGCTGTTTGGCATCAACAAGGTGGGCAAGGGGCTGCATTTCGCCGCGACCTGCATGGTGGCGCTCGGCACGCTGATCTCCGCTACCTGGATCATTTCGGTCAATAGCTGGATGCACACGCCGACCGGCTTTGAGATGGGCGCGAACGGGCAGTTTTTGCCGGGGCCAAGCTGGATCGCGATCATCTTCAACCCCAGCTTCCCCTATCGGCTGGTGCATACCGTGATCGCCGCTTACCTAACGACCGCGCTGGTGGTCGGGGCCGTGGGCGCCTGGCATCTGCTCAAGGACCGCGCCAATCCGGGCGCGCGGCGGATGTTCTCCATGGCGATGTGGATGGCCGCGCTGGTCGCGCCGGTACAGATTTTCGCAGGCGATATGCATGGCCTCAACACGCTGGAACATCAGCCCGCCAAGATCATGGCGATGGAGGGTCATTATGAGAACCATCCCGATGGCGCGCCGCTGATCCTGTTCGGCATTCCGAACAGCACGGAGAAGCGGGTCGATTATGCGGTCGAAATTCCCAAGCTGTCATCGCTGATCCTGAAGCATGATCTGAACGCGCCGCTGGCGGGGCTGGACAGCATCCCGGACGATCGCGAGCCGCCGGTGGGCATCGTCTTCTGGTCGTTCCGCATCATGGTGGGAATCGGTTTCGCGATGCTGGGCCTTGGGCTGCTGAGCCTGCTCGCGCGGGCGCGGGGCAAGCTGTACGACTGGCCGATGCTGCATCGGCTGGCGGTGCTGCTCGGTCCGTCCGGCTTCGTCGCGGTGATCGCGGGATGGGTGACGACCGAAGTGGGACGGCAGCCCTGGACCATCTACGGCCTGTTGCGCACTAGCGATTCCGTATCACCACTGGCCGCGCCCGCCGTGGGCGTATCGCTGATCGCGTTCGTGATCGTCTATTTCTCGGTCTTCGCCGCCGGTGGATATTATATTCTCAAGCTCATGGCCAAGCCGCCCAAGGCCCATGAGAGCGCCGATCCGCTGGATGGTGCCGGGCCGACCCGAACCGCCGGGATTACCCCTGCGCCCGCAATCGAGGGAGGCAAGCCATGATCGACATGGACCTGACCGTCATCTGGGCGGGGATCATCGCCTTTGCCGTCGCGGCCTATGTCGTGATGGACGGTTTCGACCTGGGGATCGGCATCCTGTTCCCGCGCTTCAAGGTCGGCGGCGAGCGCGACATGGCGATGAACAGCATCGCGCCGGTGTGGGACGGTAACGAGACCTGGCTGGTGCTGGGCGGCGGCGGGCTGATGGCGGCCTTCCCCCTTGCCTATGCGATCATATTGCCCGCACTCTATACGCCGCTGACCGCGATGCTGCTGGGGCTGGTGTTCCGGGGCGTCGCCTTCGAGTTTCGCTGGCGCGACCCGGCGCATCGGCAGTTCTGGGACATGGCCTTTTGCGGCGGATCGCTGGTCGCGACCTTTGCGCAGGGGGTGACGCTGGGCGCGCTGTTGCAGGGCATCACTGTCACCGGACGCGCCTATGGCGGAGGGTGGTGGGACTGGCTGACGCCCTTCTCACTCCTCACCGGAGCCAGCCTGATCATCGGTTATGCGCTGCTGGGGGCAAGCTGGCTGATATGGAAGACGCATGGGGCATTGCAGGCCGATGCGCGGCGCTTTGCGCGGCCCTTGCTCATCCTGTTGCTGGTCGCGATCACGGCGGTCAGCGCCTATACGCCCTTTCTGGAGGGCAAATATTATCAGCGCTGGTTTGGCTATCCGGGCATATTGGCGGCGGCGCAGATGCCGCTGCTGGTGGCGATCACCGGCTTCCTGCTGTGGCGCGCGATCGGCGGCAAGCGCGACGGCGTACCGTTCCTGTTGACGCTGGCGCTGTTCGGCCTGTCGATGCTGGGCCTGGCGATATCGATGTGGCCCGATGTCATTCCGGGGCGCGTCAGCATATGGGCGGCCGCCGCGCCGGAGCGCAGCCAGATCTTCATGCTGGTCGGCGCGGGCATCATGGTGCCGATCATCCTGGCCTATACCGGCTGGGCCTATTGGGTGTTCCGGGGGAAGGTGGATGAGGCGGGCTATCACTGAACCCAAGCTTTGGTGGCGGCGGATCGGCTGGTTCGTCGCGATCTGGGCGGCCAGCGTCATGGCGCTGGGCATCGTCGCCTATGCAATCAGGGCTTTGATCCTCTAATCCTCGTCCGGCGCGCCGAGGGGAAAATATTGCCGCCATGGCCGCGCTTCATCCACCGCCCGCGCGAAGGACGGGCGCTGCAACAGCCGCGCGCGATAGGCGAGCAGGTTGCTGTGCTCCGCCGCGATCGGATGGGTCCAGTGCGCGTAGAAAAGCTGGGGCGCGGCCGAACAGTCGGCCAGACTGAAGGCGTCGGCCGCCGCCCATTCCCGCCCCGCCATATGGGCGTCGGCCCAGCTATAGGCCGTGTCCAGCATCTTGCGCGCATCGGCGACGCCGGCGGGGTCTTTCTGGCCGGCGGGCCGCAACGCGTCGAAGACGATCTTTTGCTGCGGGGTCGCGACATAATTGTCGAAGAAGCGGTCGAGCATCCGCACCTCGATCGCCCCGGCCGCATCGTCCGGGATCAATCGCACCGGTCCGGCATGATGGGCGTCCAGATGCTCGATGATGATGCTCGCCTCGACGATCGTCCGACCGGCATCGACCAGGATCGGGAATTTGCCGATCGGCCACAGCGACGCGAACCGCGCGCCATTGTCCGGTTCGTCGGGCGACAGCATCCGAAAATCAAAGGCTATGTCATTCTCATACAGCGCGATAAGCGCCTTCTGACAGTAGGAGGAGAAGGGATGACCGAAAAATTCCATCTGTCCCTCCCCTGCCCCGATCAGTGTACGAAGCGTGCCACCACGTCGCGATAGGATCGGCTGACCTTCACCTGCGCGCCGCTTTCCAGCACCAGGAAACATTCGCCGTTGG
>CAZLSU010000107.1:0-9430 GCA_964562225.1 uncultured Sphingobium sp.
TGCTCGTCCCCTTTCTCATCATGCTGCGCGAAGGCATTGAAGCCGCATTGATCGTTGGCATCATCGCCAGCTACCTGCAACAGACCGGCCGTGGTCAGTGGATGCCAGCGGTATGGATCGGCGTATTTCTCGCCGCCGCTTTGGCCCTGCTGGTCGGCGGTGGCCTGGAGTTGGTCAGCGCCGAGTTCCCGCAAAAACAGCAAGAGCTGTTCGAAGGCATTGTCGGCCTGGTCGCCGTGGGGATTCTCAGCTCCATGGTGTTCTGGATGCGCAAGGTCGCACGCTCGATCAAGCACTCCCTGCACCAGTCCCTGGATCATGCGTTGGCCGGCTCGCGCAACCAGGTGCTTGCCCTGATCGCCATGGTGTTTTTCGCCGTGGCCCGTGAAGGCCTGGAGACGGTGTTCTTCTTGCTGGCGGTGTTCCAACAGAGCGAAGGCCCCGCCGCGCCCATCGGCGCCCTGCTCGGCCTGGTGCTGGCGGCCATCGTCGGGTTCCTGATCTACAGCGGCAGCATGCGCCTGAACCTCGGTGCGTTCTTTCGCTGGACCGGGCTGTTCATCCTGGTGGTGGCCGCCGGGATCCTCGCCAACTCGGTGCAGGCCCTGCATGAAGCCGGGGTGTGGAACCACCTGCAAGGCGTGCTGTTCGATTTCAGCGCAACCCTGCCGATGGATGGCCCGCTGGGCTCGGTGCTGGCCGGCATGTTCGGCTACCAGGACGCACCGACCGTCAGCACCCTGGGCGCCTACCTGATTTACCTGGTGCTGGCGCTGGCGATGTTCTTTATGCCCGCCGCGCCAGCCACCTCTTCTTCCGTCTCCAGCCAGTAAGGTCGTCCCTTGCCAAACCCAGCCCCTGCCTCACCACCCCGCGCGTTGCGTTGGGCGGTCGCCGGTTCGGTGATCGTGATGATCGCCGCCGGCGGCCTGTTCTACTACGCCGCGCAATTGGCCGCCGCCAAGCGCCAGGTCAATCACAACGAAATCGCCGTGATCATCCACGCCCACGCCTGCGAACCCAACGCCCTGACCGTACCGGCGGGCCGTGCGAGTTTTCGCATCATCAACCGTTCGGATCGCGCGGTGGAGTGGGAAATCCTCGACGGCGTGCTGGTGGTCGAAGAGCGCGAAAACATTGCGCCGGGCTTGAGCCAGGTGATCAACGCCAACCTGCTGCCGGGCGACTACGCCATCACCTGCGGCCTGTTGAGCAACCCGCGCGGCACCCTGCACGTAACGCCGACCGCCGAGTCCGACGCCCAGGCCAAAGCCAAGCCGTCGATGGTGGCCTTTGTCGGCCCGCTGTCGGAGTTTCGCGTGTATCTGAACACCCAGGGTGGCGCCTTGATCAAGACCGTCAGCGCCCTCCAACAGGCGATTGCCGCCGGCGACCTGAGCCAAGCCCAGGCCCTGTACCTGCCGGCTCGCGAGGCTTACCAACGACTGGCCCCGGCCGCCCAGCGCCTGGCCGAGTTGGACAACGCGATCAATGCCCGCGCCGATTACTTCGAAAAACGCGAACAGGACCCGGCCTTCAGCGGCTTCCATCGCCTGGAGTACGGCCTGTTCGCGCAACACAGCCTCGACGGCCTGGCACCGATTGCCCAGCGCCTGCTGGCCGATGTCACCACCCTCAAGCAACAGCTACTCGCGCAGTCGCTGCCGCCCGAGCAACTGGTGAGCATCCTGGTGCGCAACCTCAACAGCCTGGCCGACGTGCGCGCCGCCAGTGGCGAAGAGGAGCGCTACAGCCACCTCGACCTCAATGGCTTTGCCGCCAACCTTACGGTGACGCGCAAAGTGGTGGACCTGATGCGGCCGCTGCTGGGCAAGTCCGCCGCCGACCTGTTGCCGGGGATCGATAGCGCGATCAACGCTTTCGCCGCGCAACTCGACGGCCTACAGGTCGATGGCCACTACCCCACCTATGACAGCGTTACCGCCGATCAGCGCCAGCAGATCGCCGACAAGGCCAAGGCTCTGGCCGCCGCACTCGATGGAATCGACCCAGCCCTTGGCCTCTCCGGCCTTAAGTGAAGACGACCAAATAGATGAGTGATTCAGAACAGTTCAACGCCCAGCGCCGCCGTGTGTTGCTGGGCATGGCCGCCACCGGCGCGGCAATTGCCGGCAGCAGCCTCAGTTGCCCGGCGATGGCGGCCGGCGCGGCCCAGGTCACCGCTGCCCCCAGCAGCGAAAAAACCCAGGACCACCATGCCTTCCACGGCAAGCACCAGAGCGGTATCGTCACCCCGCGCCCGGCCTGCGGCATGCTGGTGGCGTTCGATGTATTGGCCAGCGACCGCGAGGACCTGGAGCGGCTGTTTCGCACGCTCAACGAGCGCATCAGCTTTTTGATGACCGGTGGCAGCGTGCCGCAAGTCGACCCGAAACTGCCGCCCACCGACTCCGGGATCCTCGGCCCGGTGGTCACCCCGGATAACCTGACGATTACCGTGTCGGTGGGCGCGTCGTTGTTCGACGAGCGTTTCGGCCTGGCCGACGCCAAGCCCAAGCGCCTGACCCGCATGGTCGGCTTCCCCAACGATGCCCTGGAACCGGCGCAGTGCCACGGCGACCTGAGCCTGCAGTTGAGTTCCAACACCCCCGATACCAATATCCACGCCCTGCGCGATATCGTGAAAAACCTGCCGGACCTGCTGCTGGTGCGCTGGAAACAGGAAGGCAGCGTACCGCCCCAGGCCCCTGCCCGCGCCGGGCAGCCGGCACAGAGTGCGCGCAACTTCCTGGGCTTTCGCGATGGCTCGGCCAACCCGGACTCCAACGACGCCAAGGCCATGGACCAACTGGTCTGGGTCCAGCCCGGCAGTGACGAGCCCGCCTGGGCCGCCCATGGCAGCTACCAGGCGGTGCGGATCATCCGCAACTTCGTCGAACGCTGGGACCGCACGCCCTTGCAGGAACAGCAGAGCATCATCGGCCGGATCAAGACCAGCGGCGCGCCCATGGACGGTCACAGCGAAGCCCAGGTGCCCGACTACAGCAAGGATCCGGCCGGCAAACTGACCAAGCTCGATGCCCATATCCGCCTGGCCAACCCGCGCACGGCCGCGACCCAGGCCAACCTGATCCTGCGTCGGCCATTCAACTACTCCAACGGCGTCAACAAGAACGGCCAGCTGGACATGGGCCTGTTGTTTATCTGCTATCAGGCGGACCTGGAGAAAGGCTTTATCAGCGTACAAACCCGGCTCAATGGCGAGCCCCTGGAGGAATACCTCAAGCCAGTGGGCGGCGGGTATTTCTTCACCTTGCCGGGCGCCACCGGGCCGCAGGATTTCATCGGCCGAACCTTGCTGCACAGCACTGCCAAGACCTAACCCTCCACAGCGGAAACCGCCCTATGAACATGTCGTCTCTTGCGTTGTTATTGAGCCTTTCTCCGCTCGCGGCCTTTGCCGCGCCGGCGCCCCTGGATCTGGTGGGCCCGGTGTCGGACTACAAGATCTATGTCACCGACAAGATCGAGGAACTGGTGACCCAGACCCAGGCCTTCACCGACGCGGTGAAAAAAGGTGACCTGGCCACCGCGAAAAAACTCTACGCGCCCACCCGCGTTTACTACGAATCCATCGAGCCCATCGCCGAGCTGTTCAGCGACCTCGATGCATCGATCGACTCACGGGTCGACGACCACGAAAAAGGTGTGAAAGCCGAAGACTTCACCGGCTTCCACCGCATTGAATACAGCCTGTTTGCCGAAAACACTACCCAGGGCCTGGGCACCCTTGCCGACGGCTTGAACACGGACGTCAAGGATCTGCAAACCCGCGTTGCCGGTCTGACCTTCCCGCCGGAAAAAGTCGTCGGCGGCGCTGCCGCATTGCTCGAAGAAGTGGCCGCCACGAAGATTTCCGGCGAAGAAGACCGCTACAGCCACACCGACCTGTATGACTTCCAGGGCAATATCGATGGAGCGAAAAAAATCGTCGACCTGTTCCGTGGGCAGATCGAACAGCAGGACAAGGCGTTTTTGGCCAAGGTCGATAAGAACTTCGCCACGGTGAACACCATCCTGGCCAAATACAAAACTGCCGATGGCGGCTTTGAAACCTACGACAAGGTCAAGGAACACGACCGCAAGGCCCTGGTGGGCCCGGTCAACACCCTGGCCGAAGACCTCTCGACCCTGCGTGGCAAACTGGGTTTGAACTGACACCTCAACGCTAGCGGCTCTGAGCCTGACCCACCGCCATCGCGGGCAAGCCCGCTCCCACAGGGGTCTCAGCGAGCAGAAAATGTTCGCCACACCACAAATCAAATGTGGGGGCTCAAAGGTGCAGAAAATGTTCGCCACACCACAATCAAATGTGGGAGCTGGCTTGCCTGCGATGGCGGTGGTTCAATCACCGCCCAGAGTGACTGAAGCACCGCCATCGCAGGCAAGCCCACTCCCACAGCTGTAGATCCCTATCATCCGGGTTAATCGCGCTGTGCGTTTAACCGTCTTACCTATAACGTTCCATAGATTCCCACTCACGGAAGATTTCCCATGCCTCATTCGGCCACCCGCCTTGATGCCGCCCCGCCCACTCCCTTCAACCTGCGCCCCCTGCTGTTGGCCAATATGGCCTGCACCATGGCGATGATGGCGTTTGTCTCGCTGATCGGCCCCATCGCGCGGGTGCTGGGGCTGGCGACCTGGCAGGCCGGCGCGGCGGTGACGGTGTCCGGGGTGATCTGGATGCTTTTGGCGCGGCCCTGGGGCCAGGCCAGTGATCGCCTGGGTCGGCGGCGCGTGCTGTTGCTGGGCACCGGGGGCTTCACCCTGGCCTATTGGGCCCTGTGCGTGTTTATCGACGCCTCCCTGCAACTGCTGCCCTCGGCGATGCTGGCATTTATCGGGCTGGTGCTCGGGCGCGGGTTGATCGGGGTGTTCTACGCGGCGATCCCAGTGGGGGGCTATGCGCTGATCGCGGACAATATCGAGCCGGCCCATCGCGCCAAGGCCATGGCCTCGCTGGGGGCGGCCAACGCCTGTGGCCTGGTGTTGGGCCCGGCGATTGCCGCGCTGCTGGCCCGCCACAGCCTGAGCCTGCCGTTTTATGTGATGGCGCTGCTGCCGATGCTCGGTTTTTTGGTGTTGCTGATGAAGCTGCCGCGCCAGGAGTTGCACCTCAAACAACCGCCCAAGGCCGTCAACCTCTCGGACCCACGCTTGCGCCGGCCATTGGTGGTGGCCTTTGCGGCGATGCTCTGCGTGTCGATTGCCCAGATCACGGTGGGCTTTTTTGCCCTGGATCGCCTGCAGATGAACCCCGCCGACGCCGCACAAACCGCCGGGATCGCCCTGACCATGGTCGGCCTGGCCTTGATCTGCTCGCAATTGCTGGTGCGCAAGCTGGAATGGCCACCCCTGCGGCTGATCCGCGTCGGCGCGCTTGTTTCGGCCCTGGGGTTTGCCGGGAGCATGTTCGCCGATACGGCGTGGATCCTCTGGCTGTGTTTCTTCGTCTCTGCGGCCGGCATGGGCTGGATCTTCCCATCGTTCGCCGCCCTGGCGGCCAACGCGGTGGACGCCTCGGAACAAGGCGCCACTGCCGGATCGGTGGGGGCGGCGCAAGGGCTGGGCGTGGTGGTCGGGCCGCTGGCCGGGACCCTGATCTATGCCGTTGAACCGCGGCTACCCTACCTGGTCGCGGCTGCCCTGCTGTTGCTCATTGCGCTCTGGCCGGCACCGCGCCACTAGAGGATCCGGTAAAGCAAGCGCTCGACTCGGACGCGACTGACCCGGCGCAGGAACTTGCCGACGGCTTCGGGGTAATCCACCAGTGTCTGCAACTGCTGGTAGCCCTGGATCCGCGTGGTGTGCTGGAAAATGTCCTCCAGCTCGCGGCGCCGTGGCGCCAACCACTGGCCCTGGGGATCGTCGATCAGCAAGGCGTTTTCCAGGTCCAGGCGAAAGGCCCGGGGGTTGAGGTTGTTGCCGGTGAGCAAGGTATAGCGTTCGTCGACCCACATGCCCTTGAGGTGATAGGTGTTATCCCCGTCGCGCCACAGATGCAGGTTGAGCTGGCCGCTGTCGATCATGCGCTGGTGGCGCTTGGCAAAGCGGCGCAGGCTGATCTCGTAGAGATACGGCAGCGCGGCGATGATCCTGAAGGGTTCGCTGGGAGGGATGTAGAAGTCGTTGGCGGTCTTGTCGCCGACGATGATGTCGATCTTCACCCCCCGGGCCAGCGCGCGGTTGATTTCCCGGGTGACTGGCAGCGGCAGGTTGAAATACGGGGTGCAGATGGTCAACTGCTGCTGGGCGCTGGCGATCAGCTCGCAGATCACCCGGCTCAGCGGGTTGTTCTTGCCCACCCCCAGCAGCGGGCTGACCGACAACCCGCCAATGCCCGCCTGGCCGGCCGTGGTGTCATAGGTCGCGTGCTTGAGACGGCTGCGCAGGTCGCCGATGTCATTGCGCAGGCTGCGGGTACTGGGCAGGTTGGGCAGGTCCAGGCGGTGCACCGCCTTGGACGCCACCAGGCCGTGTTCCACCAGGTGTTGCAGGGAGTCGGCCAGGGGCTTGCTGTGGATCAGGTGATAACGGTCGAAGCGGTATTTGTCGAACTTGTGCAGGTACACATTGTTCAAGCTGGCGCCGCTGTACAGCACACTGTCGTCGATCACAAAACCCTTGAGGTGCAGCACGCCGAACAGCTCGCGGGTCTGCACCGGCACGCCGTACACCGGCACTTGCGTCGGGTGTGACTGGGTCATCGCCTGGTACCAGGCGCTGTTGCCCGGCTGCTTGCCCGCGCCGATCAGCCCGCGCTGGGCGCGCAGCCAGTCGACCATCACCACGATATCCAGCCCGGGCCGTGCGGCCTTGGCGGCATGCAGCGCGTCAAACACCTCCTGGCCCGCTTCGTCCTGTTGCAAGTACAGGGCGACGATGTAGATACGGTGCTGGGCCTGGGCGATTTTCTCCAACAGGCAGCGGCGAAACTCGGCAGCGCCAGACAGCACCTCGATCGCATCGGTGCTCAGGGGAAAACCGCGCAATTTGGGCAACAGGGAACGTTTGAATAACGACGGCATAGGGCTCGCAATGATCGAATCCGAAGAGCCCGAGAGCTTACACCATGGGGGTCCCCAGGTCTGCCCACGGGCCGCTGAAAATAATTGATTGACCAAGAAGAACGATCGTTCTACTGTTCGCAACATGAACGATATGACCAACAATGAAACCCGCGAGATTATCCTGGACGTCACCGAAAAGTTGATCTACCGGCATGGCATTGCAGCCACCGGCATGGATCTGCTGGTGAAAACCGCCGGTGTCTCCAGGAAGAGTATCTACCGCTACTTTGCCAATAAGGACGAACTGGTGATCGCCGCCCTGCAGCGGCGCGACGCGCGTTGGCTGCTGTGGCTGCGCAGCGAGGTCGAGCAATACGCCGGCAGCGGCGCCCGTTTGCTCGGCGTGTTCAGCGCCCTCAAGGCCTGGTTCGGCTCTGCGGACTTTCGCGGTTGCGCCTTTATCAATACCAGCGGCGAGACCGGCAACCCGCAAGACCCGGTTCGCTTACTGGCCAAGGCGCACAAACAGAAACTGTTCGAGTACCTGCTTGAACTGTGCAAGGCCCATGGCACGCCGGCCCCGGAGAAGCAGGCCGCGCAACTGCTGATCCTGGTCGATGGCGCCATTACCATCGCCCTGATCATGGGCGATGTCACCGCCGCTGATAATGCGCAATGCATGGCGCAGGACTTATTGGCACTTTGAAAGTTGTCTGGGTTTAACAACTAACGATCCAAAGGAGCAGTCAAATGACCGCCAATGTACACGTGCGTCCGCCCTTACCGCCCTTTACCGAGCAATCGGCCATTGAAAAGATCCGTCTCGCCGAAGACGGCTGGAACTCCCGCGATCCGCAGCGCGTGTCGCTGGCCTACACCCTGGACACAAGGTGGCGCAATCGCGCCGAGTTCGCCCATAACCGCGAGCAGGCCAAGGATTTTCTCACCCGCAAATGGGCCAGGGAACTGGACTACCGCTTGATCAAGGAGCTATGGGCGTTTACCGGCAACCGCATCGCGGTGCGTTATGCCTATGAATGGCACGACGATTCCGGTAACTGGTTCCGCTCCTACGGCAACGAGAATTGGGAGTTTGACCAGGACGGCCTGATGTCCAATCGGCATGCGTGCATCAATGACATGCCGATCAAGGAAAGCGAACGCAAATTCCACTGGCCCCTGGGACGGCGCCCGGATGATCATCCGGGGCTGTCCGAACTGGGGCTGTAGGAGCCGGTCAATCCTGCTTCAAGCCCACCTGATACAACACGCCATCATCCTCATCCGTGAGTACGTACAGGAAGCCATCCGGGCCCTGGCGTACATCGCGGATGCGCGCCTTCAACTCGCCCAGCAGGCGCTCTTCGTGGACCACCTTGTCGCCGTCGAACTGCAGGCGGATCAGCTCCTGGCTGGCCAGGGCGCCGATAAACAGGTTGTGCTGCCAGGCCTTGAAGCGGTCGGCGTCGTAGAACGCCATGCCGCTGATGGCCGGTGACTTTTCCCACACATGATGGGGGCCGACCGTGCCTTCGGCTGTCTTGCCACGGGCCTCGGGAATCGGCAGCAAGGAATAGTTGATGCCGTGGGTCGCCAGGGGCCAGCCATAGTTCTTGCCACGTTCGATGATATTGATTTCATCGCCGCCACGCGGGCCGTGTTCGTTTTCCCAGAGGGTGCCAGTCCACGGGTTCAGCGCCGCGCCCTGTGGGTTGCGCTGGCCATAGGACCAAATCTCCGGCCGCGCTCCCGGCTGGCCGACAAACGGGTTGTCATCCGGCACGCGACCATCCGGGTAGATGCGCACCACCTTGCCTTGCAGCTTGTCCAGGTCCTGAGCCGTGGGCCGATCGTTGTTCTCGCCCAGGGTCACAAACAGGTAGCCGTCTCGGTCAAACACCAGGCGCGAGCCAAAGTGATTACCGGTAGAGAGCTTGGGCTCCTGGCGCAGGATCACCTGGAAGTCCTTGAGGCCGCTCAAGTCATCGCTCAAACGGCCACGGCCTACCGCCGTGCCGGCCGTACCGCCCTTGCCGCCACCTTCGGCGTAGGACAGGTAGACCAGGCGGTCTTGCTTGAAATCCGGTGACAACACCACATCCAGCAAACCGCCCTGCCCTTTGGCCCAGACCTGCGGCACGCCACTCAATGGCGCCGATAATTTGCCATCACTGCTCACATAGCGCAGCGCGCCTGGCCGCTCGGTGACCAGGAAACCTTGCTTGTCGGGCAAAAACGCCACCGCCCAGGGATGGTCCAGGCCTTTGACAATCGGGGTCGCGGTGAGGCTGCCTTGCTCGCTGGGGAACTGGCGGGTCTCGGCGGCCAACGCGGGCAGCGCGCTTGCCAGGGCGACAGCGCAGCAGGTCGCTAAAAGGGTTTTGCGTAGAAACATA
>CAZLSU010000108.1:0-9193 GCA_964562225.1 uncultured Sphingobium sp.
ACCGCCGACGATCTGCTGGACAGCGCGGACGATGCGCCCGCGATCCGCCTGATCAACGGCATCATCGCCGAGGCGGCGCGGCAGGGCGTGTCGGATATTCATATCGAACCTTATGAAACCGGCCTTGTCGTGCGGATGCGCGTGGATGGCGTGCTGCGCGAGACATTACGCATGCCGCCGCATGTCGCGCCGGTCGTGGTCAGCCGGATCAAGGTGATGGCGCGGCTCGACATTGCCGAACGGCGGGTGCCGCAGGACGGGCGCATCGGCTTGACGCTGGGCGGAAAGCTGCTCGACGTGCGCGTCTCCACGTTGCCGAGCCGCGCGGGCGAGCGCGTGGTGTTGCGCATCCTGGACAAGGAGAATGCCGGAATTTCGCTCGACGTGCTGGGCATGACCGGCGCGGTGGATCGCATTTTCCGCGATGGCCTGGCCGAACCCAATGGCATCATCCTGGTCACCGGCCCAACCGGATCGGGCAAGACGACGAGCCTCTATGCGGGCCTGCGCCAGCTAAACGATGGCAGCCGCAATATCCTGACGGTCGAAGACCCGGTCGAATATGCGATGGATGGCATCGGCCAGACGCAGGTGAATGCCAAAGTCGGGCTGACTTTCGCGGCGGGCCTGCGGGCGATTTTGCGGCAAGACCCGGACGTGGTGATGATCGGCGAAATCCGTGATCGCGAAACCGCCGAAATTGCGGTGCAGGCGTCGCTGACGGGCCATCTGGTGCTGTCGACCGTTCATACCAACGATGCGGTCGGCGCGATCACCCGGATGCGGGACATGCGCGTGGAACCGTTCCTGCTCGCATCCACGCTGCGCGCGGTCATCGCCCAACGGCTGGTGCGGCGCCTGTGCCAGCATTGTCGGGAGCCGGTACAGGCGGACAAATCGGCCAGCGCACTGCTGGGGTTCGATCCGGGCACGATCATCTATCGCGCGCGGGGCTGCGACGAATGCAGCGGTACCGGATATAAGGGCCGCATTGGCGTGTTCGAGGCGATCCGCATCGACGACACGATCCGCCGCCTGATCAATGATGGCGGCGATGAATCGCTGATCGCGCGCCATGCCTTCCTCAACGCGCCCAATCTGGGATCGGCCGCGCGGGCGCTGGTCCGTGACGGGCAGACCACGGCTGAAGAAGCGATCCGTGTGTCTCGGCGCGATGCGGCGGATGCTGAAATGGTCCCCGATGGCTGATTTCGATTATATCGTGATCGACCCGGCCGGGCGCGAACGCAAGGGGTCGGTCAAGGCACCCAATGTGGACGACGCGCGCGCGCGGCTGGATGCGCGCAAGCTGTTCATCGTGCGGCTGGAGCCGGGCGCGGTCGAAGCGGCGCGCAAGCGGGCGTCGCTATCGCTGCGCAGCCCGCGCCTCAGCCCCAAGGAATTGACGCTGTTCACCCGCCAGCTTTCGACGCTGGTGCAGGTGTCGCCGCTGGAGGAATCGCTGCGCACCATCGGGCGGCAGAGCGAGCAGGACCATGTCCGCGCGATTGTGAGCAAGGTGCATGGCGGCGTGCTGGAGGGCCGCCGCCTGTTCGAGGCGATGGGCGCGGAGCCGAAAAGCTTTCCACCGCTGTATCGCGCGATGATTTCCGCCGGTGAAAGCTCCGGCAGCCTGCCCACCATCATGGACCGGCTGTCCGACCTGATGGAACGGCAGGCGGTGATCCGCTCGAAGGTCATCACCGCAATCGCCTATCCGACTGTGCTGGCGGTGTTCGCCGTGTTCGTGGTCGCGGCGCTGATGATCTTCGTCGTGCCCAAGGTGGTGGAGCAGTTCGATACGGTGGGGCAGCAACTGCCGCTCCTGACGCGGATTGTGATGGGGATTTCGGCCTTTCTGGCCGCTTATTGGTGGTTGCTGCTGATCGCGATGGCGCTGGCGGCGGTCGGCGCGTGGCGGGCGCTGAAGGTGGATAGCATTCGCTATCGCTTCGATGGCGCATTGCTGCGCCTGCCGGTGATCGGCCGCCTGATCCGCGATCTGCATGCGGCGCGCATGGCGCGCACCCTGTCTACAATGGTGGCAAGCCGTTTGCCGCTGATGGAGGGGCTGTCGCTGACCGCCAATACGGTGCACAACCGCGTCCTGCGCCGCGCGTCCGACGAAATCGTAGAGGCGATCCGTGGCGGCGGCAGCCTGTCGGCGGCGTTGCGCCGCGCGGGCGTATTCCCGCCGCTGCTGGTCTATCTGGCGGCAAGCGGCGAGGCGGCGGGGCGGCTCGATACGATGCTGGAACGCGCGGCGGACTATCTGGAACGTGAATTCGACACCTTCACCGGCGCGGCTCTGGCGATGCTGGAGCCGATCATCATCATATTGATGGGGGCGATCGTCGCCGTCATCATATTGTCGATCCTGCTGCCGATATTGCAGCTACAGAGCCTGACCGGGGCCTGAGGAGTTCAAATGCGTAAACTCAAAAAAGCCGTTCGGGCCGAGCCTGTCGAAGCCCTGCCTTCCATCAGAAGAAAAGAACAGTCCTTCCACAAGCGCAGGACGAACGGAGAAGCCGGCTTCACGCTGGTCGAACTGATGGTCGTCATCGTCATCATCGGGCTGCTGGCGACGATCGTGGCGATCAACGTCATTCCCGCGACCGATACCGCGCGAGTCGAGAAGGCGAAGGCGGATATCGCGACGATCGAGCAGGCGCTGGAACAATATCGGTTGGACAATCTGACCTATCCCGCCGGAACGGACGGCTTGCAGGCGCTGCTGACGCCGCCTGCGTCGCTGACCCAGCCCCAGCGCTATCGTCGCGGCGGCTATATCAAGAAGCTGCCCGACGACCCGTGGGGCCGCCCCTATGCCTATAGCGTGCCGGGGCAGAAGGGCGCATTCGACATCATATCGCTGGGCGCGGACGGCGCGCCAGGCGGGGAAGCGGACAATGCGGACCTTCGTTCCAGCGACCTCTGATCCGCACTCGCAATCCGTTCGGTTCGCGCTTGTGCGTTGCGCCGAGCGCGGCTTCACGCTGGTTGAGATGATGGTCGTCATTACGATCATCGGGTTCGTATCGGCGGCGGTCGTGCTGGCGATTCCCGATCCGCGCGGGCGCGTGGTCGACGATGCCGATCGCTTTGCCGCGCGCGTCGCCGCCGCGCGCGACGAAGCGATCGTTTCGGCGCGGCCGATGGGGCTGTGGGTCTCTGCATCGGGCTATGGTTTCGAGAAGCGGCAGGGCGGGCAGTGGATCGGACTGGAGGACAAACCCTTTCGGACGACCGACTGGAAACAGGGCACGCGTGCGCTGGTGGGCGAACAGGGGCGTCAACAACTGGGCTTTGACGGCACGGGCCTGCCGACCGATCCGCTCAAGGTGGTACTGGCGCGGGATGGCGAACGGGTGTCGGTGACCATCGACATGGCGGGCAAGGTGACAGTGGGTGGGTGAGCGCGCCTTCCGCACAGCGAAGGCAGGGGGCATGCCGTCGGAGCGGGGCTTCACCTTGCTGGAGATGCTCGTCGCGCTGGCGGTGTTCAGCCTGGCGGCGCTGGCGCTGGTGCGCTTGCAGGGGGTGACGCTGCGCACCGCCGCCGATCTCGACAGCAAGGCGCTGGGTCAGATCGTCGCGCGCAACCTGATGGTCGAATGGCGCACCGATCCGCAACCGCCCACCATAGGCGAGGCGCAGGGTGCGGTGGAGAATGGCGGGCGGCAATGGCGCTGGACGCGCACGGTCAATCCGACCGACGATGCGCGGCTGATCCAGGTGGATGTCGTGGTGCAGGGCGCGAGCGGATCGCCCAGCATGCTGAGTTTCGTGCGGGGGGGGGAGTGAGAAAAACATTCCTTCCTCTATTCGCTTCTAGCGTGTCGAGAGCGGCGCGGGGGCAGGTTCTCGGCTTCGGTGGAACGACCTTCTCGACCTCGCTCGAAGCGAACGGGATTAGGGGGCGGGGGCAATCCGGCTTCACCCTGATCGAATTGCTGGTCGCGCTGACCATCTTTGCGATGCTGGCAGGCGCGGGTGTGCTGCTGTTAGGCAATAGCGTGTCGGCGCAGGCGCAGGTCAAGGCGCGGCTTGATGATCTGGCGACGGTGCAGCGCGCGGGCGGCGCGCTGGGCGGCGATCTGGCGCAGGCGCTGCCGCGCATCAGCCGGACAGAGGCGGGCACTCTGGCGCCGGCCTTTTGGGCGCATGACGGCGGGGAAGAGACGCCGCGGCTGCAATTCGTGCGCGGCGGTTGGGATAATCTGGGCGATTTGCCGCGTCCATCCTTGCAGAAGGTCGAATATTGGGTGCGGCAGGGGCGGCTGGAACGGCGCAGCTATGCCCAGGTCGATGGTGCGGCGGGCGATCCGCCCGGCGTGCTGCTCGACCGGGTAGATGATGTCGCATTGCGCTTTCGCGGGGAGGATGGCGAATGGCGCGAGGATTGGACGCCAAGCCAGCCTGATCTGCTGCCCCGCGCGGTGGAGATGGTGGTGACCCGCACCGGTGAGCCGCCGGTGACGCTGCGCTTCATGGTCGGGCCTGGCCCCAGGGAAAAGCCC
Organism: uncultured Sphingobium sp.; assembly: GCA_964562225.1. Lineage (GTDB taxonomy): Bacteria > Pseudomonadota > Alphaproteobacteria > Sphingomonadales > Sphingomonadaceae > Sphingobium. The sequence continues at coordinate 4,524 of CAZLSU010000108.1, forward strand.
GTGGTGGAGGGTGCCGATGGCTGAGCCTTCACGCAATGAGCGCGGCGCGGCGCTGTTGACCGTTCTGCTGCTGGTGGCGGTGATGGCGGTCGTCGCCGCCACCGCGCTGGAGCGGCTGGCGCTGGCCACGCGGATGACCGGCAATGGCGGGCAAATCGACCAGGCGCGCGCCTATGCCGATGCAGGCGCGGAGATGGCGCGGCTGCGGATTGGCGATCTGATCGGTTTGACGCCGGGCAAGACGACGCTGCGGGGCGGCTGGCTGGGCACGCCGCAGGCGTTGCCGGTGCCGGGCGGGATCGCCACGGCGCGGGTCACGGATGCGGGGAACTGCTTTAACCTCAACAGCGTGGTGGCGGGCGAGAGCGAGGCGAACCTGAAAGTGCGGCCCGTGGGCGTCACCCAGTTTCAAGGATTGATGCAGGCGCTGGGCGTAGATGGTCGCCAGGCGCAGGGGGTGGCGAGTGCGCTGGCCGACTGGGTGGACACCGACAGCGTGCCCCAGCCAGGCGGCGCGGAGGATGAGGTTTATGCGCAGCGCGAGGCACCCTATCGTACGGCAAACCGCTTCATGATCGACCCTAGCGAATTGCGCGCGGTAGCGGGCGTGACGCCGGGCTTGTACGAGCGGCTGCGCCCATGGGTGTGTGCGTTGCCTGTCGCCGACCTGTCCCCGATCAACGTCAATACGCTGTTGCCGGGGCAGGCGGTGCTGTTCGCGATGCTGCTGCCGGGGCAGTTGAGCATCGACCAGGCCCGGCAATTGCTGGCGCAGCGCCCGGCCGATGGCTATGGCAGCACGCCGGAATTTTGGGCATCGCTTTCACGTACGGGGCTTAGCCCGTCGGCCGAGGTAGGATCGCAGGTGAAATTGACGACGCGATGGTTCAACGTGGATATCGCAGTCGATGTCGGGGGCATGGAAGTGAATGAACGAGCGCTGATTGATGCGCAACAGACCCCCGCGCAGATCGTGCGGTTGGGCCGGAGCGAAGGCGCATGAGTGTGCGCGAGGCGTTGATCGTCACGCTTCCCGGCGACGCGGCGGGTGAGCCGATGTGGCAGCGCGTGGTCGATGATGGGGTAGTGCAAAATGGTGTTGGCACCGGCTGGCTGGGCGCTTGCGGCCTCAGCGCATTGCCGGTCGGCTGCACCGTCATGCTGGTGCCGCCCGCTGAGCTGACGCCGCTTCATTGGGTGGACTATCCGGCTCTGCCGGTGCGGCAGGGCAGGGCGGCCGCGCGGCTGGCGGCACTTTCCAGCGGGATCACGCCCGCCGACAGTCTGTTTGCGGCGGACGACGGCAATGACGATCCGGCGCGGCCGCATATCGTGGCAGTCGCAGCGCGCGCGGACATGCAGCATTGGTTACTCTGGGCGCAGCACCATGGACTGGACCCCGACATAGTTGTACCCGCCGCGTTGCTGCTGCCCGCGGTGGACGGCGAATATATGCGCGGAGCCGTTGGCGGCGCGACCGTGCTGCGCGGTGCCGACATGGCGCTGAACGACGATATGGCGGCAACGCTGCTGCCTGTCGATGCCATCATCCGCGATATATCCGACGACGCTATCTGGGCGAATATGATCGCCGCGCTGGACGATCCACCATTGGATCTGCGCCAAGGCGACTTCGCCAAGCGGGTGCGGCGCGTGGTGGACCGGCGGGGACTGGCGCGCATTGCGGTGTGGACTGGCTGCATCCTGCTCGTCAGCCTGCTGATCGCGCTGATCGGCATCGTCCGGGAGAAAAACGAAACGGCGCGGCTGGATACGCAAAGCGTGGCGCTGGCGCGGCAGATCCTGCCGCAAGCCAATGACGCTGTGCTTGCGGAGGCTGAACTGGACGCCAGGCTGGCGGCGCGCGGCGCGGGCGGGCGCGCCTTCACCGCGCCGGTCGCGGGCCTGATGACGGCGATGCAGGGGGCGTCCGGGGTGGCGGTGACCAGCCTGTCGCGCGACGCCGACGGGATGCTGCGCGTGACGCTGGCATCGGCGCGGTCTGACGATATCAATATCGTATTGATTGCGCTGCAATCGGCGGGGTTCACCATCACGGCGACATCGGCGCAGGGACCGGACGGACGGATATTGGCTGACATAACGGTGCGATCATGATCGAGACGATGAGAGCAGCCTTTGCGGAGCGGTCCCTGCGTGAACGATGGATGCTGGGGGTGATGACCGCGCTGATCGCGGCCGTAATCCTGTGGCTGGGCGTTGCCCGACCGGTCGATGCCTTGCGCCGGAGCGCCCGTGCCGACCTGATGATCGCGGTCGATCGCAACGCGGCGATCGCAACCAAGGTCAAGCTACTCAAGACACTGCCCGCGTCGGCGGCTTCGGTAAGCGCGGGAACGCCGATCGACCAATATGTCGGGCAAAGCGCGGCGGAGGCGGGGTTGACGCTCGACCGGGCCGATGCGCAGGGGGCAGACCGGATCGATACAGCCATTGCATCGGTGCGACCGATCGCCCTGTTTTCCTGGCTTTCGGCGCTGGAAGGGCAGGGGATAAGAGTCGAGACTATGAGCGCGCGGCCATCGCCCACAGCGGGCAGCGTGTCGGTCAATGCGGTGCTGGTCCGATGATGGGTCTGTCCCTGTCGTCGCGCGCGCGGATTGCGTTGCTGCTGGTCTTTGCCCTTGGACTGCTGCTGTTCCTGCCGCTGCGGATCGCGTTCGGCATGGCGGGGCTGGAAAAGCTGGGCGTCAGCGGGCGGGACGTGCGCGGATCGATCTGGGGCGGACGGGTCGACCAGTTGATGGTCGGTGCGGTGCCGATGGGCAATGTTCAGGTGGCGTTGTCGCCCGTGTCGCTGCTGGTCGGGCGGGCGCGTTTCGACCTGGCGCGGCGCGCGGGACTGCCCGACGATATCGCTGGCGCATTGACCATGGGTTTCGGGCGGGTCGGCATTGATGACGTGACCGGTGCCGTGCCGCTCGGCCGGATGTTCGCGCCCTTGCCGATCGCCAGCCTGGTGATGGACGATGTCAGCGTCCGCTTTTCGGCGGGGCTTTGCGGCCATGCGGAAGGGCAGGTGCGCGCGCATGTATCCGGCCAGATACCCGGTCTCAACCTGTCGCAAGGTCTGTCGGGCACGGCCAGTTGCGATGGCGATGCGCTGTTGCTGCCGCTGGTCAGCCAGTCGGGTATGGAAAAGATGACGCTGCGGCTATGGGCGACGGGGCGCTATGTCGCCGAAATGCGTGTGGAGACCAGCGATCCGGCCATTGCGAGTGCGCTGGGTGGTGCGGGCTTTCGCGGTGTGGGCAATGCGCAGATGCTGAGCATCGAAGGGTCGTTATGATCGATCCGCTCGGGGCGCTGGCGGGCGCTGTGGCGGGCGCGATCGCGGGTAGCTTCCTGGCCACGATCATCCTGCGCTGGCCCCGCGGCATGGGTGTCGCTAAGGGGCGATCCGCCTGCGACGGCTGCGGCCGCGTTCTGGGCGTTCGCGATCTGGTCCCCTTGCTGAGCGCATTTGTCGCGCGCGGGAGGTGCCGGACATGCGGAGCCGCGATCGATCCGCTGCACTGGCGGGTGGAGGCGGGATGCGCGGTCATCGGCGGACTGGCACTGGGCTTTGCACCCGGTCTTGGCGGCATCGGCTGGGCCTTGCTGGGCTGGCTACTGCTGACGCTGGCGATCCTGGACTGGCGGCATTTTTGGTTGCCCGATGCGCTGACCCTGCCGCTCGCTTTTCTGGGCCTGACGATCGGGCAATGGGCGAACGCCGTTGCACTTCTCGATCGGGGTATCGGGGCCGTAGGGGGTTATCTGACGCTGCTGGCCGTCTCGATCGCCTATCGCGTACTGCGCGGGCGGGAGGGGCTGGGGCTGGGCGATGCTAAATTGCTGGGCGCTCTGGGCGCGTGGTTCGGGTGGCAGGCGTTGCCCTTCATATTGCTGGCAGGGGCATTGCTCGGGCTGATCATCATTCTGATCGCGCGGATATCCGGGCGAAGCGTGGCGGCGACCACGCAGGTACCGCTGGGCACCTTCCTTGCCATCGCGGCACTGCCGGGCTGGTATGTCGGATCGTTGCTCGTCGGCGGCTGACCGCGCGTTAATCGTTATGCAGGACATTGCGCTTAGGATAGCCCCGATTGCGCGAGCGGAGAGCCATGTCCAACCCTATCCATGCCCTGTTATATCGCACGACACGCGGTGCCGACCGGCGCCAGGTCGAGCGCCCGTCGACGATGCGCAACGACGACGGCGCGCCGCTCGATGTCATGATCGAGGATCTGTCCGAAACCGGCTTTCGTATCCGCAGCGATGATGTGCCGGAACAGGATGATGCGATCATGATCGGGCTGGCGGGGCTGGGCGTTCGCTCCGCCGTGGTGGTGTGGCAGCGCGAGGAATCGGCGGGTTGCGCGTTCGATCATCCGCTTTCGCGCGCCGAATTGGAATATACGATAACGGCGGATACGCTGGTACGGGCGGAGTTTGGCGCCGCGGCCATGAATGCAGGTCCACCGGTGCAGCGACTGCGGTTCCGGCGGCGGATGGGAACCATCATTCTGGCCGCCATCGCCGCCTGGGGCGTGTTTCTGGCAGCGGCATGGGTGCTGATACGCGTGATCGCGGGCTGATTCGTGGGCATCGGAAATGGTGCCGGATGCAGGATTTGAACCCGCGACCTTCGGTTTACAAAACCGCTG
>CAZLSU010000109.1:0-8997 GCA_964562225.1 uncultured Sphingobium sp.
CATGTATGGCGAAGGCATCTCCAAGATCGGCGAAATCCTCGATCTGGGCGTCAAAGCCGGCATCGTCGAGAAATCAGGCTCCTGGTTCTCCTATGACTCGGTCCGCGTCGGCCAGGGTCGCGAAAATGCCAAGACGTTCCTTAAAGCCCATCCCGAGATGTGCGATCGCATCGAAGCGGCGATCCGCAATAAGACAGAGGAAGTCGCCGAAGCCCTCATGACCGGACCCGATGCGGAGGATGACGGCGAATAGGATGCGTATTTCGGGGCCAGCCCGTACAGCAGGCCCCGTCGCAGCCCGATAGCCGCGCCTTCGTTTCAAAACCTGAAAAGGCCCGCCATGGCTTTTGCCTGGCGGGCCTTTTATCGTGAGCAGCAGAAGGCGATTCGCGAGAGGTCGCCCGGCATCTACGTACGATCATAATGTAGGGATTAAACCTACCCGTTCTTTTCGAGCGAAGTCGAGAAACCCGCACCTAGCGTGAGGCCATTTCTGGACCTTCATCGCAACGAGCGGATCGAAGTCAGTCGTCGCTTTCGATATTGTTGCGCACCGCGGGAACGTCCCGTCGCGCGGCCAGTTATCCGGGCGAAGCGGGTGGAGCGCCACAAGGCGAACCCCGTCAGTCCTTCCACCATCATGTCATCACAAGGAACGTCCATGCGGCTCGGCATCGAAGCAGTGCTCGACTATGGTTTCAACGAACCGACCGAATTGCTGCTGACATTGAATGCAGCCGCGATGCCGGACCAGCGTGTGATCGAGGAATCGGTACTGATCAGCGGCGCTGGCCCGCTGACCACCCTCACCGGCGGCAGCGGCATTGGCCTTCGCACCTGGACCACCGCCGCGCAGGGCCGGATGATCGCGACCTACAAGGCGATCATCGAGGTGGAACGCACCCCCGGCGACCTCACCAAACTCGCCAAATCCCCCCTCCCCAGCCTGCCGGTCGAGGTGCTGCCCTTCATCTGGCCCAGCCGCTACTGCGAGGCCGACCGCTTCGTCAGTTTCGTCTGCGGCCATTTCGAGGGGCTGGAGGGCGGCGCGCTGGTCCAGGCGCTCGCCGACTGGGTCTATGACAATCTCACCTATGTCTCGGGCAGTTCGGACGGCTCCACCACCGCCGCCGACACCTTCCTGTCGCAACAGGGCGTCTGCCGCGACTATGCCCACCTCACCGCCGCGCTGATCCGCTCGCGCGATATCCCCGCCCGCCTCGTCTCGGTCTATGCCTGGGGCCTGGAACCGCCCGATTTCCACGCCGTCGTCGAAGTCTGGCTCGACGGCGCCTGGCACATCGTCGACTCCACCCGCCTCGCCCCGCTGGAAGGCATGGCCCGCATCGCCGTCGGCCGCGACGCCACCGACATCGCCTTCATGACCGCCTTCGGCCAGGCGATCATGAACATGCAGTCGATCAGCGTGATAAGGTTGGATGAGTAAAGATGCACACTGCTATGTTTTGCATTGCGTTCAAGGCGTTTTGTCAGCCTCAAAATACCAGATGAAACACATATGTTCGGCAGGTTTGCCGCCTGCGGCCTCGAAGTGACGGAACTGTTGCTCGAACGCGCGCCGCCCTTCGTCCAAAAAGTCGTAGCGGGTTCGTAAGGCTGCAAACTCATCTTGAGACCGTTGGGCAGCCAAGGCTAAACGTCCTTGCCAATCTAGATCGCACGGTTCCTGACCCAGCAGATCGACAGAAACCCAGTAACATTCACAAATCCCGGCAGGCAGCAAAAATTGAAGTTGGCCGCCCAGACTTAGCAGATTGGATTGCTTTCCCTGCTCGATCACCTGCGGGATCATTTCGGGTGGCCAACCCCATTCGTTATTGGAACGACATGCACCGGCCCGAATATCGGCTGGCAGCAGCGATTCGGGATAGAAGGTCATATTCCTATTATAGCCCTAACTGAAACGCGCTACTACCGCGCTTCAACTCCCGACCACATACCCCACCCCCCGTTCGTCCTGAGCCTGTCGAAGGACGCGAGATAACCGACCGTCGCGCGCCTGCTTCGTCAGGCTCAGCACGAACGGATGTGGAACCGAAAACCACGCCCCCATCACCCTACCCCTTCCGAAACGGCCCCCGCTCCGCCAGCCACTCCCGGTCGCGCTGCACCCCCGCCCGCTCCGCCTCCAGAAACCCCGCTACGGCCCGCCGGAACGACGCATTGGGAATATAATGCGCCGACCAGGTCGGTTGCGGCGTATAGCCCCGCGCCAGCTTGTGGCTCCCCTGTGCGCCTGCTTCCACCCGCGCCAGCCCCCGCGCGATCCCCGCGTCGATCGCCTGATAATAGCAAAGCTCGAAATGCAGATTGGGCACATCCTCGCTGCACCCCCAATAGCGCCCGTACAGCGTATCCGCCCCGATCAGGTTCAGCGCGCCCGCAATCACCGCGTCGCCCCGCTTCGCCAGGATCAGCAAAATCCGATCCCCCATCGTCTCCCCGATCAGGCTGAAAAAGGCCCGCGTCAGATAGGGCTGCCCCCATTTGCGCGCGCCCGTATCCTGATAGAAGCGCCAGAAAATATCCCAATGCGCCTCGGTGATCGCATCCCCGGTCAGATGCACCACCTCCAGCCCATCCACCGCCCGCGCCCGTTCCTTGCGGATATTCTTGCGCTTCTCGCTCGACAGGTCAGCGAGGAAATCGGCGAACGCGCCATAGCCCCGGTTGGTCCAGTGAAACTGGCTATCCTCCCGGATCAGCCAGCCCGCTGCCTCGAACACGCCCAACTGCTCCTCATCGACAAAGGTCGCATGCGCCGAAGACAATTCATTCTGCGCCACCAGCGCCTCGATCCCGCCGATCAGCGCAGGCGCCATCGCCGGATCGCGCAGCAGCAGGCGCGGGCCGGGCACGGGGGAGAAGGGCGACGCGATCTGGATCTTGGGATAATAATTTCCACCGGCCCGCTGCCAAGCATCCGCCCAGCCATGGTCGAACACATATTCGCCCTGGCTGTGGGTCTTGGCATAGACGGGCGCTGCCGCCGCCAGCGCCCCGTCCGCCCCGTCGATCAGCATCGGCAGCGGCTGCCACCCCGTCCCCGGCCCGACACTGCCGGATCGTTCCAGTGCGACCAGAAAGTCCCACGAAACAAATGGATTAGCGGACCCCGCGCAGGCGTCCCACTGGTCGCGCGGCACATCCGCCACGCCTGGTGCCACGCGCGCCACGATATCACTCATCCGCGCCCTCGAATATCATCTGGTCGGCATGGGCATTCGCGACCCGGCGATCGACCGCATTGCGCACGGTCCATGTCAGCACGGGGCAACCCCGCGCCCGAGCGCCCGCGATAAGCGGCAGGGAAAGATCGGCAACATCACAGGCGATAAAATCGGCCTTCGCCAGCCCAAGTGCAAGGGCCGATGCAAGCCCGCCCCATGATCCGGGCCGATAGCGCCGCGAATAGACCAGCCCATGCGGCACCGCAGGCGCGCGGGCCGCAAACCAGCGCGGGACATGCGGATGGAACGACATCACCCCTACCCCCTCCGGTCGGCCAGTCAAAACGCCATGCACAGCCGAGCAGATCGGCCGGGCATCCCAACCATCGACCTTCAATTCCAGCAGCAACGGCAACGCGTCGCCCCCACGCGCGATCAGCGCGGACAGCCTTGGAATCCCGCCGCCATCGGGCAAGCGCAACGCATCCAGTTCGACCGCGTCACGATCGGACAGCCGCGCCATATCCGCCGTCAGCCGCCCTAGCCGCGCATCGTGGAAGATGAACGGCACCCCGTCCCGGCTGATCCGCACATCGCATTCGATGCCGTGCCCCGCCGCAATCGCCGCATCGAATGCCGCAAAACCATTTTCCGTCATCCCCGGCCCATGCAGCCCGCGATGCGCGAACGGCCGCGCCGTCAGCCAATCGGGCGCAGGCCGACGCGCCGCCAATGTCAGGCGCGAACCTGGATGATCGCGTCGATCTCCACCACGGCGTTCAGCGGCAGCACCGGCACGCCGACCGCGCTGCGCGCATGCCTGCCCGCCTCGCCGAACACCGCCGCCATCAGTTCCGAAGCCCCGTTGGCGACCTTGGGCTGGTCGGTAAAGCCCGGCGCGCTGCTGATGAACGCCCCCAGCTTGACGATCCGCTCGACCCGGTCGAGGCTGCCGAGCGCCGCCTTGACCTGGGCCAGGATCATCAGGCCGCAGCGCCGCGCCGCCTCCACGCCATAATCCAGCTCACGATCCTCGCCCATCCGCCCGGTCATCAGCGCACCGTCGGCAAACGGCAATTGCCCCGACAGGTGCAGCAGGTCGCCCACCAGCACGGCGGGCACATAGGCCGCGACGGGTGCCGCCGCCTGCGGCAGGGTGATGTCCAGTTCGGCAAGGCGGGCGTCGATGCTCATGCAAATCTCCATATCAGGTCGTGAAGGGCGCGGCGCCTTCGGCAAATCGCGCCATGATCCAGGGTTCGGCCACCGCCCAATCGTCGATCCGCGCGTGCGCGGCGGGGGCGGGCGGAATATTGGGTGCCAGTTCGGGTTCGCCCACCATGTGCAACCGCCACACGCCCGGCGCATGGTCCGCCACCGACCCATGATGTTCGGCCAGGTCGTCGACGAACAAAGCCACGCTCGGCGCGCAATCGGCGACGATCCGCGCCAGCAGCGGTCCCTTCATCCCCTGGTTCCAATAGACCCGATGGTTCAGCCCATGCCCCGCCAGTTGCTCGATCCGCAACGCATGGTGCCGTTCGCCAATATTGGTCAGCACCACGATGTCGGCCACCTGCCCGATCCGCGCGAGCGCCGCCAGCGCCCCCGCGATGGGCTGCTGTCGCGGCATTTCGGTATCGAAAAATTCGGTCAGCAGCGCCCATACCAGCTTGCGCTCGACCAGCACGCCGCTGTCCTTGTGCCGCAACGCCTCGGTGAAATCATGGCTGTGCACCCGAAAATGCACGTCATGCGTCTCGTCCAGCCACGCGCGGAACGGCACGACCATGTGCAGCAGCACCTCGTCGCAATCGGTGATCAGCAGCGGGCGACTCATACGCGCAGGCCCCTTCGCGCGTCGATCAACTGCTGCGGCCGCACGCCGATCGCCTCGGCACAGGCGATCAGGTCCGGCTCATGATCGGCCAGGAAAGCCAGCACCGCGCCTAATATCGCCGGGTCGCCCAGCCCGCCACGCAGATCGTCGCTGTCCAGTCCGGCCAGCGCCAGCAACCGATCGGCGCGCGACTGGTCGGCCAGCGTCCAGCCGAGCGCCATCAGCGCCAGCGTCGCCGCTTCGGGGGCGTCCGCGCCTTCGTGGGGACCGCCCTTGCCATTTGCGCCGTCGGGTCGCATGATCGCCGTCCTTGGGTTGGGGCGCAGGCCGGATGGCGCGCCCGTTGATGTTCCGATTGCGGGTGACTGGTGGCAAAGCGCGTGCTCGTTGTCGAGGACAACGAACTCAACCTCAAACTTTTTTGCGACCTGCTGCGCGCGCACGGCCATGAAACGCTGGCGGTGCGCGACGGGCGAGACCTGCTGGCGCAGGCGATCGACTTCGCGCCCGACCTCGTCATCATGGACATTCATTTGCCCCATGTCAGCGGCATCGACCTGATCATCGCGCTCAAGGGCGACGATAGGCTCAGCCCCGTACCGATCATGGCGGTCACCGCCTATGCGGGCAAGGGTGACGAGGACAAGGTCCGCGCGGCGGGCGCGACCGCCTATGTCTCCAAGCCGATTTCGGTGATGCGCTTCATCGAACAAGTCAACACGCTGCTATAACCCTGCCTACCTCCGTTCGTCCTGAGCTTGTCGAAGGACTGCACGTCTTTTCGACTGGCTCACGAAGAAGTACGAGGTTTCGACAGGCTCACCCCGAACGAATGTGAGTGGATACCCCCCCTGTCACGCCCCCGTCACATCGCTTTCATCGCTCTGTCGCCATTCAGTCCCGCGCGCGTCATCCTCCTCTGCCACCGACAGCCCTACGGACGAGCGGCCCATGCCGCCGTCCCGCGACACTTTTGTCCAACAGGGGTAACTCCATGTCTCATCTCACCGACGATGCGCGCGCGCCGTTTCGCGACGCACAGCCCAGCATTTCCGCCGACGACAGCCTGGAAGCGATCGTCGCGGCCAACCCCTCGCGCCGGTCGATCCTTCGCAACGGCCTGATGGGCCTGTCCGTCCTTCCCCTGCTCGGCACGCTGGCCGCCTGCGATGATGATGACAATGACGGCGGATCGGGCACGCCGACCCCTACCCCCACGCCCACCCCCGCCCCCAGCTTCGACATCAAGTTCGCGTCGGTCGCCGCCAATCAGAACGACACCGTGACCGTGCCTGCGGGCTACACCGTCGATGTGCTGCTGAAGGCCGGCGATTCGGTCGAGACGGGCACCGCCTATTCGGGCAGCTTCCCCACGCCTGCCGACGCCGAAAAATGGGCGGGCGGCAATCATGACGGCATGGAATATTTTGCCCTGTCCGGCACCGATGCCAATAGTGGCGGCCTGCTCGCGATCAACCACGAATATCCTGACCTCAACATCCTGTTCGCCGGCGCGTACAACCCCGCCACCGCTACCCCCGATCAGAAGGCGCTTGTGCTATCTGCCGTGGGTGTCAGCGTCGTCGAGATCGCCAAGGGCGCGGACGGCAAGTTCGCGGTCAAGGCAGGGTCGCGTTTCAACAAACGCTATACCGGCAACGACAGCTATCGCGCCGGTGGTCCCGCCGCCGGGCTATTGTCGGGCACGATCAAGGGTACGCTCAACAATTGCGCCAGCGGCCGCACGCCTTGGGACACCTATCTGACCTGCGAGGAAACGACCGACAATTATCTCGATCCGACCCAGCCCGCAAACGACTATGGCTGGGTGGTCGAAATCGACCCCTATCAGGAACTCGCCCAGCCGACCAAGCGCACCGCCATGGGCCGCTTTTCCCACGAAAACACGGCGTACATGACCAATGCCGACCGCCGCGTCGCTTTTTACATGGGCGATGATTCAACGCCGGGCTGCATCTACAAATTCGTCCCCGACCGCGCCTATTCGGCCAACAACCGCGCGGCCAATACGGACCTGCTCGACAATGGCACGCTCTATGTCGCGCGCTTCAACGCCGATGGTTCGGGTGAGTGGCGCGCGCTGGTGCAGGGGCAGAACGGCCTGGTCAACGGCGCGTCCGATCCCGGCAACACCAGCCAGAGCACGACACCGGCAGCTCCAACAATCGTCAACTTCGCCAATCAGGCGGACGTGCTGATCCGTACGGCATCGGCGGCGCGAGTGGCGGGTGGCACCATCATGGATCGACCGGAATGGATGACCGTCGCGCCCGACAACAGCGCCGTCTATGTCACGCTGACCAATAACAGCGGTCGTCGTGTAACGGACGTTTCCAACCCGCGCGTCACCAACCTGCACGGCCACATCATCAAGTTCAAGGAAGAGTCCAACTCGCCGCTCGCGACGAAGTTTACCTGGGAAATCTTCCTGCTGGCAGGTGACCCCTCGCTCGCGTCGGGCGGCACCAATCTTGTCGGCAACATCAACGGCGACACCTTCTCCAGCCCGGACGGTATCCTGATCGACCCCAAGGGTCGGCTGTGGGTACAGACCGACCATAGCGTACCGGGCAATTCCGGCGTTGCGGGCCGTACGATCGATCAGGTTTTCGGGCATAATGCGATGTTCCACATCGACCAGACGAGCAAATTGTCCAAGCGCTTCCTGGTAGGCCCGCTCGGCTGTGAAATCACCGGTCTCACCTATACGCCGGATCTCAACACCTTCTTCGTCAACATCCAGCATCCGACGGGCAACTGGCCGGTGTCGGGGCAGCAGCCCCGCTCCTCCACCATCGTCGTGCGCCGCACGGACGGGGCACCGGTCGGCAATTGAGACGAGAATGGGTGGGGAAGGCAGCACGCCTTCCCCGCCTGACATGCGCGTTCCCCGGCGAAGGCCGGGGTCCAGTCCCGCCCTTGGAACTGGACCCCGGCATTTGCCGAAGAATACAGGCCCACTGCGCTCCGCGCCGCAGCCAATCACCCCAAAAGAAAAGGGCCGGTGGATCGCTCCACCGGCCCTTTCTGTGTGCGCAGTCGGTAAGGACTTAGAAGTCCATGCCGCCCATGCCGCCCATGCCGCCGCCGGGCATGCCCATCGGGGCCTTGTCGTCGGCAGGCAGTTCGGCGATCGCCGATTCGGTCGTGATCAGCAGGCCAGCCACCGAAGCGGCGTCCTGCAGCGCGGCGCGAACGACCTTGGTAGGATCGATAACACCGGCTTCGACCAGATTCTCATAGACGTCGGTCGCAGCGTTGAAGCCACGGGTCTCGTCATTTTCGCGCAGCAGGTTGCCCGCGACAACCGCACCATCGACACCAGCATTCTGGGCGATCTGGCGCAGCGGCGCTTCGATGGCCTTGCGGATGATGTCGATACCGCGGGTCTGGTCGTCATTCGCACCCTTGAGGCCGATCAGAGCCTTGGTTGCGTACAGCAGGGCCGTACCGCCACCGGGGACGATGCCTTCTTCGACGGCCGCACGGGTTGCGTGCAGCGCGTCGTCGACGCGGTCCTTGCGCTCCTTGACTTCGACTTCCGAAGCACCACCGACCTTGATGACCGCAACACCGCCAGCAAGCTTCGCCAGACGCTCCTGCAGCTTTTCCTTGTCGTAATCGGACGTGGTCGTCTCGATCTGCGCACGGATCTGCTCGGTGCGGCCCTTGATCGCGTCAGCATCACCGGCGCCGTCGACGACGATGGTGTTGTCCTTGTCGATCGTCACGCGCTTGGCGGTGCCAAGCATCGCGAGGGTCACATTCTCCAGCTTGATGCCCAGATCTTCGGAGATGACTTCGCCCTTGGTCAGGACGGCGATGTCTTCCAGCATCGCCTTGCGGCGATCGCCGAAGCCAGGTGCCTTGACCGCGGCAACCTTCAGGCCGCCACGCAGCTTGTTGACGACCAGGGTCGCCAGCGCTTCGCCTTCGATGTCCTCG
>CAZLSU010000110.1:0-8910 GCA_964562225.1 uncultured Sphingobium sp.
GCAGATGCTCGTGCGGGGCTTGGCTTCCTGGCTTCTCATCCGGCATCGACCGGGCAACTTGGCACGATCGGTAAATGCCTTGGAGGTCATCTTGCGTTGCGTGCGGCATTGGATCCCCGGGTAAAGGCCGCGGCCTGCTTTTATCCAACGGATGTCCACAGCGGGACATTGGGGGAAGGCCGCCGGGACGATACGCTGGCAAGACTGAATGAACTGCGCGCCGAGACGCTCTTTGTCTGGGGGCGTCAGGATCCTCACATCCCATTTGAAGGACGGGAAAAAATCAGAGCGCGGCTCGAAACGGTCGGTGCGCGTTATGAATGGCTGGAGTTCAATGCAGCCCATGCCTTCATGCGCGATGAAGGGCCGCGCTATGATCCCGCCCAGGCGGCGCGCGTTCTGTCGGCGGCGATCGCGCTGTTCCGGACTGCTCTGTGAACAGGGGTACGAGTTTAATGCCGTGGGGGCCTCATGCCAGTTTCTTGGAACTGAAGTAAGCATCTTCATATATGCCCTTGTCGAACAGGAAGGGGCATTGTGGATTGACCTTGCTCGTAAACTTTCACTGGCGACGCATCATTCTGTTGATTGAAGTCGCGCAGGCCGAGCGATCAAACGGCACCAAGGCCGGCACCCGGCTCAATCTCAAAGGCCGATGATCTTCGCGCGGCCCGGTCAGTAGCGGATCAGCGACAAGCGAGATCATGGGTGTCATGACCGATTGCAATGAGGCGATTCGCGCTGTCCAGGCCGCTTACCAGTCCTACTCCAACCTGACGAATATGATCGTTTGCCTGAAGGGCCGCTTGGCGATGCCTAGGCCTTCCAGAAACGCTGTTTTCCGGACAGTTTCATCGAAATGACGCGAACCAACCGGTTTTAAGCCGACCTCGACTGAACCGTTTGCAGCAGCACTCCCTGCTCGATCTAGGTCCATCCTCATGCTCGTGATGTCCGGTCCAAACATAAAACAGAAAACGTTTGCCGTTTTTATTGCAAACGTTTTTCATCGAGGGTATGTAGGAGCCACGAGAGAGATTGAGCGACCGTTTCAAGGCTCAAAAGGAGGGGATTTATGATGAGGACTCCCAAAATCGCGTTGTGCTGCACGACAGCTTTTTTCCTTGCCCAGCATTCGCAAATGGCAAATGCGCAACTCGCGCCTGCGCCCCAGCAACAAAAATCAGACTCGTCCAATCCAACGAACGGGAATTCGGCCGGTGCGAGTGTGGCTGCACTGGGGCTTGACGATATCGTTGTGACAGGGACCAGGACCGGCCGACGCAAGTTCGAGACGTCTTACGCCATCACCACGATTGATGACGACCAGATCAAGCAGAAGGCGCCGCTGAGTGTCGCTGACTTGATCTCATCCACGCCCGGCATCTATGTCGAAAGCTCCGGCGGCGAGGTCGGTAACAACGTCTATTCCCGTGGACTCCCGGCTGACAATTACCGCTATCTCCCGTTGCTGGAGGATGGCCTGCCGGTCTGGGAGGAGGGGGCTGGCGCCTTCACCAATGCCGACGAGTTCTTCCGCGTCGACGCGACGATTGACTCGCTGCAGATCGTCCGCGGTGGCTCGGCTTCCATCACCGCGTCCAATGCGCCCGGTGGCGTTGTCAACGTGATTACCAAGCGGCCGACGCGCGATTTTCAGGGGCTTGCCAAGATGGAACTTGGCGACTGGGATCATTATCGCGGTGACATCAATATCTCAGGACCTTTGACCGAGCGCCTTTCCTATTCGATCGGCGGCTTTTATCGGCGCGACAGCGGCCTTCGCGATCCAGGCTTTACAGGTAATCGTGGCGGGCAACTTCGTGTCGGCCTCCAATATGATTTTGCCGACGAGGGCTCGATCTTCGTCAGTTATCGCAAGCTTGACGATCGCAACATCTTCTATACCGCAATTCCCTTAGCGAGCCCGCACAAAGGTCTGCCGGGCCTGAATGCGGGTGACGGAACGCTCGTCAACGACGCGTTCGCGCGCCTCATTATGCCCGATGGCAGTGGTGCGTTCACCAAGGACGTCGATCTCACCGACGGCGTTCACACGAATACCGATACGGGCACGCTCATCTTCAACAAGCCGTTCGGCGATGGCTGGGAGGTCAACAATCGCGCGCGTTACACAAGCGGCAGCATCGACTTCAATGGCCTCTTCTCGTCGGGTGTATCCACCAGTCAGGATTTTCTGGACAGCGCGCTGAGCCGTTTGCAGGCGGCGCGCCCCGACACGGTTTCCGCAATCTATCTCGATGCAACGACCGGGCAGCAAGTCGCTGCCTCAGCGCTCGGCAATCAATTGGTTCTCACCGAGAGCATCTTCAACACGCGGGTCAAGTTGCGCAACTTCGTCAACGATCTCAGCGTGACCAAGAAGCTACCCACCGGATTTGGCGAGCATAGTCTGACACTGGGCTACTATTTCAGCCATTTCACCCAGACGCAGACGTGGAACTGGAACGACATTCTTGTCGAGGGTGTCAATCGCCCCCGCTTCTTCGATGTGGTCGGTCTTGACGCGGCAGGTCAGCAGACAGTCTCGCTGACCGTCAACGGCCTCCTCAACCTGCACAGCAACCTCCAGCGCTTCCATGACAATGTCGATATCAACGCCTTTTATGCGACCGATAGCTGGCAAGTGACCCCAAAGTTGCGGATCGACCTCGGCGCACGCTACCATCATGTCAGCAAAAAAGGCACTATAGCGCAGACGGCCGGCGTAAACCTCGGCGACGCGGCAACGATCGCGGACGACAATGTCCTGGTCTTCACTGGCGCGCAAACGCCTTATCGGTTCAAGACGGGCAAATGGGCCTTTTCGGCCGGTGCGAACTATGAGTTCAGCGGACGTGTTGCCGCCTTCGCGCGCTACAGCCGCAGTTTTCGTGTGACACCTGAGTTTGCGCAATGGTTCGGCGGTGTTTCTGTGGAAGACCGGATCGATCTCGTCGAAGGTGGGCTCAAATATAATACGCGGCCGTTCTCCGCTTTCGTCACGCTCTTTTACAACAATTTCCCCAACGTCGCTTTCCAGACGCAGGTCGCTGGGCCGAATGGAACGACCGTCACGCAAAATGCGAGAGCAGCAGCCCGCTCGAAGGGCATCGAGATCGAATTGTCGCTGCGCCCAGTCTCCTTCTTCGATATCTCCGCGAGTGGAAGCTATCAGGATATCTCCTACACTGGCTTCTCGGGTGTAGAGAATGGGACAGCGTTCGATTTCAGCGGCAATCGTATCGTCCGTCAGCCGAACTGGATGTTCTCGGTTCGCCCCACCTTGCATCTGCTTGACAGCAAGGCGACCATTTTCGGGGAGGTCGCCTATACCGGCAAGCGCTACGCGGATGCCGCGAATACGATCGCCCTTCCTGCCTATACCGAGGTAAGGCTTGGTGCGAGCTACAAGATCAGTGACCGGCTCTCGACCGAATTCGTCGTTACCAACCTTTTCGACACGGTCGGTCTTACCGAAGGCAATCCGCGTGTTGGCGCAATCATCGGAGTCCAGGAGACAGCTTTCCAGGGCCGTCCAATCTTCGGTCGCCGCGTTCGCGGCGGCATCACTTACACCTTCTGAGCGGAGCCGCCGTCATGCGCATATGGACCGTCCTAGTGCTGGCGGCGGCTTTTGCCGCCCCGACACCCGCGCTGGCGCAGTTTCGCCAGCCTGTCCTTTCACCCGATGGCAGGCTTGCGGTCGAGATTTCTCTCGACGAGGGAGAAGCGGTCTATCGGGCCACATTCAATGGACGGCCGATCCTTGATCGTTCCCGTTTGGGATTTCGCTTCACTAACGCCGCACCGCTGGACAAAGGATTTCGGGTCGTCGCGTCCCGGTCCCTCGACCATGACGAAAGCTGGAGCCAGCCATGGGGCGAACGGCGCCTAATACGGGACAACTATCATGGTGTCATCCTCACGCTGGCGGCGCCGGATGGACGACAGCTCGGCGTGGAACTGCGCGTATTCGATGATGGATTCGGATTTCGCTACACATTCCCCGGGAAGTCCTACGATCAACTGACCGTGAGCGATGAGGAAACCGAGTTCCATTTCTCGCAAAATTATCGCACATGGTCGATCCCGGCCTATCGGGAGAAGTACAGCGAATATGAATATAGCCGCTCTTCCCTCTCCGCCATCCAGACCGCGCAGACGCCATTGACGCTCGAAGGCGACGGGGTGGCTCTGGCCGTGCATGAGGCAGCGCTCGTCGATTATTCCTCGATGAACCTGCGCATGCCGGAGGAGAATAGCCGGACACTCAAGGCCGACCTCTCGCCCTGGCCCAACGGTGATCGTGCACGGGTGCATGGTGGCCTGAAAACGCCCTGGCGCGTTGTCATGGTTGCTGATGACGCCGCCCGCCTTGCCGATTCCACGATCATCCTCAATCTCAATGAACCCAATCGACTGGGCGATGTGAGCTGGGTTCATCCGGAAAAATATATCGGCATCTTCTGGGCCATGCATACCGGTCTGCTCACCTGGGAACCGGGAAAGCATCTTGGTGCGACGACGGAACGAACGCGGCGTTATATCGACTGGGCAGCTGTCCATGGGATCAAGGGGGTTCTGGTCGAAGGGTGGAACAAGGGATGGGAGGTTCCGCAATGGTGGGTGAATGGACATTCGCGTTTCACCTTCGATGAGGCGCAGCCCGCTTTCGACATGCGCGCCGTATCGGCTTATGCGCGCTCCAAGGGCGTCGATCTGATCGGCCATCATGAGACCGGCGGACAGGTGCAGGACTATCTGCGCCAACTCGAGCCCGCGCTCGCCTATTACAACCACTATGATGTCCGCTCGATTAAGCTCGGCTATGTCGGCACGAAACTGGACTCGATCTACTGGCCGGACAGCCAATATGCGGTCGAGAATCTGCAGAAGGTCGTCGAAGCGGCTGCACGCCACCACATTTCAGTGTTTCCGCACGAGCCCGTCAAAGACACTGGCCTCCGCCGGACCTGGCCCAATCTTCTGAGCCGGGAAGGAGCCCGTGGCCAGGAATATAATGGAGGTAGCCCCGATACCGGCAACGCACCTGATCACACCACCATTCTTCCCTTCACGCGGCTCCTGTCCGGTCCGCTGGACTTTACGCCGGGCGTCTTTCATTTCGACTATCGCGCGACCCGGCCGAACAACCGGGTGCCCTCGACGCTCGCCAACCAGCTCGCTCTCTACGTCATCCTCTATAGCCCGGTTCAGATGGCGGTGGACCTGCCCGAACATTATGACGAACATCCCGAAGCGTTCCGGTTCATCCAGGATGTCCCGACCGATTGGGAAAACAGCCGGACGCTTCAGGGACGTATCGGCGAGTATGTCGTAACCGCGCGGCAGGACCGTGGCAGCGACGACTGGTATCTGGGGGCTATCACCAATGAAGCGGCGCGCACTTTGCGTGTACCGCTGGACTTTCTCGCCGCCGGGAAACGCTACGAAGCGCAGATATATGCAGACGGTCCCGAGGCGGACTGGCGAACCGCGCCTGAGAGTGTCGCAATCAGTCGGCGCATGGTGACGTCTACCGATATGATCGATCTCCGCCTCGCTCCCGGCGGCGGCCAGGCAATCCGTTTCAAGGCCCTGTAATGTATCAAAGCTTTACTATCGACCATCGTCTCGATCATTTTGGCCGTACGCTTCGGCGGCAACTGGACCGTCTGTATGGCGACGCCCATGATGTCGATGTCCTTTGGGAGCGTGTCGAGGAGATTTTGCGCGCACGGCATGAAGACCGTTCCCCCGCATTGCGAGACCTCGACGCGAGGCGCGCGGCGGATCCGGATTGGTTCGTGGCACCCGACATGCTTGGCTATTCGACCTATGTCGATCGCTTCGCTTCGACCGTCCCGGGGCTTGAGCGGCATGTTGATCATCTCGAGGCGTTGGGCGTTCGCTATCTTCACCTGCTGGCGCTGCTCAGGGCACGGGAAGGCGACAGCGATGGTGGCTTCGCCGTCGCGGATTATCTGTCGATCGAACCGGCGCTGGGCACGATGGCCGATGTCGAAAGACTAGCAGCGCGGTTGCGTAAGAGTCGCATCAGCCTTTGTGTTGATCTCGCGCTCAATCACACTTCCGACGATCATCATTGGGCGTTGGCTGCCAAGGCCGGCGATCCCTTCTTCCGCGATTTCTACATCGTCGTCGACGAGGAAACCGCGCGACTGCGCGAGAAGGATCTGCGTCAGGTCTTTCCGCGGACCGCTCCCGGCAATTTCACCCATGTGCCGGAGATGGGCGGCTGGGTCTGGACGACCTTCTATCCCTTCCAGTGGGACCTCAACTGGGCCAACCCCGAAGTGTTACTGGCGATACTGGACACGATACTGCGTCTCGCCAATCATGGCTTCGAGGCATTTCGGTTCGATTCGATCGCATTCCTCTGGAAGGAAGCTGGAACCGACAGTCGCAACCGCCCGGCAGCGCACTATATCGTCCGTGCCTTGCGTGCCGCGCTCGACATCGCCGCTCCCGCGACGCTTATCAAGGCTGAGGCGATCGTCCCCACCGCTTTTGTCCCACCCTATTTCGGCGCGGATGAAGGGGAGGGCTTCGAGGCCGAATGCCACCTGGTCTACAATAATTCCCTGATGGTGGCCGGATGGGTCGCGCTCGCGGAAGGGGATGCGGCGTTGCCGGACGCGATCATCCGCGCCAGCAGCGGTCTTCCTTCGGGCGCAAACTGGCTGAGCTATGTGCGATGTCATGACGATATCGGATGGGGGACCGTGCTGGCAGACCTTGCGAGCTTCGATCCCAACCCTATCGAACGCCTGACCCGAGCCGCGCGCTTCACCGAGGGCGGGCAGGGCAGCTGGTCCTGTGGGGAAGCCTTCCAGTCTGACGGCGCGAGCGTACATGGCACGAACGGAACGCTGGCGTCTCTGGCAGGCCTTGAGCGCGCCATTGATGATCGAAGCAGGGGAGAGGCCTTGCGGCGCATCCGCCTTCTCAATGCCTTGTCGATCGCCAGCGGCGGACTTGCAACGACGTTCATGGGCGACGAGTTCGGTCTGCTGAACGACCACTCCTATCTCGACGATCCTCAGCGTCGCCATGAAGGTCGCTGGGTGCACCGGCCAGACATGAACTGGGATGGCTTGGACAAGCCGACAGCGCGTCGAATAGTCTCGGATATCATTGCTCTGAGGGATGCGCGCATCGCCAGCGGCGGGGCGGGCGCTCCGGAAGCCTTCAACACCGGCCATTCTGCCCTTCTCGGTATTCGGTGCGGAAGCGACCTGGTTTTCCTTAATTTCAGCAAGGCCGCCATCTCGGCGGTGATACCGTCGGATTACATGGATCGATTAACTGGTCGCCCCGTCGCTCGGCAAGTCTCTGTCGAACCATGGGATGTCCTGTGGGCGGGAGTGAGTAAATGACCAGAGCGCCGCTCTTCGGTTGCATCGAGGCTGGCGGTACGAAGTTCGTGCTGGGCGTTGCACGCGACCGCGACACGATCCTGGATATGGTTCGGATACCCACTGCCAGTCCGCATGCCACGCTGCACGATGCCCTGGCCTTCTTCTCCAAGGCCAGGAAACAATGGGACGAGTTCGATGCATTTGGCATCGCCTCGTTCGGACCTCTCGATCTCGATCGACTCTCCCCCCAATGGGGCAGAATCACGGACACGCCAAAGGCGGGCTGGGCTGGCGTGGATCTGGCGGGGCCGTTTGGCCATGCATTTGGTTGTCCGGTGGGCTTCGACACCGATGTGAATGGCGCCATCCTGGCCGAAAGCCTTTGGGGCGCGGCGGTCGGAGCAGATATCGCCGTCTATGTAACCGTGGGAACCGGTATCGGTGGCGGCGCACTGGTCGAGGAACGCCCGGTCCACGGTGCACGCCATCCGGAGATGGGGCACATGCTGCCGCGGCGCCATGCATTGGATCTGGAATTTCCTGGAACCTGCCCGTTCCATGGATGCTGCCTGGAAGGTCTGGCGAGTGGCCCTGCTATCATGGCGCGCTGGGGTGCCTCACTTTCTGAACTTTCCCAGGAACATCCCGCCCATGAGATCATCGCCTATTATCTTGCGCAGATGATCGTTGCGCAGCAGGCCTTTCTCTCGCCCCGCCGTATCGTGCTTGGGGGTGGCGTCATGGGGACGGCTGGGCTGATCGAGCGCGTGCGAGTGCAAGCCGCGAAATTGAGCGGTGGCTATTTCGGCTCTACCGATTTCAGGGAGCTGATTGTCCCGCCGGCACTCGGCGACCGCGCCGGCCTTCTTGGTGCCCTCGCGCTGGCTCAGCGAGCAAGGCGATGACAAAACCGCGCCTGTCATTCCCCCGCATTCTCGAGATGAACCTCGGGTTTCTTGGCCTGCAATTCTCCTTCGGGCTGCAGCAGGCCAATATGGGCCCCATATATGGTTATCTGGGTGCCGATGAAGCGAATATGCCGCTTCTCTGGCTTGCTGGGCCCGTGACAGGGCTACTTGTTCAGCCGTTGGTCGGTGCACTTTCGGACCGGACGAACAGTCGTCTTGGTCGACGCACACCCTATTTTCTGGTCGGGGCGATTCTGTGTTCCCTCTGTCTCTTCGCCATGCCCTATAGTCCGGCGCTCTGGGTGGCCGCGTCGCTACTCTGGGTGCTCGATGCATCGAACAATATCACCATGGAGCCCTATCGGGCCTATGTCGGCGATCGGCTAAGCGAGGATCAGCGTCCCCTGGGGTTTCTGACCCAGTCCGCCTTCACCGGGCTTGCCCAGACATTGTCATATCTATCCCCGTCCTTGCTGGTCTGGATTGGTTTCAGCCAGGATGTGGTCGATCGCAATGGCATTCCTGACATTACGCGCATCGCATTTCTTCTGGGGGCGCTGCTTAGAGCATCGAGCCTTTAATCGGACGCATATCCAGCTGCTTTGATGAAGTTCCAG
>CAZLSU010000111.1:0-8825 GCA_964562225.1 uncultured Sphingobium sp.
CGCCATTACCCCAACGGAAGCATCAAAGTGCCGGTTTTTGCGGGTGTCCAGCTACCGACAGACAGTCCATGAGCATGACTATAACGATCGAATGAAAGCATTAGATCATTCCATGAGACGTTCGCCTATATTCAAAGGCCCCCGGTAAGCCATTATTAACCCTGATGGAGGAATGAAGTTGCGCGGTAGGGCTGCCCTGACGCGATATGCTTCGTTCTAAAATGGGTGGATCATGCGGCGCAATTTCCAGAAAATCCCACCGGAAATTTTAATTGCCGGCTCGATGGTCGCACTATTATGCCTGGCGTCGGCCCTTTTCAGCCTCCCGATCATCACCCCTTCTGGCGAACGCGCTCAATTTGTCGGCGTGCATTATATTTACCCCCTGGTCGGCGTTGCCATTCTGGGTTTGATAACTTTATTGATGGGCAAACGCAAAATATCCCTAGAGTTTCTTATAGCTCTACCTTGCTATATCGTCATTTTATTTGTTCATTTTAATATGAAGCTATGGATACCTCATTTAAATAGCATGCAATTTGATGATATTTATTGGAAGATTGATCAGAATTTTTATATATTTGTGGAAATATGTATATTTTTACGGGAGAAATTATTTATTTTTATTCCGTATGAGGCAAATTTCTATATGAAATCATATATGATGCTGTTTTATATAAGCTTTGCTTATCATGCCTTGTTTACGCCGCAACATTTCAGAAGACTCATCATCGCTACGCTTCTGCTCCAGGCGTTGGGCACCATTGCCTATTTGATAGCACCTGCCGTCGGCCCTTTTTTGTACGAACCCGGCGTGGACCCTATCATTTCGGAAGGGCAAAAAACCATGCTGCAATTCTATCGACAGTCTCTCGCCGGCGGTCCAGACTGGCTCGCGCAAAATGGTAGCGCCGATTTCATAGCTGGCCTCGCAGCGATGCCGTCATTGCATTCAGCCGGTGCCTTCCTGTTCTTTTTATTCGCATATAAATACGGCAAGCTTCTCCTGCCTTTGTACGGATTTATATTGGCGTTCATTCTCGTGACGGCCGTAGCCAGCAGATGGCATTATCTGATCGATTTGCCTGTCGGCATGGCAATTGCCTGGATCAGCTATACCCTTTCCAACCGCCTGGTCGCACCCCGCCCGGACGTCCTTCATGCGCAGCCCGTGCCACAGCAATGGGTTAACGCATAGGCCCGCTCAAGCCGTCATCCCCCGCATCGACCCGCTCTGGCGGTGCCGCGATTTCGGCGGCGGATCGGCAACCATATTGGCCTGCGTGCGGCGCTAGGCTGGACCAGACGATAGCGCATCCCTAGATAGCAGGGATGTTCGATTTCGCCCCAACCAACACCGACAAGGCCATGGTCCACGCCGACCTGCTGTTCGCCG
This sequence comes from uncultured Sphingobium sp., assembly GCA_964562225.1. Lineage (GTDB taxonomy): Bacteria > Pseudomonadota > Alphaproteobacteria > Sphingomonadales > Sphingomonadaceae > Sphingobium. Next base: position 1,397 of record CAZLSU010000111.1, read on the forward strand.
CCGACGCGATCACCCGCGACGAGCCGGACGCCGTCGCCAATATGGCCAATGTCGCCGCGCTGGTCTGGCAATTCCTGCCCGACCTCAACTGGGCCGGATTCTATCGCATGGTCGGCGACGAACTGGTGCTCGGGCCGTTCCAGGGCAAGGCAGCCTGTATCCGCATCCCGATCGGCCGGGGCGTGTGCGGCACGGCGGCGGCAACGCACGAAACCCAGTTGGTCACCGATGTCCACGCCTTTCCCGGCCATATCGCCTGCGATGCCGCATCAGCGTCCGAAATTGTCGTGCCGGTGCTGCATGACGGGCGGCTGATCGGCGTGCTGGACCTCGACAGTCCCATCCCCGCGCGTTTCGATACCGACGATGCGGCCGCGCTGGAGGCGCTGGTCGCGCGGATCGCACCGCGCCTTGCCGGACCCGGCCCCGCCTGATCCTGCCCCGTTTCGGGACGACTAAGCGACGCGCCGCCCGTGGAAATGCGCGGCTCCAAATGCTAAATGCGGCGTTAACAGCCCGCTTTGGCACGCAGATTCGCCATGCCGGACGACCAGGGAGTACCGCCATGAAAAGCCGCTCGATCGTCATTCTCATCGCCCTGGCGGCCAGCACCGCGGCTGTGTCGCAGGCCCGCGCAGAAGGCATTGCGGCCGCGCTGCCCACCATGGGCAAGAGCTGGTCTGGCGGTCATCATATGGGTCGCCCGATGACGCCCCGCCCCGGCGGCGGCATGCATAATTGGGGACCGCGCCAGAATGGCCGCTGGCATGCCGGATGGCGCGCGCCCGGTGGCTGGAACGGCTATCAGCGCCCGGTGCGCGGCTATATCCTGCCGCGCTATTGGATCAGCCCCCGCTATTATATCGCCAATTATGGCAGCTACGGCCTGCCCCAGCCCGCCTATGGCTATGGCTGGTCGCGCTATTATGACGATGCGGTGATGACCGACCGCTACGGCCGGGTCTATGATTCGCGCAGCAATGTCGCCTGGGACCGCTATGGCGACCGTTATGATGATGACGCCGTTTATGACGATCGCCGTGCGGATACCGGCCTCGGCGGCGCGGCGAGCGGCGCGGTCGTCGGCGGCGTCGCGGGCAACCGCATCGCCGGGCGCGGCAATCGCACCGCGGGCACGATCATCGGCGCGGCGAGCGGCGCGGTGGCGGGCGCGATCATCGACAAGGCGGAGGATGGTGGCCGCCGCAACGCGCCCCCGCCGCGTCGTCCCGGCGCGGGCTATGATTATGGCTATGGCTATGCCGATGACCATGTGACGTCCAACAACGACTATGATTATGAAGGCCGCTGGACCGGCACCTGGCGCGACCAGAATGGCCGGACCGTCAGCGGCGAATATGAAGGCCGGTTCGAGGGCAATGTGTCGGGCGGTCCCGGCGTCGATTATGACGCACCGGCCTATTCCGGCGGCGGCGCGCACTGGGGCGACGGCAGCCAAGCCTATGGTCAGGGCGGCGGTTACGTCTCGAACGGCTGGTATTATCCCGCGCCGACCGTCACCACGGTAACGATCACCCCGGCCGTGACCACGACCACCACTTATGAAACTGTGAGCTATGTCCGCAAGCCTGTCCGCCGCAAGGCCCGCAAGGTCTGCCGCTGCAAATGAGGGTATGAACGGCCGTTCTCCGGCGAAAGCCGGAGTCCAGGGTTCAAGGTCACTAACCTAATCCTGGACTCCGGCTTCCGCAGGAGAACTGATGACGCCGATCGAGCGACCGTCCACGGTCACACCGCCCGTCGGCGTCCTGAAATCGCACGGCGCATCCCCGCCGTTGACGCAGATCGCCAGCCCGGCTTCGCGCAGGAACAGCGTCACCCGCCGCCGCCCCGCATCCTCCCATTGATCCACCCGCATCGGCGCGCCAGCCTCGTCCTGCCACACAGCATCGTCCACCGATAACAGGCCCGTATCGCGCAACACTGCAATCCGGTCGCGAAATTCCGCCAGCATCGCGGCATGATCCTCGATCGCCCGGTCGCGCGCCATCCAATCGACCCAGGCGATCGCATTATCTTGCGCATAAGCATTATTATTGCCCCGCTGGCTCCGCCCGAACTCATCGCCAGCCGTCAGCATGATCGTGCCGCGCGACAGGAACAGGGTGGAGAGCAACGCCTTCACGTCCCGCCGCCGCGCTTCGACGATCGCCAGGTCATCGCTCGGCCCTTCGACGCCATTATTCCAGCTCAGATTTTCGCCATGACCGTCCCGACCATTCTCGCCATTTGCATGGTTGTGCTTATGTTCGTGGGCGACCAGATCGGCCAGCGTGAAGCCGTCATGCGCGGCCAGGAAATTGACGGTGCGGGTGCCCTGCCCGCCGCCGAATATGTCCGACGATCCTGCCAGCCGCGTCGCCAGCGTGCCGATCAGCCCCGTGTCGCCGCGCCAGAAACGGCGCATATCGTCGCGATAACGGTCGTTCCACTCCAGCCAATTCTCCCCGAACCGGCCAAGCTGATAGCCGCCCGGACCGATGTCCCATGGCTCGGCGATCAAAATGCGATCGGCCAGGATCGGGTCGTCGCGTATCGCCGCCAGCAACGGCGCATCGGCGTCGAAGCCGTCCGGCATCCGCCCCAGCGCTGGGGCAAGATCGAAGCGGAATCCGTCCACGCCCGCCTGCTCCACGAACCAGCGCAGGGCATTAAGGATCAGGCGGCGGCTGGCGGCATGGTTGCAATCGATGCTGTTGCCCGTGCCGGTATCGTTGATCAACCGCCCATCTGCCTCGTGCCGAAAATAGGATCGCGCATCCAGCCCGCGCAGCGACAGGACCGGCCCTTCCGCATCGCTTTCGCCGTCATGATTATAGACCATGTCCAGGATCACGCCGATCCCCTCCGCCCGCAGCGCCGCGACGGTAGCGCGCAGTTCCGCCATACCGCCGGGCGCAAGGCGCGGGTCGAGCGCGAAATAGCTGACCGGATTGTAACCCCACGCATTGTGCAGCCCGAGCGGCCCCAGATGCCGCTCGTCGATCCAGGCATTGACCGGCATCAGCTCCACCGCGCCGACATGCAGCCGCTTGAGGTGCGCGATGACGGCCGGATGCGCGAGCGCGGCGATGGTCCCGCGCTGCTCTGGCGGCACATCGGGATGCAGCATGGTGAAGGCGCGGACCTGTAACTCGTAGATCAGGCCGCCGGGCGCGAATAGCGACGGCGCGGCTGGCACGGGCGCGACCGGCGCTTCGACTACCCCCTTGGGCAAAAGGGCGGCGGTGTCACCCCCCGCCCCGCGCCGTGCCGCCAGCACGGGATCATAGACGAAGGCGCGGTCGATCGCGGTCGCATAGGGATCAAGCAGCAGCTTGTCGGGGTCGAACCAATGGCCCCGTTCGGGATCATAAGGGCCATCCGCGCGCAGGCCATAACGCGCGCCTGCCCCTACACCGGGCACGAACAGCGACCATAGGTCATCTGCGCGCGTCATCGGCAAGCGCGTCTCGGCATCCCCATCGAACAGGCAAAGCCACAGCGCGGTCGCGTCGGGCGCATGGACGGCAAAGCGCGTGCCGTCCGCCTCGACGGTCGGCCTCATGCCGCCTGCCTGACCAGCGACGCGAACAGCGCCGCATAGCGTGCCGCGCTACGATCCCAGGAAAAATCGCCTTTCATGCCCGCCCGCTGCATCATGGCCCAGCCATCGCGGTCGGCATGAAGCGCAATCGCGCGCGCTATCGCACGGTCGAGCGCGGACGCATCGCCCGGCGCGAAATGCAGGCCGGTCGCCACGCCCGCCATCACCGCCGCCTCATTGGCGTCGATCACCGTGTCGGCCAACCCGCCGACCCGCGCCACCACCGGAACGCAGCCATAGCGCAGCCCGTATAACTGGGTCAGGCCGCACGGCTCGAACCGCGAAGGGATCAGGATAGCATCGCCGCCCGCCTGCATCAGGTGCGACAGCGGCTCGTCAGAGCCGATGCGCACCGCCACCCGCCCGCGATGCCGGTCGGCCGCCGCCAGGAACGCCCCTTCGATCGGCGCGTCGCCAGACCCCAGCACGGCAAGCCTGCCGCCCACCGCCGCCAGATGATCGACCGCATCGACCAGCAGGTCCATGCCCTTCTGCCAGGTCAGGCGGCTGACGACGACGAAGATCGGGCCATGATCCTGTTGCAGGCCGAAATGGCGTTCCAGCGCGCGCCGATTGGCGGCGCGCGCGCCGAGCGCCCGGCTGGAGAAGGGCTTTGCGATCAGCGGGTCCGCCAGCGGGTTCCAGATCGCGGTATCAATGCCGTTGATGATGCCATGCAGCCGGTCGGCCCGCCCCTCCAGCAACCCGTCAAGGCCCATGCCCTGCGCGGCGGTACGGATTTCATCGGCATAGCTGGGACTGACCGTCGTGATCGCATCGGCCGACACCAGCCCGGCCTTCAGAAAACCGATGCCGCCATAATATTCGACCCCGTCCATGCCCCACGCTTCGCGCGGCAGGCCAAGCAGCGGGAAGATCTCCGCGCCGAAGCGACCTTGAAAGGCAAGATTGTGGATCGTGACGACGCGCGGCACGGTGTGGGCCGCGCCAAAGCGCATATAGGTCGCGGCCATTGCCCCCTGCCAGTCATGGGCGTGGACGATGTCCGGCCGCCAGCCCTTGACGCTGCCCGCCGCGATATCGGCCGCCACCCACCCCAATGCGGCAAAGCGCCGCCAATTATCGGGCCAGTCGTTTCCCGCCGCGTCACCATAGGGACCACCCGCGCGCGCGAACAGGTCCGGCGCGTCGAGTATCAGCAGGTCCAGCCCATCTACCTTCGCCGCCAGCAGCGTCGCCGACACGCCAAATAGATCGTCATAGCGCGCAACCTTGCGCACCTTACCCAGCCGGGCGACGACGGCGGGATAGCCCGGCACCAGCGTCCGCACGGCGATACCCTGGCTCCCGAGTGCGGCGGGCAGCGCGCCGACGACATCGGCAAGCCCGCCGGTCTTGATCAGCGGAAATATTTCGGACGCGACGGCCAGGCACTTCATGGGCGCTTCATCAATCCGCCAGCCTGTCGATCATCGCCTGCGTCACCAGGCATACGCCATTTTCCGACCGGCGAAAATGCAGCAGATCCTGCTGCGGATTTTCGCCAACGATCAGCCCCGGTGGAATGATCACGCCTGAATCCAGCACGCATTTATGCAACCGCGCTCCGCGCCCGATCACACAGTCGGGCATGATCACGCTTTCGGTGACGGATGAAAAGCTGTGGGTGCGCACACCTGAAAATAGCAGGCTCTTGTGCAGCGATGACCCGGACACGATGCACCCGCCCGCGACCAGCGATGAGGTGGCCGAACCACGCCGGCCATCTTCATTATGGACGAATTTGGCAGGCGGGGTGACTTCCGAATAGGTCCATAGCGGCCAGCTACGGTCGTACAGATCGAGCGACGGGACCACATCGGTCAGGTCGATGCTCGCCTGCCAATAGGCGTCGATCGTCCCGACATCGCGCCAGTAGGAGCCGGTTTCGGATTCCGCGCGCACGCAACTGGCGGAGAAGCGGTGCGCCACCGCTTTGCCGTGCCGGACGATGTAGGGAATGATATCACCACCGAAATCCCGCCCGCTCGACGGATCGGCGGCGTCGCGGCGCAACGCCTCGATCAGATATCGGGTCCGGAAGACGTAGATGCCCATGGAGGCCAGAGCGGTATTGGGCTGGCCGGGGATGGCGGGCGGATCGGCGGGCTTTTCGACGAAAGCGGTAATCACATCGGCTTCATCGACGTGCATCACGCCGAAACCGACCGCTTCCATGCGCGGCACTTCCAAGCAGCCGACCGTGACGTCCGCGCCGCTGTCCACATGCTGTTGCAGCATGAGTTCATAGTCCATCTTATAGACATGGTCGCCCGCCAGAATGACCATATATTCAGGCGCATAGCCTTCGATAATGTCGATATTCTGGAACACCGCGTCCGCCGTGCCCTCATACCATTGGCTTTCCGACACGCGCTGGCTGGCGGGCAATATGTCGAAACTCTCATTGCGTTCGGTACGAAAGAAATTCCAGCCGCGCTGCAAATGGCGGATCAGCGAATGCGCCTTATATTGGGTGGCGACGCCGATGCGGCGGATACCGCTGTTAAGCGCGTTGGACAGCGCGAAATCAATGATCCGCGCCTTGCCACCGAAATGCACCGCGGGCTTGGCGCGCCGGTCGGTCAGTTCGGCCAGCCGACTGCCCCGCCCGCCCGCCAGCACATAGGCCATCGCGTCGCGGGCAATCGGCTGGTGTCTCTGGTGCATGCTGGCCATTTCATCCTCTACCCAAACCGTCGTCGCGGCGCGATCAGTCTTTTCTGAACATCAGCGTGGCGAGGGGCGGCAGGGCGATGTCGACCCAGCCGTCGGCGTCGGCATATATGGTGCCCATATTGCCGAAATCGCTCCCCCCATAATAGCTTGCCGCACTGTTCACGATCTCGGTCCAAACGCCCCCTTCGGGCAATTTGATCCGATAGCGGTCACGCGCCACGGGCGTGAAATGGCTGACCACGGCCACCGGCGGATGATCGGGCGCACGCCGCACCCAGGCGAAGACGGAGTCCGCCGCCGCATCGACCAGCAGCCACTCGAACCCCTCCGGCTCGCAATCGCGGGCGTGGAGCGCCGGGTTGTCGCGATAGATTTTATTGAGATCGCGCACCAGCATCGCAACGCCGCGATGCGGGGCGAAGTGCATCAATTCCCAGTCGAGCGCGCCATTCTCGCTCCATTCGGCCCGCTGGGCGAATTCCTGCCCCATGAACAGCAGCTTCTTGCCGGGATAGCCCCACATCATCGCGTAGAAGGCACGCAGGGTGGCGAATTTCTGCGGATCGTCGCCGGACATCTTGTGCAGCATCGACGATTTGCCATGAACGACCTCGTCATGGCTGAGCGGCAGCACGAAATTCTCGCTGAAGGCATAGGTCAAACCAAAGGTCACATCGTCATGGTGATGCACGCGATGGATCGGGTCGCGCGCCATATAGCGCAGCATGTCGTGCATGAACCCCATATTCCATTTGAAGCCGAAGCCGAGGCCGCCTTCATGCACCGGCGCGGACACTTGGGGCCAACTGGTAGATTCCTCCGCGATCGTCACGACCCCGGCATGGGTGCCGTACAGTGCTGTGTTGGTCGCCTGGAGGAAAGCCACCGCCTCCAGATTCTCGCGCCCACCCTGTTCGTTGGGCAGCCATTGCCCCTCCTCGCGCGAATAATCGAGGTAAAGCATGGAGGCCACCGCATCGACCCGCAGGCCGTCGACATGATAACGCTCCGCCCAGAACAGTGCATTGTTGAGCAGGAACTGCGCGACCTCGCGCCGCCCGAAATTATAGATGGCAGTCTGCCAGTCGGGGTGGAAACCCTTGCGCGGGTCGGCATGTTCGTACAGCGCGGTGCCGTCGAAAT
>CAZLSU010000112.1:0-8745 GCA_964562225.1 uncultured Sphingobium sp.
ATTACCCCAACGGAAGCATCAAAGTGCCGGTTTTTGCGGGTGTCCAGCTCGAAATTTTCATCGCTGGGTCAATCATCCTTGCCTTGATTTAGGCCGCATCTTTCCCGTCCACGCGGCTAATAAACGAACCTGGTGGCACAGTTACCTTAAACGGGTGCGTCAAACACCGCCTTACCGGTCGTGGGATCGAATGGCACCGAAAGATTGTGGTATACAACCAGCCATTTTCCGTTGACCTTGCGGTAACAGTCGACCTGCCGGAAAACCCAGTCCTGAACTTTGTTCATAGCGATATTGGTGAACACGACCCGCTGGGTACTGAAAGCATAGGCGATGTCATGATCTGTACTGATAGACATTTTAAGGATCGTAGCTCGCAGATCTTTAGTTCCCGCAAAGAGCGTGGTCGCCGCGGTGGCCACCGCTTTGCTGCCTCGGGCCTGGCCTGGAAAGAATGCATCCATCACAGCGTCAGGCGCGAAATCTTTCAAAAATTCCGCTGCGGTCTGCGCAGCAGCCATGTCTTGCTCGATCTTCAGAATCTTTGCCTCATCGGGATTTTCTGCAGCGTGAGCGGTGCTCGCAACTGCAAGCAGCAAAGGCAGGAACGCTGCTCGGATGGATTTCATCACGCATCTCCACATCTTGTTGCGGTCAAATGACTGGTGCAGTCTATTCTAAAATGCAGCAAGTATACAAGAATTGAGCGAACCTTCCGAACCGGTCGGCGGGCAGGCTCCGCCTCGCTTCTTGACCGGCACCAAGATCAGGTGCCCTCAACGATAAATGCCGCACTGGTAGAGGCAGAAAGCCTCATCGAAGCCAGTTTTTGATATTCGTCGGATCGGTACCAGTTCTGAGCCTCCTCAAGAAAAGCAAACCGGATAATCACTGCTCCCTTCGGAGGCGATCCTTCCAGAGTTTCGGCGACGACCGGGCCGGCCATGAACGAAACGCCCTGCGTCCCAAGCAGATACTGAGCCTGTTCCTTATATTGATTCATCAACTCCGGATTCGAAATTTCCCCGGTCACGATGACGACATAAGCTGCCATATTAGTATCTCCTTGCCTAAGCTTTCGGCCCATTGTCATGAATTCAGTCCGCAAAGATCGAAACCCATCGCTCGAGCACGGTAAGCTAACATGCTCGGGAAACTATCCGTCATCGGTTAAATTAAAACGGGATACAACGGTTAGGCGAAACTTCTCGATCATGGCTCCTGGTTGCCTATTACCAGATATGCATCTCCGGCATTCAGTCGAAAAAGCGGTTGCTTGGGCGGGGGAGGCCCAAATGGTCACGCAGCGTCGTGCCTTCATACTCGGTTCGAAAAAGGCCGCGCCGCTGAAGTTCCGGGATGACTTGATCCACGAAAAGGTCGAGCCCTTCAGGCAAAAAAGGAAACATGATATTGAAGCCGTCGGCCCCAGACTCGTACAGCCACTGCTCCATATCGTCGGCGATCGACGCCGGCGTGCCTACGAACGCGAGACCGGCATAACTCCCAGCGGTCGCCGCCAGTTGCCGAATGGTCAGATTCTGTGTTCTGGCCATCTCCAGCAATCTGTCGCGAGCGGTCTTGCTGGCATTCGTTTCGGGAATTTCGGGCAACGGGCCATCGGGATCAAAGCCCGAAACGTCAAAGTTCAGCGCACCCGACAGCGAATGAATGCCGCTGTCATAATGGACCAGGCTGTCAAGATGCGCTCGCTTGGCTCGTGCTTCCTCGATCGTATCGCCCACCACGACAAAGGCGGCAGGTAGAATCTTGAGAAGGCCGGGATCGCGTCCGACTCTTCTCATCCTGTCCTTGACGTCTGCATAGAAGCGCTTGGCGCCTTCGAGCGTGTTTTCGGCCCCGAACACGGCTTCTGCCGTCTCGGCGGCGAGTTGGCGGCCCGGTTCGGAAGCACCTGCCTGCACAATTACGGGCCAGCCCTGCACGGGGCGCGCGATGTTGAGTGGGCCGCGCACCGAAAAATGCGCTCCCTTGTGGCGGAGCACATGGAGCCGATCCGGATCAAAATAGATGCCGCTTTCAGCGTCGCGGACAAATGCGTTGTCGGCGAAGCTATCCCAAAGTCCGGTAACGACATCGTAAAATTCGCGCGCACGGGCGTATCGCGCAGCATGATCGGGCTGGTCTTCATAGCCAAAATTCTTCCCATTGTCGGGATTGGCTGTCGTAACTACGTTCCATCCTGCGCGTCCGCCGCTTAAATGATCGAGCGACGCAAACCGCCGCGCGACATGGAATGGCTCCTCGAAGGTTGTCGACGCAGTAGCGACTAAGCCGATCCGTTCCGTCACCCCGGCAAGCGCCGAGAGTAAGGTAAAAGGCTCGTATGACGTGACGGTATGGCTACGTTTCAAGGCTTCAACCGGCATATTGAGAACGCCTAGGTGATCGGCCATAAAAAAAGCGTCAAATTTGCCCTCTTCAAGCTTCTGGGCGAAGCGCTTCAAGGCAGCAAAATTGAAATTGGCGTCATGTATCGCGCCGGGATAGCGCCATGCTCCTGTATGCATACTAACTGGGCGCATGAAAGCGCCGAGGTGAAGCTGTCGAGAGTGAGCCATGTTCAATTTCCTGTAACCCGCTGGTAGGTGCGCCGATGATCTGCGCGCTCGGCGTGACCGCCACAACGGTACAAATGATCGAGATGCTTCCAAGGCGACAGATCTTACGCCGTTTCCCTGATTTATGCGGTCCGGATCCAAACTGGGATCCGCACTTGGTTGACAGCGGCGTCCCAAAATCATATGGGAAACGCGATGCACAATATGCAAAATAAAATGCAATTGCAAGATGCTATAGCTCAGCAAGGAGATAGGACATGAGTGCTTTTGCGCGATACGTCTCCTTTATCCGGTGCTCGGCGCCAGCAATGTGGAACTCCCCGACTTTGCTCCTTTGCGTCGCGTCCGTCTGCTGGGCTATGAACCCAATTATTGGGCGGGCGGTGCGCGACCTTGCGTCTCCTTTGTCACTCGCATTCTGGCGGTGGATGGTCGCTTTTTTGTGCGTGCTACCCTTCGCCTGGCGTCATCTCAAGGTTGACGTCCAAACGCTGCGTGCTTCCTGGCTCCTTGTCACGCTGCTCGGTTTTTTCGGTGTCGGGCTGTTTGCCTACATCGTCTACAGCGGCCTGCAATACACTACCGCTACAAACAACCTGCTGTTGCAATCGATCATGCCGATCATGATCCTTTTGATGCCGACGGTGCTGTTTGGGGAGCGGCTGCTACCCCTCCTCGCTTTAAGCGCTGCGATGTCGTTCGCGGGGATCATGTGGATCGTGACCAAGGGTCATCCCTTCAATCTAGTAGGGGGCATCTCGGTCAATCGCGGGGACTTGCTTTCCGTGGCAGGGGTATTTCTCTATTCGGCTTATGCCACCTTCCTTCGCAAGGTTCCGGCTGTACACCACCTCTCATTGCTAGCGGCGCTGTTCGCGATCGGCGCCGGCTCGCTGGCACTTCCCTACATCTCCACGCTGGCCAGAAATGGCCTGTCGATGCCGCCAATGAAACTGGCGGCGGCCATACTGTATGTCGGAGTTTTCCCTTCGCTCGTTGCTTACGCTCTTTTTAACCGTTCGGTGACGCTGATCGGATCCGTTCGTGCCGGGGCCTACATGAACCTCCCGCCAGTCTTGGGTGTGGGCCTTGCGATGCTGCTTCTTGGCGAAGGCATTGCATCCTATCATTTCATTGGTGCCCTTCTAATCATCGGCGCGATCGCCGTTTCACGCGGGTACCGCCCCAGAGCCAACGCGTGATCAGACCAAGAAAGTACTAGATATGACGGTCGGACGAGGCAATCTGGAGTATAGTGATATTTATCGTCGGGCCTCCGAAGACCCGGTGGGTTTTTGGGCGGAGGCCGCGCGCGCGATCGACTGGTTCGTCAAGCCCCGGCTTGTTTACGATGAACAGAAGGGTTGGTTTTCCGACGGGATCCTCAACACTTGTCATAATTGTCTAGACAGGCATGTCGACGCTGGTCGTGGCGATGCGGTAGCGCTGACCTATGACAGCCCAGTCACCGGCGCACTACGATCCTTCACCTATTCGCAACTTTTGTACGAAACCGGGCGGGTGGCAGCGATGCTAGCCGCGCTGGGTGTGACCAAGGGCGATCGCGTCGTCATCTTCATGCCGATGATACCTGAGACGGCATTCGCGATGCTGGCCTGCGCGCGTCTCGGGGCGATCCATTCCGTGGTGTTCGGCGGATTCGCCGCGCCGGAGTTGGCCAAGCGTATCGACGACGCCAAACCGAAGCTTATCCTGACCGCTTCGTGCGGGATAGAGGGCACACGGGCGATCGCCTACAAGCCACTGGTCGATGAGGCTGTTGCTCTTTCGTTGCAGGGTATCCAGCATGTCGTCCTTCTGCAGCGCGACCGGCTGGCTGCCGATCTTGATCATGCCCACGATATCGACTGGCAGGAATTGCGCAGCCGCACCGCCGGTGAACCTCAGCCTGCCTGCGCGCCGGTAGGCGCGACCGATCCGCTTTATATCCTCTACACGTCGGGGACGACAGGAACGCCTAAGGGTGTCGTAAGAGAAAACGGCGGCAACGCGGTGGCGCTCTCATGGTCCTTGGCAAATGTCTATGGAATTGGCCCGGGCGACGCCTTCTGGGCTGCGTCCGACGTCGGCTGGGTCGTGGGCCACAGCTATATCGTCTATGGCCCGCTGCTGGTTGGCGGGACAGCCATCCTGTTCGAGGGAAAGCCGGTCGGAACGCCCGATGCCGGCACCTTTTGGCGGACGATCGTGCGCAACAAGGCCAAGGCTTTTTTCACCGCGCCCACTGCCATTCGGGCGATTCGCAAGGAAGACCCTGAAGCGAAATTCCTGAAGGACATCGGCACCGGTGATTGCCGTGTGATCTTCCTTGGCGGCGAACGTGCTGACCCCGCGACCATCGCCTGGCTCGAACGAGCAAGTGGATTGCCGGTCATTGATCACTGGTGGCAGACCGAATTGGGATGGCCGGCCATTGCATCGTGTTTTGCCATAGGCGACTTGCGTCGTAAACCGGGCAGCGCTGGACATGCGGTGCCCGGATATGAATTTGCTATCCTCGATGACTATGGCAGTCCAGTGGACGATGGCGAAAATGGCAATGTTGTTATTCGCGCGCCCCTTCCGCCTGGTGCCTTCCGTACATTGTGGAACAACCCGGCCGGATTTGCCAAAAACTTCGCCAGTTTCCCCGGCTTCTACGAAACCGGTGATTCCGGCTATCGCGACGACGCCGGCTTTCTCCACATCATGGGACGTACCGATGACGTCATCAATGTCGCGGGCCATCGCCTTTCTACCGGACAGATGGAGGAGATTGTGGCGCGACTCCCTGATGTTGCCGAGTGCGCGTTGGTCGGCGCGAAAGATCCTGTCAAAGGCATGGTTCCTGTCGCATTCGTAACCACGCGCAGAGGTTCGGCCGATGATGGGATAATTTCCAAGCTCGCGATCGACGCTGTTCGCGCCGAGTTGGGTGCCGTGGCGGCACTGAAAACCGTTTACGTTGTCGACCAATTGCCAAAGACGCGCTCTGGCAAGATTCTCCGGAACCTTTTGCGGAGGATCGTCGATCAGGAACCTTTCACTCTGCCGCCGACAATAGACGACGCCGATATACCCCAGGCCATCGCCTTGCGAGTGAATGGCGCCTGATCATTGTTTACGTGGCCGCGAACATCCCGGTCAAACCGGAAGAACCGATTTAACGCGATGCCCCGCTCCGAGCTTGAACTCCACCCAGCGGCGAACCCTCAGAAAAAGGCCTGCAGACCCGTCTGAGCGCGTCCCAGAATCAGCGCATGGACATCATGCGTACCCTCATAGGTATTAACCGTCTCCAGGTTCATCATGTGGCGTATAACCTGATAATCCTCTGAAATACCGTTGCCGCCATGCATGTCGCGGGATTGGCGGGCGATGTCGAGCGCCTTCCCGCAATTGTTGCGCTTCAAGATAGAAATCATCTCGGGCTCCATCCGCCCCTCGTCGAAAAGGCGACCGACACGCAACGAGGCCTGCAGTCCCAGCGCAATTTCGGTCTGCATGTCGGCAAGCTTCTTCTGAAACAGCTGGGTCTGCGCGAGCGGCCGCCCAAATTGCTTGCGGTCCAGGCCATATTGGCGCGCGGCATGCCAGCAGAACTCAGCTGCGCCCAACACACCCCAGCTAATGCCATAACGAGCTCGGTTCAGGCAGCCAAACGGCCCGCCGAGGCCCTCGACATGCGGTAACAGCGCTTCCTCGCCGACCTCGACCTCGTTCATGATGACCTCCCCAGTAATAGAGGCGCGAAGCGACAGCTTGCCACCGATCTTGGGCGCCGACAGTCCTTTCGTTCCCTTCTCCAGGACGAAGCCGCGGATATTGCCACCGTGCGCATCGGATTTCGCCCAGATTACGAATACGTCAGCGATCGGCGCGTTGGATATCCAGGTCTTCGCACCGTTGATCCGGTAGCCGCCCTCGATCTTTGTCGCGCTGGTAGTCATGCCGCTGGGGTCAGATCCGGCTTGGGGCTCTGTCAACCCGAAGCAGCCTATCCATTCTCCCGACGCGAGTTTCGGCAGAAATCCGCGCTTCTGTTCTTCCGAGCCATAGGCAAAGATCGGGTGCATCACAAGCGACGATTGCACCGACATCATCGAGCGATACCCCGAGTCGACGCGCTCCACCTCGCGTGCAATTAACCCGTAGGCGACATAACCGACTCCTGCGCCGCCATACTCGGGCGGAACCGTGGGACCAAGCAGTCCAAGCTCCCCCATCTCGCTGAAAATCGCAAGGTCCGTCCGCTCCTCTCGGAACGCGTCAATGACACGCGGTTGTAGCCGCTCTTGCGCGTAGCTCCGCGCAGCATCACGGATCATGCGTTCGTCACTGGTGAGCTGGTCGTCAATAAGAAAGGGATCAATCCATTGAAAGCTCCCGTGTACTTGTAGCTCAGGTTCGCTCATTTCCGGACCTTTATTTTATTGCTCATTAGGATAGAAGCTTGGCCCGAAACTGCCCTATCGAAGCACTCCTCCAGAGACAATTCCAAATGCATTTGGTCGACCATATCAAAGTTTTTTTGAAAGCGGCATATGAATTATTTTTCGGCTTCAGTGGCACTGTTCCCATCAGGCTGAACAAACTGGCATTGTTGCGCTGATGGAGCCGATTGTCGAGCAGAGTGCTTTGACGATCAAATGTTTGACGCGACCCGACCGGTCGCTACAGCGCGACCATGTCTTTTTTTAAACGCCTTGATGCAAAGCGATTCCGCCCAACAGACCTTGTCAGTGGCGCCTGGAACGTCCGTGAGCAGCATGTAGCACCCGCATTGGGTTTGCTCGCTCATGCTATTGAACTTGACCATGCAGTTCGTCGTGACAGCATACTGACGATGGCTCGCGTTTCCTACGACATCCTCGGCACTCTGCCGATTGATGAATTCGAAATTGACGTGTCGGTGATCAGGCCAGGACGGACCATCGAGCTGGTCGAAGCGCGTCTAAGCCACGCCGCGCGAGCCATTGTGATCGCACGGGCGTGGCTTCTTCAAACGCCGGATACGTCCGCCATTTCTGGAACACCGGTGTTGGCTATCCCAACCCCCGAGACCTTAGCCTTGTGGAAGCCAGAGACATTGTGGCGGGGCGGATTTGTCCGATCTATCGAGGTTCGCCGGTCATTGCTCGGAGTAGGCCGCGCCGTTTCGTGGATCCGTTCTGAAGTGCCACTTGTTGCGGGCGAGAGCGTAAGTCCAACAGCCAGGGCCTTAGGAATTATCGACATAGCTAATGGACTCGCAGCGAGGGAGGACGTCAACGAGATCGCATTTCCCAATATCGACTTGACTGTTCACTTTATTCGCAAGCTTCGAGGATTATGGTTGGGCTTGGACACCACGGTCTCCTTTGGTCCAAGCGGTATCGGCTTAACTCATAGTATAGTTCACGATCAGGACGGGCCAATCGGTGTCGTTTCACAAAGCTTGACAATACGGCACTAAATCAAAGCCAAATATCAGCAAATAATCGTTGCAGGAAAACGGGCTAAAATCGCTATCAAAGCAGTTGTGCGAGAGAAAATTGCCACCCCAATGCCTTTTTCAAACCAAATCGCTTCTGGCTTAATATTCTGCTTGACTATCACAGATACTCTAAAAGTCGGGTTTACAAATTCCTAACAATAAGCGATATAATGGGCTATTAGTATCAGAGTTTTATGTTAAAATCGATATTTTTAAAATTTAAACAAACGGATTTTTGGTACGGAATGCTGATTCCGACGAAGCCGCCCCTCTTTTCCGAGATGATCGCGCCCCTTAATCCGGGATATTGCCGCCCCCGGAACGGGGCCTTCGGCAACGATCGTTGTTGTTTCGTTTGAAGCCTACGTCAAGCGGGCCGATTGCCTTTTGAGCGCCGCTTGCTGTCGCCATCGAGGTCAAGGCGATGTGCATTGTGAACCAGACGATCGAGGATCGCGTCGGCGTATGTGGGGTCCGCGATCACCTGCTGCCAACTGGTCACGGGAAGCTGACTGGTCACGATGGTTGAGCGACGTCCATAGCGTTCTTCCAGGATTTCGAGCAGATCGTGGCGGGCGAGCGCGTCGAGTGGTTCAAGGCCCCATATGTGGACGACCCCCTCCTTGCAAGGTCCGCTCATCCCGGCACCTTTGGTTGTCGATCATGTTCAACAGATTGCCAATGAAG
>CAZLSU010000113.1:0-8712 GCA_964562225.1 uncultured Sphingobium sp.
ACTGTCGACGAATGCGCGGCGATCGGCGAAGGCGGTGGTCGGACCCCACAGGCCAAGCCGGGTGGCATAAGCGAGATTGTTGACGTCCGACGCGCCGGTTGCCGACACGTACAGGACGCGGGCACGGGGCAGCAGGTTCTGCAAGCGCACGCCGGCGATGCCTTGATCGGATCCGTCCTTGGTGCCGAAACGGCCTTCGCCGCCGGCGACACCCGCCATTTCGTGCGCCTCGTCGAACACCATCATGCCGTCGAAATCGTCACCGACCCAGTCGAGGATCTGCTGAAGGCGAGTGCCCTTGTCCCCCCGGTTGGAGCGGAGCGTCGCATAGGTGAGGAAGAGCACACCCTCGGCCGCGCCGATCGGCGTGCCCAGCTTCCACTGGTTGAGATGCTGGATGTCGAGCGCAAGACCGCCGACCGCGGTCCAGTCGCGACGTGCATCCTCCAGCAGTGTCTCGGTCTTGGATATCCAGATGTGCTTGCGGCGCCCGCGCAGCCACTGGTCGAGGATGATGGCGGCAACCTGACGGCCCTTGCCGGCACCCGTGCCGTCGCCAAGGAAGAATCCGGTCCGGTAAGGGCGACCGTCCTTGTCCGGCGTGAGCGACAATCCTTCCTCGGCCGCCTTTAACAGACCGGAGATGTCGCGCTCGAAAGCGTCCCCGGCGTAGATCAGCGTTTCGAGCTGAGCGTCGGACAGCACCCGGTCGTCCACGACTCGGGCTGGCAACTTCGGAACGTAAGACGGCCGCGGTGCCGTAATCGAGCCCATGGCGATCGATTCCACCAGAGCGGTCGGATGCGCGGATGCACAGGGAATGGCGATGCGGCTTGGCCGATACGGCAGGTACACCCCCACCGCCTCACCGGTCGGTACGGGTTCAGCAAAGACGGTGTAGCCGATATCAAGCGCGCTGAGAGATTGGGCGGTCGTCGCGATCGGGGCCGAAAGCCGGGGCCTGCTCGAAAGACCGCCGAGCAGGGATGCGCGCGCACGGGTTGGTGCAAGGCGCGCTGGGGAGAGTCTCGGGGTTTCCGTAACGCTGGCAGGCGAAGCGATGATCGTCGCGAGCGCTTCGCCGAGCGAGTTGCACCGAACGATGGCGACGTCATCCCGGAAACCTTTTTCCAGAACGATGAGCTTCACGATCTGGCTGGTGCCGTGTTTGGCATAGGCATTGGCGGGCAGTTCGACGTGGAGCGTGATCGCACAGCCCTCGGTCGCCTTCGCCCAGGCGCGGCTCGATGTATCCACGCGATCGGGAAGGATAGCGGCGCAGCGCCCCCCGGCATCAAGCCGTTTCAGGGCGGCGCGCAAGTGGCGGAACGCGGCAAGCGGGTCGGCATGTCGACCGATGCTGCGAGAAAAGGGCGGGTTGATGAGCACGGCGGTGGGGCGGATCGACAGCGGCAGCAGATCGTCGATGAGTTCGCCATCATGGCGACTGACCGGTGCGGTGGGGAATGCTACCTGGAGCATGTCAGCGCGCGCCGGATCGATCTCGTTGAGGACAAGCTTGGCGCCAGCGCGCGCGGCGAAAACGGCGAGGAGCCCGGTGCCGGCGGAGGGCTCCAGGACGGTATCGGCTGTGGTGATGCGGACGGCCAGTGCGGCAAGGTAGCCAATCGCGGCCGGTGTCGAAAATTGCTGGAGTTCGATCTGTTCTTCGCTGCGCACAGTATGCGTCGGCAGGGATGCGGTGAGTGCGGTCAGGGCCGCAAGACATTCGGCGGGCTCTTGCGACAGGTCAAGCGTGGCGAGGTGCAGAACCTGGGCCAGCTCCAGAACATCATAGGCATCGCGGAGTGACCAACGCCCGTCAGCAGCAGTTGAACCATAGGCGGCTTCCATCGCCCGGAGCAGGCCAGGTCGGTCCACGCTGTCGCCTTTGCGCAGCTCGGCATAGACCGCGTTTGCGGCGGTAATGGATGGTTCGGTAAAATCGAGTTCGAGAGCAGCGGCTGAGGTGCGCATTGTAGGCCTCCATTGCATCGTCCGGTGCCCATCACCGGATCAACAAGCCGGAGGCCTCCTCTCCTCTCGTCAGTGGGAGTGGAGTTGGATCACGGTGCGAGGAATGGCGTTGCGGGCAAGCCGATCGCGCAGAGCATCGTTCCAGTCGTCATGCTCTGATGGGAGCCACTCCTCGACCCTTCGTCCGTTGGCACTGAGGTGCTCCCCTGCCCTCTTCAGGCAAATCTTCGCCGCCTTGTTCCGCTGACCGAACACGATGACGCGCTTTACATGGGGCGGTATGCCGACATGGGCATAGCGCTCGGCACCGAGCACAGCCCAAACCGGCAATTGGAACCAGTCGATGGCGGACAGGGCATCTTCGACCCCTTCGGCGATGCCCAGAACGTCATCCGGCTCACCAAACCGCACGCTACCCGAACCGAGCAGGCCCAGCGCCAGCTTGGGCTTGCGGAAGGGACGCCGCAAAATGTCGGTGGGATCAAGAAAAGTCCGATGGACCGCGACCAGGCCCAGCTCATTTCTCACCGCTGCGATCATTGCGGGAAGGCTGCGCCGATCCTTCCCCTTCCCTATGATCGTCTGTGGGTTGAAGCGAAGGTCAGGCGTCGGCGCATAAAGACCCCGAGCATGAAGATAGGCTTCAGCCGGTGTGCCGGCGATGGGTATGCTGCGCTGCCATAATGACCGGGCCAAACCGCTCAGATCGCGTGAGGGCGCGCGCGGTTCGACATGGACCGGCTCTCGATCGTGCAAACCCTGACGATCGAGAGCCTTGAGGATATCGGTCGATGTGCATCCCGCAAAACATTTGAACAGGATCGCCTTGGTGCCGAGGCGGACCGAAAGACTGGGGGAATGATCGTCATGGGCGGGGCAACGGCACTCTCCGCGCGATCCAGACCAGCGTCCGCCCAGGCTCTCAACGATCTGCTTGGCGCGAACCGCTGCGTCGATGGTGGCTGGCATAAGCGAAACTCCTATCGAAAATTTAGGTTCGCTCGCGCATGCCCCCTCCCCTCTTGCCCGATCGGCGCTGCCTCCTACGGCCTATGCCGCCTTCGCCGCGAGCACACCGAACTCTTCGACGATCCGGTCGGTCGTGTAGTGGGTGGTGCCGTCGCGCTCGTAGGATGTGTCTCGGAGCCGTCCGGCGATCCGCACTAGATCGCCAACCTGGGCCTTCTCATCGATATATTTGCGCTGGCCGTCGCTGAAAATGACGACGCGGTTCCAGTAGCTGTCCTCGATCCACTGGTCGCCCTCTCCGCGGCGGCGATAGTTCGCGCATACCGAGATGTTCGTGACCTTAGGCTTGGCGTCGATCTCACCGATCCGTCCGATGATCTCGAATTTGGCAAAATTGATCATGTGAGCTCCTCACTGCGTCTGCCCAGCGGCGACGAGCGGTGGTTCAGCTGCTGTCGGGTCGCCGAGATCTCGTCGCTGGGCGGACCTGCCAAGGATCGAGACCGGGATGCTATCGTGGAACACCGGTCAGGCGGTATCCCCCCAGCAAGGGGGGAGAATCGGTTATGCTGTCCGACCTAAAGGGTCAGCGAATCGCCTGCTTGTTCTTTTAGAATCAATCTAAAACAACGCCGCTGCTCGCAGCGGAAGGATTCGTGATTCTAAGTGATTCAGATTCGGGGCCGAAAAGACATGCAATTTCAATGATCTGCCGCGTTTGCCCTGACCGCACGGGGGATTTTGCCTGACCTGGCGGGGGCGTCATCCTGACCGGTCGGGGGTAGATAGCTGACCTATTGGGGCTATCCTGACCGATTGGGGGCAATGTCTCTTGGCGGCCCCGTGCTCGGGAATAATGTCATTCTGCCGCGTTTATCGAGCATCAGCGAGCCGAAAACGGGCGGAACGCGAATCGTACTGCGACTCGGCAGAATCCGAGGGCTTTTGTAGGAGTGTCACCCGGTTCTAACCTGACCGGGCGGGGGCGGCAGAAAGTGTTTCTGCCTGTCCTGCCTTGACGAGAGAGGACAGGTCAGGCAGCAATTAAGCGAATCTGCCAATACGCGCTCGGCCTATATGACATGGAACATGCGGAAAATCTAAGCGCCGATGTAGCGCAAGAGGCGCAGGCCGATTCGGCGCCGGGCCGTGCCATGCGAGTCGCGGCGGCTTTGCAAGCGAAGGGTGGCGAGGAGTTCGCCAAACCCGGCAGCATCGTTGAGATCAAATTCGTGAAAGGCCAGTCGCTCAGCCTGACGGCGTCGCGATTGCTCGCCTTGATGATTCTGACCGCAGGCGGGGATGCCTGGCAGGACCGGCCGCATCGGATGCGCAAGGCCGATATTCGCCGCGGTCATAAGGGTAATGAACGTATCTCCGACATGCTGGAGGAACTTCACCGGACCTTGTTTGCGATCGACGACCGGTCCTGGCGCGGCAAGAAAGCGACGCTTCGTTTTTCGCTGATCTCGTCGTCTCGCGAAGAGGCGGAAGATACAGACGGCGCGGATGCGGGTTGGATCGAATGGGAGTTTACGCCTGATGCGCGCAAGCTCATCCAGGAATCCGAGAGCTATGCCGTTCTTAATCGGCAGGCGGTGCTGGGCTTCCGATCGAGCTATGCGCTCAAACTCTATGAGATTGGATCGCTGCGGCTCCATCGCCGGCAGTCGACCTGGAAGGGCGATATGGCAGCGCTGCGTGCAGCGCTCGGAATATCACCTGAGGTGTATAAGGATTTCGCGCAACTCCGTCGCAAGGTGCTCGAAAAGGCAAAGGCCGAGATCGACCAACTGGCTCACTTCCGAGTCGAGTGGAAGGAGATACGACAGGGCCGGACGGTGACCGAGATCGAGTTCCGTTTTGAACCGAAGGATGCGCCAGCGCAGATCGCGACCGTCGATGAGATTGAGCGGCACTCGACGGGGCGCAAGGCGCGCCGGGAAGGGGCAGTAGAGACGGTCGCCGAGACGGTGGAAGTGGGATCGCTCGTGAAGGCCGCCATCAGCGCGCTCGTCGCGCCAGAGAAGAGTTCGGAGATCGTCTTTCCGCAAGGAACGATCCGGTTCAACGCGGAAGGCTTGGCCGCGATTGCCCGGTCGCATGGGGGCGGATGGGATATTGATCTCATCGCCGACGCCTATCGCCAGCAGATGGGCGACCGCTTGGCGAAGCTCAAGGGCGCGAAGCTGACGAGTTCTTGGACGGGTTTTTGCGAGAGTTTCGTTGCTCGAAGGGGCCGCCCATAAGCGAAATTGCACCGGTGCAATTTCGTCGTGCCCCCACCGAGTCAGGATGCCACGCCCGAAAGGCGATCGTCAGCCATTTTCGCCGCCATTGCCGCCGCCCGCATAGCTCTACTTTCGAAATAGCGCTTCTGTTTGACGAAAAAGCGCAAGTAGCGCTACTATGCCCCGAGTTTCGCAAAGGGGCGCCCTGTGGCAGCATCACTAGACATCGACGACACCCATGATCTTCTCTCGGTGGCGGCGCTCGCCCAGCGCACCTCGTCGGTGCTGGAGCGCCTTCGCGATTCAGCGCGCAGCGCGCGCGCGGATGAACGCCGTGAGCCCACCTTTCCGATCGGAAAGGCCGCTGATCTGGTTGGGCGGACGCCCGCTGCAATCCGCGATGCGGAAAAAGACGGGCGTCTTCCGCCGCCGCCGCGAACCGAGAATAATCGCAGGGTTGGTTACACGCTTGCTCAACTCAATGATATGCGGGGCCTGTTCGGCACCAGGCCCTGGCGAGCGGCCGACGATCCATGCTGTGTCGTGGCCGTCCAGAACTTCAAGGGAGGTGTAGGCAAGTCGACCTTGTCGGTCCACCTTGCCCAATATCTCGCAATCCAGGGCTATCGTGTTGCCCTGATCGACTGCGACAGCCAAGCCTCCGCGACGACATTGTTCGGCTATGTGCCTGATCTTGATCTGAGCGAGGAGGATACGCTCTACCCGTTTCTCCGGGAAGAGGAGAAGACCTCGCTTGATTACGCGCTGCGCAAAACGCATTTCGACGGTCTCGAACTGATCCCGGCAAATTTGCGGCTGTTCCAGTCGGAATATGAGATTGCAGCCCGAATGGCGCGAGGGCAGGGGGGGCTTATCGATCGCCTCTCAGAGGGCATCGCTAGTATCTCCGATCGTTTCGATGTGATCGTGCTCGATCCGCCGCCGGCCCTTGGCGCCATCTCATTGTCGGTTTTGCGCGCCGCGAACGCGCTTGTCGTTCCCGTGCCGCCGACCGTCATGGACTTTTCTTCGACCGCGGCGTTTCTGGCGATGCTCGATGAAACCATCGAGACGCTGGCCGAACGCGGCTTTGCGCCGACGCTCAAATTCCTGCGCTTTGTCGCCTCTAAGGTCGATGAGAATAAGTCGATGCAGAAGGAACTGCTCAATTTGATGCGGACACTTTTCGGTCAGGCGATGGTCCGCACGCCGCTGAAGGACTCCGCCGAGATTGACAACGCGACCGCGCGTTTGATGACGGTCTATGAGCTCGACGGTCCTGTGACGAGCAGTGCCGTCCGCAATCGTTGCCTCACCTATCTCGACGGGGTGAATGCTGAGCTCGAGTTGGATATTCGGGCCATGTGGCCCAGCCATTTGAGCCGTTTGCGCAAGGAAGGTCTGGCGTGAAACGGGAAAATTGCACCGGTGCAATTCCGGGTGAAGGAACGGCTTCATGAGCAGAAAGAATGCAAGTTTCGCAGCAGAATTGGCCGCAGGTATCAATCCACCTGAAGATGGTGCGCCCGCGCCGCGCCGGCCTGGGCTGGGCGCCAATGTCCTGACAGGCCGGGAGAATCGGTTGGCCGAACTGGCGGCGGGGACGGTCGTTAGCCGCACCCACGAATTGGTTGATCCCGCACGTTGCCGGATGTGGGCAGGGCATAACCGCGAATATGCCTTGCTCAACGAAGAGCGGTGCGCCGATCTTATCGAGAGCATAAAGGCGCAAGGGCGCCAAGAGATGCCCGCGATCGTCCGCCGCGTGCGTGGCGAACCTGATTATGATTTCGAGGTGATCTGCGGCGCGCGCCGCCATTGGTCGATCAGCTGGTTGCGCGGCCACAATTATCCCGACTTCCGGTTCCTGATCGACATTCGCGAACTGTCAGACGAGGAAGCGTTTCGCATAGCGGACATTGAGAACAGAGCGCGCGAAGACCTCAGTGATCTGGAGCGCGCGCGCGATTATCTTCGCGCGCTCGATGCTTATTATGAGGGCCGGCAAAAAGTCATGGCCGAGCGGATCAACGTTACCGAAAGCTGGTTGAGCCGTTATCTCGATCTCGCGCGCCTGCCGACGGAACTGATGGTCGCTTTTCCCAATCCGCAGGATTTGCGGATCAAGCATGTCACAGCCATCAAGCCCTTGCTGAAACCCGATGATCGTCGCCAGCGCGTATTTGCCGAAGCAGCGGCGCTCAGCGATCGATCGGGAGGAGAGGGCGCTCTTATTGCGGTGCCGGAGATTATTCGGGCATTGGCGCTCGCGGCCGATCCCCCCAAGAGGTCAGGATCCCCCAAGAGGTCAGGATCGAGTGAAACCGTGGCGTCGCAGAGCGGAAAGCCATTGCTTCGGTTCGAGGGTAAGGACCGCAAGGGGGTGAGGATCACCCTGCTTCCACATGCCGGCGGTTCGCGGGACGAAGCGGAGGCGGCCATCAAGGCATTGCTCGACACGCATTGGCAGTAGGCTCGGCTTTACGCCAATTTGGCCATCAGCTTGCGTGCTCCCTGCGGCGTGACCTCAAGGAGCCGCGCCACGGCAGATGGGCGAAGCCCGGGATAGGCAAGCGCAAGGCGGGCGAGGAGGGGAGCGCGGCTGCGCCGTGTTGCCGATACGGCCAACGCCTTTGAGCCTTGGCGCTCGATCCAGTTGAGATCCTTCAGGCCGGATTGGCAGGTCGCCATCAGCGATCGCATCATGACATCGGTCAACTCGCCAACTTCGGGTGGCGGAAATTTCGGCAACAGAATCAGGGAGGGCAGGGCGCCCAATGTGAGACCGGCATGATGGAGCATGGCGGGGACATGGCTGGCCACCAACCAGGCGCGATCGCGCACCCTCGGTTCGAGCGTGAGCGTCCGACCGTCGATCGCCATCACGTCCACTGCAGACTGATCGGCATCGACCACCGTCTTGAGCATGGCGGCAATCCGATCGGCGACAGAGCGCAGGGAAGGGGAGGGGTAGGGCGCTTGTGCCTCGATCCGCGCCTGCCGCCACGCTGGACCAAAATAGGCCAGGTCGCTGCCCGCCCAGACTTCGGCTTCGGATCGATCATCCAGCACAGTGCGCAAGACGTTGAGCGTCGCGCGCGCCAACGGCCCCTTGTCGCCAACGCCGGCCTCGATGGCGAGATGAAACACCGCTGCCACAGAGACGGGATCGTTCAACCCTTCAGAGGCGCGGGGAGGGGATGTGCGGCCGCAAATCCAGTCCTGCAGATGACGGACGTCGATGGGCACGCCGGCGAGACCGGCGAGTTGGGCCGCGCCCTGCAACCGCGCACGGGCCAACCAAATGTCAGCCCATGGGCTGTGCTGCAGTCGTCCATCCAGTCGGCCGAGCAGGAGCATTGCCTGATCACTGGAGGTAAGGGAAGGGGAGGGGGAGGCCATCAATCCAGACTCTATCGCAACTTTTGCGGAAACCAAACTCCACAGTTAGTTTCCCCCTCTCCTACTGTCCAAATGCGGACATGTGATAATTGCACTTATCACATGTCCATATTTGACGCCTCTTTATAAGGCG
>CAZLSU010000114.1:0-8678 GCA_964562225.1 uncultured Sphingobium sp.
GGCTCAAGGTCCAGCTGCTCGATCACGATCGCCAACACCGACGCCGGGATCTCCGGGGGTGACGACAAGAACTGTGCGTAGCCGTACGACATAGTAGAACGTAGCAGAAACATGTAACCTTGCAGCTGCCCTGAACTTCAGAGCGGAAAATGGCTCTGGACGGCCGGTTTTCGGGGCATGACGGACACCGACACGCGCACGTCGCGATTGAGCTTGTCGAGGATCGTCATCAGGCGATCGATGGTGAAACCCTTGAGCTTTGCCCGCCGGATACGAGAAAAATCGGCGGCGGCAAAGCCGGTCAACCGCTCGGCATCGCGCACCGACAGGCTGTCATCTGCCAGGCTCTTGCCGATCTCGGCAGCAAGGACAGCACGCAGCTGTTCGCGCTCGGCGTCAGGCAGCCCGGTGTCGGCGAACACGTTGCCCGTGCCCCGTTCCAGCTCGAAATCATCCAGATCTTCGGTCATGCCAGCGCCTCCTTCAGGCGTTTGATGCGTTCGCGCACGACGTCGATCTCGTGCTGTGGGGTCGCGATTCCGCTTTTCGACTTCTTCTGGAACGCATGGACGACCCAGATGTCATCGCCAAATTGCAGCCCGTAAACGACCCGGTAGGCATCGCCGCGTTCCTTCAGGACCAGTTCCCAGACGCCGGATCCGAGGCCCTGCAGGGGCTTTGCGATGTCCGGCGTGAACCCATCGGCAATTTGCGTTAGGGCGCGGGCGGTCGTCTGTCGTGCTTCGAGCGGGAAATCGTCAAAATCCTTCCGTGCTCGTTTGATCCACGATATGTTGCGCTCGGTTTTGCGGACCATGGGTTTTATGTAGTTATATCTGACAACACTGTCAATCCGCCGCGAACGGGAATCCGCTACCATGTGCCGTTCGGTTGCGGGACGGCCGGCCATAGCCAAAATAGATGGCCAATTCAGACGTGGCCAAGTTACATCAGCTTTGCCAATCTTGACCACCCTGATTATGGTCGGTCAAGTTCAGTATACCCATCTTGGCCCCACACATGAAAATCGCGCGCATCTATCTCCGTGTCAGCACCGACGAGCAGGACCTGACCCGCCAGGCCCAGATTGCGGATAGCACTCGGTCGGCGGGTTATTACATTGCGGGTATTTATCGTGAGAAAGCTTCCGGGGCCCGCGCCGATCGGCCGGAGCTTCTCAGGATGATCGCGGATTTACAGCCCGGTGAAGTGGTCGTCGCCGAGAAAATTGATCGCATCAGCCGACTTCCCTTGGCCGAAGCTCAAAGACTCGTGGATTCGATCCGCAGCAAGGGAGCAAAACTGGCGGTACCGGGCGTGGTTGATCTGTCCGAGTTTGTGGCCGAGGCCGACAGCATTGCCAGGATCGTCCTGGAATCGGTGCAGGAACTCCTGCTCAAGTTGGCGCTGCAAATGGCACGCGATGACTACGAGACGCGCCGTGAACGACAGCGACAGGGCGTGCAGCTTGCCAAGGTGGCGGGCAAATATGCCGGACGTCTCCCCGATATTTCTACCCATCAGCGAATCATTGCATTGCGGGGCGCGGGCCAGTCAATAAAGCGCACTGCCGAACTCGCGGGGTGCAGCGAAGCACAAGTAAAACGAATTTGGGCAATCCATCGCAACCAGCCTTCAGGAGATTGAGTGTGTTGCGCCGGCCTCTGCTGAAAGCTGATCAATGGAGCGTTCTTGTCGACATGCCAGTCGATGAGGAAAGCCTTATCCGATACTGCACTCTCGACCGTACCGATTTGGATCTTATCCTGGCCAAACGGACCGCTCACAATCGCCTCGGCCTTGCGATACAACTTTGTTATTTGCGCCATGTTGGTCGCGCGCTTGAACATGGGGAAGCGCCTGCGGTGCCGCTGGTCGATTTCGTTGCCTCTCAGATTGGCGTTAATCCGGATGCGCTGGTCTCTTATGGCAGGCGCGAAACGAATCGCCGCGAGCACACCGCACAGGCTCAGCGATTTCTAGGACTGCATTCGCCGGTTCGTGACGACCGGCGGGCGGCACTGGCTGCTGCCCTGACCGTGGCCTCCACCACCGACAAGGGTGCGCCTATTGCACATGCCGCTGCTACCGCTCTCAGGGAACGTAAAGCAACACTCCTGGCGACGGACACACTTGACCGGATGGGACGCGCCGCACGGGTTATTGCACGAAGGCAAATGGAACACGCGCTGCTCGGCGCGCTCACGCCCGATGATCTGGCCGCGCTTGACGGGCTGCTGGCAGTTGACCCAGCCGTCCGGCAAACTCGGTTTGCCTGGTTGCGGACCTTGCCGGAAGCACCGAGCGAGAAAAATATTCTGGGCCTTATTGAGCGGCTGAATTTCGTCCGGGGCATTGACCTGGCACCGGATCGCCGTGCACGTATTCATCCCGACCGCTGGGCCCAACTGGTGAGAGAAGGAGCAGTGACGCCGAGTTGGCTGGCTGATGACTTCAATCCTGGACGCCGACGCGCGATGGTTGCGGCTCAACTGATCGAACTTGACGGCAAACTGACGGACGCCACGCTCACGATGTTTTGTCGCTTGATCGGTCGCCTGTTTACCAAATCCAAGGCGAAGCAGGAACGCAGACACCTGGACGATCGCAAGGCAACGGCCCGGCTACTCCGCATGTTCGGCGACACGCTGCGCGCACTTGCCGAAGCCAATGAGACCGGTGAGGATACCTTCGATGTGCTTGATCGCGAAGTTGGCTGGCATCGCCTGCTTCAAGCGCGCAATGAAGTCGAAGCCATGGCAGCGACCGCCCAGGCTGATCCGCTCGTTGCCGCGGCCGAACGCTATCCATGGGTTCGCCGCTTTTCCCCTGCCCTGATCGAAGCATTCCTGTTTCGATCCGCCCGACCACATGACCCGCTGCTCGCCGCGATCGAACTCCTGAAGCAACTCAATCAGGACGAGCGTCGCGGATTGCCCGCCAAGGTGCCGATCGGTCATCTCACGAACCGAGTCCGGAAAATCATCGACGGCGATGAGAAACGCAAGCGCCGTTTGTGGGAGATCGCCACTCTTGCCGTGCTGCGCACTCGTCTGCGCGCCGGCGATGTATGGGCGGAAGGTAGCCGATCCTTTTGCCCTCTGGAAAATCAACTTATGTCGAGCCAGGTATTTGCCTCTCGCAAGGAGGCGGATGATTTGGGCCTAGGGCTACCCCGCGATGCCGATGCATGGATTGCTGAAAAACAACGAGAATTGGACTTCAAGCTGAAGAGGTTGAGTTATCAGGCGCGCACCGGGAAACTTGCTGGAGTGCGGCTTGCCAATGGCGTTCTCACTATTGCGAAAGAGCGCACCAAAGTGCCAAAAGCAAAGGTGGAAGCGGCAAAATGGCTGATTCTCGACCGAATGCCGCAGATCAACATCACCGAGCTGCTGGCCGAAGTTGACGCCTGGACCGGCTTCGCCAATCTGTTCACCCACCTGCGCACCGACTATACGGTCCGCACTTCGCCGGTTCTTCTCGCTGCAATTCTTGGCGATGCCACCAATCTCGGTGCCAAGCGTATGGCCGATGCATCGGTCGGCATCAGCGAGCGCCAGATTACCTGGGCGCGGCTCTTCCATATCCGGCCCGAAACTTATAAATCGGCATTGGCCGCTATCATCAACGTGCACTTGCTGCATCCATTCGCCAGGATTTGGGGCAATGGATCGACTTCATCGTCAGACGGCCAATTTTTCCGTGCGTCCGGTCGGGGTGGCAAGCGAGCAGAGATCAACGCGCACTATAGCGGAGACCCAGGCAGCAAGTTCTACACTTGGGTATCCGACCAGTACGGCCATTTTCACATCCTGCCGATGGGTGCCACCGAAGATGAAGCCGTTTATGTACTGGACGGGCTCTATGGGCACGAGAGCCGAATCGACACTGACGAGCACTATGTCGACACCGGCGGAGTCAATGATCTGGTTTTTGCCCTGTTCGCGCTCGTGCGCAAGCGCATCGCTCCTCGGCTCCGCGATCTCAAGGATTGGCGCTTGCACTGCTTTGATGGTGCTGAGGCCCACCCGGCCATCAAGCATCATATCGGCGATCACATCGACGCTGATGCGATCCGCGAAGGTTGGGATGAGATGCTGCGCGCTGGTGTCTCGATCAAGGACCGGATCGTGGTGCCCTCGACGTTGCTCAAAAAGCTCTCGGCCCTGCCGAGAGGTCACACTTTGTCCCGCGCACTGCGCGAGATAGGTCGGATCGAGCGAACCCTGTTCATGATCGAGTGGTATTCCAGCCCGCAACTGCGTGATCGCTGCCGTGCGGGGCTGAACAAGGGAGAGGCTGGCAACAAACTAACGCGGGCAGTATTTTTCCACGAGCGTGGTGAAATTCGCGATGGTTCCTTCGAGAGCCAGGCCTTTCGCGCATCAGGGCTCAATCTGGTGGTCAGCGCCATCATCTTGTGGAACACGGTCTACCTCTCGCAAGTCGTTGAAAGCCTGCGGGCAGAAGGGCACGATCTGCCGGATGAAATCATCCGCCACATCTCCCCGCAGATATGGGAGCACATCAATCTTACCGGCATCTATGATTGGAATGGGGAAAGCCGCCCCGAGGGCACATTCCGTCCGCTCCGTCGTGCCACCAAAGAGAAAATCGTGGAGGCGGCGTGAGCAGAACGCCCAAAATTCAAGCCGGACCACGGCCAGCCTTTTCGCAGGGGGTGCACACGAGCGAATATGGCCATGGCATTCAACGGGGAGAAGAAAACGGGGCAAATGAGCCCACCGATCCAGCGCAAACGGGTCTTGTCTCGGCGCTCTCTCCGCATGGCGCGTTGCGGTTGGACGAAGCAGACGAGGGATTCGTTCTCAACGCTACTGTCGCGGCGCACATCAAGGATGCCTTTCATCACGGGGCGGGCTTCGGGCTTCTCACGTTGGGCCTTGTCACCGATACGCCTTTGTCACCTGACTTCGCGTTCTGGCAAAACTTTGCCTGCCGCTTCATCGCGGCGCGCTGCCATGCGGAAACTGGTGAAGTGGTTTGCCCTGACACCGACGACCTCAAGGGCCTTGTCGATGAAGCGCCACCGATGCGTGGTGGCGAATATCTTGATGCCACGGTGCTTGCTGACCTATGGGCATCGCTCAGGGCTGCCCTTGAAGCCGACCTGGCAGCCAGCGGGCTTGACCTCTCGGCCTATCTCGAGCGTCACGACAGTCGCTGGCAGCATGTTGGACGCGTGCATTTCAATCTCGCCGAAAACCGCAAGGATGCCGAGCGGCCGTTTGCGTTTCTCGCAACGTATGTGCCGGGCCTCGGTGAGCAAAACGCATTGCGCCACGCGCCCCTTGGCGGCGCACTGCGCGAATTTGTCGGAACTGGCGCCAAAACCCAACTGCTGAAGTTGCTGGAACCGGTCAGCCGGGCAAGCGAGCGCTGCGGGTGGCTCAAGGCCATCGTCGATTCGGGCGAGATCTTCCATCCCCTGCGCTGGACGCCTGGCGAGGCGATGCAGATGCTGTCGGATTTGACCGCGCTGGAGCAAGCTGGGATCATCGTGCGGATGCCGGCATCGTGGCCGAACCAGCGCCCTGCCCGCCCGATGGTCGAGGCCATTGTCGGCGCCAGCGAGCCTTCAAGAGTGGGGACCGAGCAACTGCTCGATTTCTCGATCGAGGTCGTGCTCGATGGCGAGGCGCTGACGCGCGCGGAAATCGATCAGCTTTTGGCCGCAGCCGACGGGCTGGCGTTGTTGCGCGGCAAATGGATCGAAATCGATCGTGACCGGTTGGCGGCGGCACTGGATCGCTATGGGGAAATCGAACGGCTCGCGAACACGGAAGGTATATCGTTCGGACAGGCGATGCGGCTGCTCGCCGGAGCCGGGATTGGCGAGGAACACAACGACGCTGACGTACCCGCTGCACAATGGGGGCAGGTGAGGGCAGGGGCGTGGTTCACCGAGGCGCTGGCCGCTTGCCGAAATCCCGAAACGCTGGGCACCATATTGCCTGGCAATGCGTTGCGGGCGGACTTGCGTCCATACCAGCAAGTCGGCGTGCAGTGGCTGTCGTTTCTCACGCGCCTCGGGCTTGGCGCCTGCCTTGCCGACGACATGGGCCTGGGGAAGACATTGCAGGTGCTGGCGCTCGCGCTGGCGATGCGCGCAAACGCGTCGGCGAAGCGCCCGATCCTGATCGTGGCCCCGGCCTCGCTGCTGGCCAACTGGGCAGCAGAAGCCGAACGCTTTGCGCCGTCGTTGAGGGTGTTCATCGCCCATCCCGCATTCGTGTCGCGCGATGAACTGTCGGCGCCGGACACGTTTCTCAGCCAATCCGATCTGGTTGTTACCTCCTATGCCGCATTGTTGCGGCAGGGCTGGCTGGCGCAGACGCATTGGCATCTGGTGGTTATCGACGAGGCGCAGGCGATCAAGAACGCCGCAACCAAGCAGACGCGCGCGGTCAAGGCACTGCGCGCGGAGGGACGGATTGCGCTCACCGGCACACCGGTTGAAAACAATCTGGGCGATCTGTGGTCGATTTTCGACTTTCTCAACCCTGGCTTGCTGGGGACCGCGCGCGCCTTTCGCGGCTTTGCCAAAGGGCTCGCCGCGCAGCAGCCACCGAACTACGCCCCTCTGCGCCGGCTCGTCGCACCTTATATCTTGCGGCGGATGAAGACTGACCGCCGCGTGATCGCTGATCTGCCCGACAAGACCGAGGTGAAAGCCTGGTGCTCGCTCAGCCGGAAACAGGCGGCGCTCTATCAGGATACGGTCGACAATTTTGCGCGCCTGCTGGAGGACGCGAGCGACGACATGAGCAGGCGCGGTCTCGTGCTGTCGACGCTGATGCGGCTCAAGCAGATCTGCAACCATGCCGCGCATGGCGGGAGCGCAGACTGGTCGCATGGCGACAGCGGCAAATTCGAACGACTTACCGACATCGCCACGACAGTTGCGAGCCGTCAGGAAAAGATGCTGGTATTCACCCAGTTTACCGAGATTATCGAGCCGTTGTCCACGTTGTTGACCGGGGTGTTTGGCAGGCCGGGCCTGACGCTCAGTGGTGAGACGGCTGTGGGCAAGCGCAAGGATCTGGTGGCCCGGTTTCAGGAGGACGAGCATATTCCGTTTTTCGTCCTGTCGCTCAAGGCTGGCGGATCGGGTTTGACGCTGACAGCGGCCTCGCATGTTGTACACTTTGACCGTTGGTGGAATCCTGCGGTCGAGAATCAGGCAACTGATCGCGCTTTTCGGATTGGGCAGAAGCGCAACGTACTGGTGCATAAGTTTATCTGCCGGGGCAGTGTCGAAGAGCGGATCGATGAGATGATCGAAGCGAAGCAGCATATGGCCACGCAGTTGCTGGGCGGGGGCGGTGAGGTCAACCTCACCGAACTGGGGAACCGTGAACTGCTTGATCTTGTTCGGCTTGATCTCTCCAGCGCGATGATGGAGCCGGTATGAGCTATTGGGGTTACAAGCCTTACGTCTCGGTCACACAACGGCGTGCCAACGCGGCAAAGCAGGTCAAACTCCTGTTGAAAAACGGGCAGACGGTTTCGCCCGTTGTCATCGAAGGTCGGCGCATTGCAGCCAGTTTCTGGGGCAAGGCGTGGTGCGACAACCTTGAGCGTTATTCCGATTTCGCCAATCGCCTGCCGCGCGGACGTACTTATGTCAGGAACGGCTCGGTCGTCGATCTGTCGATCGCCGAGGGGACGGTTGAAGCTTTGGTCAGCGGTTCGCAGATTTACAAGGTGCGCATCGACATTGCCCCGGCCACCCCGCAGCGCTGGCGTGGGATTTGCGCCGATTGTACCGGTTCAATCGGCTCGATGGTCGAACTGTTGCAGGGCAAGTTGTCGAAACAGGTGATGGAACGGGTCTGCCGAAAAAGCGACGGACTGTTTCCCGGTCCCAGTGAAATCAAGATGGCCTGTTCATGCCCCGATTGGGCGGGAATGTGCAAACATGTGGCAGCCGCGCTCTATGGTATCGGGGCAAGGTTCGATGCCAATCCAGCTGCGCTGTTCGCTTTGCGCGGCGTCGATCGCAACGAATTGCTCACTCTCGATGTCGATCCGTCAATGACCGAAGCAACAACAAACGAGCGTATCCTCGCCGACGACGATATGGCCGCCCTGTTTGGTATTGAACTGGATGTACCAGGCCCTTCGACAGCCATCGCGCAAGGTCGGAGCGCGATGCCAAAGGCCAACACTGAACAGCGGCGAGCCAGGAAATCTGACACGACGCAAAAGGTTCGAGAGACAGGGGCCGGAATCAAGCCGCCACGACTCGCAGCCAAGCCGGACAAGCACAAGCGCGACCCTCTGCCGACCACGCCGCATGAGGGGGGCGGATCGAAGCGGCCTCTTGGCATTCCCCAGATCGTCAAGCCACCTGTGATAGATCGGGGTGAGGCAGAGCAAGCCACCGGCGATACCCATAAGTTGACACCTCGTGCCAAACTGCGCGAAGCGGCAGCACACGCCAGCGGGCGACCAGTTCGGCTCTCAGTGCGCAAAAAACTCGCAGAGGCATCTCGAGGCGAAAGGCGCGGGAGGCCTCGGTAATGCCTGCGACAAGTCTTGTTCGCTATACGTTCTCAAAGGTCGTACAGCTACGCACAGTTCTTGTCGCCACCCCTCTCCGCGGCCGAAATGGGAAATGCGCCCAGAAATCGGACGCTCGTCAACATTAC
>CAZLSU010000115.1:0-8403 GCA_964562225.1 uncultured Sphingobium sp.
TCACGCCGACCACGCCATTGATTTTCTGGCTGTCCTCGGCCAGCTTCTGGATCATTTCTGCGGTTTGCTGCACACCGGTGGACAACCCGGCAATCGAGCGCTGAACCCGGGTTACCACTTCCTGACCGCTGCCGGCCAAGGTGTCGGCGGTCTGGGACAAATCGCGAGTGGCACCGGCATGCTGGGCGATGTGATACACGGTGGCGGTCATTTCATTGATCGCGGTCGCCGCCTGATCGGTCTCGCTTTGCTGGCCGAGCATGCCGTGCTGCACCTCATTCATGCTGCTGGCCAGGCGTGCCGCGCCGTCATCCAACAGTTTGGCGGTGCGCGCTACCGTACTGACCACCCGCTGGTAGCCGGCCTGCATGGCGTTGAAGGCACTGGCCATCTGCCCGACCTCGTCCTTGCACGCCAGGGGCACGCGGGCCGAGAGGTCGCCGGTTTTCTCAACGTGCAGCATCACGTCTTTCAAGGTGTTGAGTTGGGCGAGCAAAAAGCGGATCAACAGTTGCGAGGCACAGAGCATGGCGAGCATCAGGATCAGCACCGCCACCGCGTAGTTGGTAAAGCGCTCGGTAAACACCTGGCTCAGGCTCGGCGCATAGGCCAGCACGGCGACTTGTTGGCCACCGGCGCGGGAGATGACTTCGGCGCCCTGCAACGGGTTTTCGCCGAACAGCGGCATATGATTGAACTCGACCCAACCGTTGGCTTCGCTCAGGGCTGACAGGTCCTGGTCCGCCAACTCGGGCGCCTGGCCCCGGGCAAACGCCAGCCAGTGCTCGCCCTGGGGCAGCGGCTGCCCGGCCGGCCAGGCGCTGAGCAAGCGGCCCTGGGCTTGTGCCGAGGCTTGGGCGGCATGGCTGCGGGCCTGTTGTTCAAGCTGCACGGCATACAGCACCAGCAGCAGGGTGGTGATGAAAGCGACCGCATTCACGGCCCAGAATTTGTACTTCAGCGAGATATTGCTAAGCCAGGCACCCATGGAAGGTTTTCTCTGATAGCGGAAACAGTATTGGCAAGGTGCCATTATTGTGCCGCTATCCGGGAAATGGGTGTTGATATGGGTCAATGCACCGCGTCAATCCAACGCAGGCAGGCCGAAAAAGGCGCGGGCGCAGGCGGTGCTGTGTTGGGCCAGGTCTTCCAGGCTTTCTTCGCGGTGCAGGGCGACTTCGCGCAAGACTTCCGGCAGATAGGCCGGCTCATTGCGCCCGTTCTTCGGTTTGGGGCGCAGGGTGCGTGGCAGCAGGTAGGGCGCGTCGCTTTCCAGCATCAGGCGGCCCCGAGGGATTTCCCTTACAAGCGGGTGCAAGTGCATTCCACGGCGTTCGTCACAGATCCAGCCGGTGATACCGATATGCAGGTCCAGATCGAGGTAGCTGAACAGCGCGCGTTGCTCGCCGGTGAAGCAGTGCACCACGGCGGCGGGCAGTTGATCACGGTAGTCGCGCAGGATCTCCAGCAGGCGCTGGTTGGCGTCCCGTTCATGGAGAAACACCGGCAACTGCAATTCGACGGCCAATGCCAGGTGGGCTTCGAGGACTTTTTCCTGCTGGGGGCGGGGTGAGAAGTCACGGTTGAAGTCCAGCCCGCATTCACCCACCGCGCGTACCCGGTCCTGGCTGAGCAGATCACGCAGTTGCCGGGCGCTGTCGGCGTTCCAGTCGCTGGCACTGTGGGGGTGAATGCCCGCAGTGGAGAACAGTCGCCGGGCGCTTTCATCCCAACGCTGGCACAGTTCCAGGGCCTGTTCGCTGCCTTGCACACTGGTGCCGGTGACGACCAATTGGCCCACGCCAGCGGCATAGGCGCGGTCGAGCACGGCCTGGTGCTTGTCGTCGAAACTGGGGTTGGTCAGGTTGACGCCAATATCAATGAGTTGCATGGTGCTATCTCCGCCTGCGGCCGGAAAGTCTATCAGAGCTGTAGATTTATAAGAAAAACCAAGAACTACAACGAGTTATCGCTGTCTTTGAACGTCGCAAGTAACACCGTGGTTGGCCGATGGCCTGCTGCTGTGACACCCTTGCGTGCAAAGTCTGCGCCTCTGGCGCTCTGTTTCTGTCCCCCAATGCGGCGTTTTTCGCGGTGCATGGGGCCTTGTTCTTTCCGGAGAGCGGATGATCCGACCCTCGGTAATGCTCATGGTGTGCCTGACCCTGCTGCTGCCCACTGCGGCGGTTGCGCGTCTGGACGGGCCGCTGGAAGTGACCAAGCCGAGCAAAGTCCGGGACCTGGCAGAAATCCGCAGCAGCCGCACCTTGCGGGTGCTGGTCAACCAGAGCCGTAACAGTTCCGGTGAGGTCCAGGGCCAGTCCATTGGCGTTGAGTACCACCGCCTGCGCGCCTTCGAACACTACCTCAATGGCCGTGCCCGCGATGGCCAGGAAATCAACCTCAAAATCATCCCCAAGGCCAAGGATCAGTTGCTGGGCGCGTTGGCCCGTGGTGAAGGTGACCTGGTGGCGCCCGGTGAACTGCTGGATGCGACGGCGGCCCACAAGATCAGCAGCAGTGACCCGATTGCCAGCGATGTGCCGCTGTGGCTGGTGGGCCTCAAGGGCGAGCGACGGGTTACCCGCTTGGAGCAGTTGTCGGGGCGCACCCTGGCCCTGACGACGGGGAGTGCAGCGGGGGAGGCGGTCAACCAGATCAACCAGAAACTGGCGCTGCGCAAACTGCCGCCGGTCAAGGTGGAGTGGGTGGACCCCAGCCTGGCGGTGGAAGATGTATTGGAGATGGTCCAGGCGGGGATCTTCCACCTGACCATTGTCGAGCGGCCGATTGCCGAGCGTTGGTCGAAGATCCTGCCCAAGTTGCGTTTTGACAAGCAAGTAGCGATCAGCGAGCCGGGGGAGGAGTACTGGTTCGTACGTCAGGATGCCTCGATGCTGCGGGCGAGCATCGATCGCTTCCTGAAAACCTACAAGACTCCGTCAGACCAGGATGTGGCCTTCCAGCGTATTTATCGCCGCCTCTATCAGGTGCGTTACCCCTTGGCACGGGCGGATCGACAGCGCCTGGAGAAACTGCGCCCGGTCCTGCAAAAGCATGCACGTGAGCAAGGCATGGACTGGCTGAACCTGGCGGCCCTGGCATTCAAGGAATCGTCCCTCAATCCCGGCGCGAAAAGCGGCAGCGGGCCAACCGGCCTGATGCAGATCACTCCGTCGGCCGCCCAGCGGGTAGGGGTCAACAATATCCAGACCCTGGACAGCAATGTGCAGGCGGGTGCGCGCTACCTGGCGTTGATTCGGCGCAAGTTCTTCGCCAGCCCCAAGCTCAATGAGCGCGAGCGCATGGCGTTCGTCCTGGCGGCCTACAACATGGGCCCGGAACGGGTGCAGGGCATGCGCGCCGAGGCGCGACGCCGGGGCTTGAACCCCAATCAGTGGTTCTTCCAGGTCGAGCGCATCGCCATGGAGCAGGTCGGAATGGGCGGCGTCAGCTATGTTAATAGCGTGAACAAGTACTACTTGGCCTTTGATCGGGAGCGGGACTCCCTGGAGCCGGTGGGGGCCAAGATCGTCTCACGCAAATAATCTAATTTATCGATATTGATTAGCGCTTTTTTCGGCTTTTATCATTATTTAAACTGATTAATATAGCGGCCAACCAACCCCTACTTCGAAAAGGATTATCACTATGAGCCCAATGATCAAAAACCTTCTGTCCACCCGCGCAGGCTACGGCCTGACAGTCCTGCGGATTTTCGTCGGTATCATTTTTGCCGCCCACGGTTCGCAAAAACTTTTCGGCTGGTTTGGCGGCGGCGGCCTGGCAGGCACGGCGCAGTGGATGGAGAGCATCGGCCTGGCCCCGGGTACCCTGATGGCACTGTTGTCGGGCGGTACTGAGTTCTTTGCCGGGCTGGCGCTGATCATTGGCTTGCTGGCACGTCCAGCGGCGCTGGGCTTGACCATTGTCTCGCTGGTGGCGATCTTCTCGGTGCATATCAGCAACGGTTTGTTCATGGCCAACAACGGCTATGAGTTCGCCCTGGCATTGCTGGGTGGCACAGTGGCGGTGCTGTTCGAAGGTGCTGGCAAACTGTCTGCTGACCGCGCCATCGCCAATTGATCGCGCTGCACACGTGTTAAAGGCCCGCCCCGTGCGGGCCTTTTTCGTTGTACGGGATTCTTGACACCGCCCCACCGGCTTCTCTAGGATGCTGCATGCGCCGATTTAAACAGCTAATTGCGGGGCGCCACAGGGACTCGCTGCAGTTCCGACAGAAGCCTGCTCCAGGTTTCGAAATACCGCTAAAGCGCTGGTTCGGTGTTGCCTCTCACCTGCCCGCAGACTTTTGAGGCAGAGACACGACACGATGAATGCACTACGACCTCTTGTACGCCTGGCCCCGATCACTGCGGGCCTGACTCAACGCAATCCGAAAATTCTCCTTGGCGGCAAGCACCAGCCGACGTTGCTGCGTTACCTGGATGGCTGGCCCCGGCGGACTGGCCGACCTTCGGCGTTCCTGATCCAGTTTGTCGAAGATGGCGAGTCCCTGGCGCGCTTTGCCACAAACAGCTTTGACCTGGCGGTAATCCAGGCGCCGAACGCTGAGGATGCCAACGAGT
The DNA here is from genome assembly GCA_964562225.1 of uncultured Sphingobium sp. Lineage (GTDB taxonomy): Bacteria > Pseudomonadota > Alphaproteobacteria > Sphingomonadales > Sphingomonadaceae > Sphingobium. The sequence goes on from CAZLSU010000115.1 coordinate 4,590, forward strand.
TTATTCACCACCTGACCCGCGTGGCGCGCCAGGGTTTGATTACCCGGCGTTAATCGAGGCTGAGAGAACCACGTTCAGTAGAACGCTGCGGCAGGTGGATGTTGGCGACGGAGACGTGAGATAAAGATCCCCAGGCCCAGCAGGCTCACTATCAGTGGCACGGTGATCGTCGTGAGCACCACCACAGCGAGTTCCAACCGGCGGACGCTCTTGTAGGCTTCTTTTTCCAGGGTGTGAAGCTCCATACGTAATCGCAGGCGTTCTTTGTTTAGCGCTTGCAACAGCGTATTTGAAGAGATGGCCTGAGTCTCCAGCATGGAGGACGGCGTGTTCAGCAACCGCCATTCCTTTTCCGTCTGGGCCAGCCGTTGTTCCATCAGGGCAGCCTTTTTTCGGTAGGATTGCGCAGCCTCGTGGCGCAGCCTGTCCAGCAACCCGGGCTGTTGCCGGTCGCTTGCACGAGGGCTGATAGCACTCAGGGTGTCGGGCGCTGCCAGGTTATCCAATGTATTCAAGACAAACCGGGCATTGCCCGGGCGCTGCGCTTTCTGTCCGTTGGCATTGCGTGCGGCCAGCCAGACGCGGTCGCTGAGCATGTCAATATCGGCGATCACCACCACATGGATATTGGTCGCCTTTTGCAGTGTGGCCTTCTGGCCGTTGCTGGCGTCAGGGAATGCGGAGTAGGCGGGCCCTTCGATACGGGCTGCGATCACATTCGGCCGGCCACGACTGACGGCCTCGCCAATCATGGAGGCGAATTCGTCCGGTTGAGTGAAGCGTACCCCATCGAACGTACTGGACTGCCCGGAACTCTGGAGCAGCGGGGTGAATGTGGTGCGGCTTTTTTTCAGCGGCACGAGAGTACCTGGATTCAACAGTGTCACGCTGTCAACGCCCCAGGTGCTGACGTCCTGTTGCGCCATCGCTTCTCGGGGCAGGGTGAGCGCCCCGGGATGACGTACGGGCGGCTGGTCGCTGGTCACGACCACCGGGGTTGCATAGAGGTTGTCCGCCAATACCTTATTCGCCGGCATCTGCACGCCCCAGGCGGCGAGCAGTGTTTGCAGGCCGGTGGTGTCGGCGGTTGAGTCCTGATCGTTCAAGGGGTCGACAAACATCATCAGCTTTCCCCCTGCCAGGACAAATTGGTCAATGGCAAAAAGTGTCTGTTCCGGCAGCCGAGAGGGCTGGACCACCATCAGGGTCTTGATGTGAGCGGGGATGCGCGAGGTGTCGCTGCCCAGGGTCATCAGATTGAACTGGCTGCGTATTTCCTTGAATAACTGCCACGGCGGCGTGGCTTCCTGGGTGCGTCCATTCAGGTTGCCGTCCATGGCTAATCCGTAGATCAGGCCGATGGTGGGTTGCTCCTCGCGGGCGACGTTGTGGATCAGGCGACTGATCTCATATTCCAGGAAGCTCGCCTGGGCGGGGTCGAATCGTTCGATTTTCTGCGGCTCATGGTTGGCACGGGTGCCGATCAGTCCAAACAGTCCTTGTTGGCTATCCAGGCCCAGTAACTCAGCCTTGTACTCGTCCTCTGAAAAGGGGGCTGGATCAATCAGGTGCAGCGTAACGTTGCCCTTTGACGCACTTTCATAGGCCTTGAGCAGCAGGGCAATGTACTCGCCATGGTTGTTCAGGGCGTCACTTTTGCGGGGATAGCTGCCATTGAAAAAATACAAATCCATGGGGGTTTCAAGTGCCGCGAGCAGGGCGTCGGTCGAAGGTGACAGGGTGTGGATTTTTTTCTCTGAAAGGTCCAGTCGATAGTTGGGCAGTTTCAGTACCCATACCAGATTGAAGGCGAGAAAAAGCAGGGCGATGACGCTCAACGTCACGCCGAAGTTTATAAGGTTCCTCATGGGGATTTCCTTTCTCAGCCTTTTCTGAAGTTTAAAGTTAGGGTGGTTGCGGTGAGGAAAGCGATGATCATGCTTATGAAGTACGACGTGTCATGCAGGGTCAGGAGGCCGCTGTCTATCGCGCTGAAACGTACCCGCGGGTTGAGTGAAATCAAGCTGTCGATCACCCAGATAGGGGCCTGATGGGTCAGCATGTCCAGCACTGACGATAAAGTGCTGGTGAGCAATAATAACGCGAGTGTGATGCCGAAAATAATCAGGCGATTATAGGCCACTACACAGACAAGGCAGGAGAATGAGAGATAAGCGCCTGCCAGTAACCAACTTCCTATGAATTGGCCGAGGATGGTTGAATTGTCCGCCATGGCCAGATAGTTAATGATGATGACCAGTGGGAAGTCCAAGGCTAGTGTGAGTGCGCAAACGGTCCAAGCGGCCAGGAACTTGCCCAATGTCAGTTCGAGGGCCGAGACCGGCAAGGTATTTGTAAAGGAGCGTGCATTTTCGTTGTGCTCATCCGACCAGAGCAGTGTGGAAATAAATGGAATGAAAAAAAGATAAAGCCAGGGGTGAAACTGGAAGAAGGCGTGAAGGTCTGTCGGATTTCCGTTTAAGAAGTTTCCTATATAAAAACCGAGTGTGGTGTTAGTAATCAGAAACATAGCGACGCCAAAATAGGTGGCCGGGCTCGACAAGTAGTTGTTGAATTGCCGTTTGAATATCACGGGTAGACGTTTCAATTGGGTGCCTCCTGGCTCAAGTGGTGGATGACGTCGCTCAGGCGTCCCGGCTCAAGGCTCAAGGTATTGATCTTCCAGCGACGGTTGGCGACCAGGGCATTGATGTGGGGATAGATGACCTGCCCTGGCATCGCGAGTACCGTCACGCTGCCGTAGGCGTGCCGGTCTTCTTCGATGCCAGCCACCCCCGGAAGCACGGCCAGCGCCAATAGGTCCAGGGGGGTATCGGCGGCCAGGGTGATTGCCTGGTAATGGCGCGAGCTACGCTGCAGCTCGGTGACAGGGGCGTCGGCGAGCAATCGGCCCTCGGCCAGCACCAGCGCCCGTTGGCAGATGCAGGAGAATTCTTCGGGGTTGCGCGAGGCGACAATGACCGTCATGTCTTCGGTCAACGACTGGATGAGGGTGCCGACCTTCTGTTTTTGCAGGGTGTCCAGGCCCTCTGTGGGTTCATCGAGCAGCAGCAGCTTGGGGTCATGCAGGATGGCCTGGGCCAGCGCGACTTTGCGCCGGTGCCCTGGGGGGAGGGCTGCGACAGGTGAGTCAAGTACTCGCCAAAGTTCCAGGCGGGTGATGGCGCGATCAACCATCTTGCGCTTTTCCAGGCCACGGAGTCCGCGAACTTCGGCCATGAAACCCAGAAAGCTTTTTACCTTCATATTGCTGTGGCTGAGGGCGAATTCAGGCTGGTAGCCTATTATTTTTTTTGCCTGTATCGGATGGGTCGCGATATCTATGTCATGTATTTTTATATTGCCGGAAGTTGCGGGGATTGCGCCTGAGAGCAATTTGAGTAGTGTGCTTTTGCCAGCGCCATCGTGTCCGAACAACCCCAGGCATTCCCTAGGGCGGACACTGAATGTCATATTGTCGATGGCAATCGCTCGTCCCGTTTTTTTTGTTAGATTGGTTATTTCGATCATTAGGCTTTTCTGCTTGGTTGTTTGCCGGGGCATGCTGAATATGCAGGGGGCTCAATAAGCCTGTGTGTTCAGGTTGAGAATTGCCGAGGGTGGAAAATGAAAAGTATTGATCAAGTGTTTCAGGTGCGGCTTTGTTAAAAAATGGTACGTTCAATAGGGACGCTTGGAAACGCTGAGGCGCGTGAATAAGGTAAGTCCTACATGTGCCCCAATCACTCGCTGAAACAATTGCGCTGTTCTTGAGGTTTTGTTGGTTTTGAATGGAATGATGGCGTGTATATGA
>CAZLSU010000116.1:0-8383 GCA_964562225.1 uncultured Sphingobium sp.
CACCTATGACAGCGTCTGCGCCCTGCGCGCCGTCACCTCGACCGATGGCATGACCGCCGACATCTACCCCTTCGACGCCACATTTTTGAGCCGGGTCGCCACCCGGATCATCAATGAAGTGAAGGGCATCAACCGGGTCGTTTATGATTATACGTCCAAGCCGCCGGGGACGATCGAGTGGGAATGATTCGGGGCCATTTTTGGCTATCGCGATCAATCGGCGTTTAACCATCAACACATTGAAATAAAAAGATTATTTCACGTTATCTATCGGGATCAATCGCGGAGCAGCGGTTGGCTCTGGCGTCATGCGTGACGGTATCCGGCAAACTTGCACTTGGCCCAATCCAGCGATACCGTCAGAGGTATTGAAGCCAGTGACGGTATTTTTTCCGCACTAAACCATTGTAAATCAAGCGATAATGTCGGCGAAAATGGCCGAAAATCGCCTGACGGTATTTTGCGTAGAGGAGGTCGGTATGCTCACCGATGTTGCCCTTAAGAACCTGAAACCACGCGAGAAAGCCTACAAAGTCACGGACCGTGACGGCCTTTATGTCCAGGTCTCAACCTCCGGGACGCTGACGTTTCGGCTGGACTACCGGCTGCATGGGCGGCGCGAGACGCTAACGCTTGGGAAATACGGTCCCTCCGGTTTGTCCCTTGCTCGAGCCCGTGAAGCGACGATCGACGCTAAACGTGCAGTCTTCGAAGGCAGGTCTCCGGCCCAGGAAAAACAACGCGACAAACGCCGGATCAAGGAGGCCAAGAGCTTCGGTGAGTTTGGAGAGCGCTGGTTGGTGAAGGCGCCGATGGCCGACAGCACCCGCGCGATGCGGCGTTCGATCTTCGAACGAGAGCTTCTGCCAGTCTGGAGGAACCGGCTGTTGACAGAAATCACGCCGGATGACCTGCGCGCCCACTGCGGCAAGATCGTTGATCGCGGCGCACCGGCGACTGCGATCCATGTCCGCGACATCCTCAAGCAGATCTACGGGTTTGCGATCTTGCACGGCGAGAAGGTTGCCAATCCGGCCGACGATGTCGGCCCCGCCTCGATCGCGACGTTCGTTCCAAAGGACCGGTCGCTGTCGCCGACGGAAATTCGCGTGATGCTCAAGCAGCTCGACCATGTGGCGACGCTGCCAACGATCCGACTCGGGATGCGCCTCTTCCTGCTGACAATGGTGCGCAAGAGCGAGCTGCAGGATGCGGTCTGGGACGAGGTGGACTTCGAGAACGCCGTGTGGACGATCCCCAAGGAGCGCATGAAGCGATCCAAGGCGCATAACGTCTATCTCTCGCAGCAATGCCTCGACATCATGATCGCGTTGAAGACTTGCGCGGGCAACTCGCGCTACCTTCTGCCGTCTCGGTATGATGCGGATGCGCCGATGTCCCGGGCGACCTTCAATCGCGTCACCTACGCCGTCGTGGAGCGCGCGCAGAAGGAAGGCTTACCGCTGGAGCCGTTCACGGTACATGACTTGCGCCGGACTGGATCGACCCTGCTCAACGAACTGGGGTTCAACAGTGACTGGATCGAAAAGTGCCTGGCCCATGAAGATGGGCGGTCCTCGCGCGGCGTCTACAACAAGGCGGAGTACGAGCACCAGCGGCGGCATATGATGCAGGAATGGTCTGATATCATCGACGCCTGGGTGGCAGGGCAGAAGCGCGTGCCGGTCCTGATTCCGCCCTCGATGCCTATGCTCGCGCCTGATCCGGCGCTTTGACGGGACGCGCCTTACGCTTGCGCACATCGGGATGCGGCGCCCGGTCGATTGGCGATCGCCGGGCTGTCGCCAGGCGATCGGTCAGCCAGGCTTCGACCTCGGCCAGATCCCACACCACACAGCGTGGGGTGAGCGCAAAGCGACGAGGGAATTCGCCGCGCTGTTCCATCTCATAGATGGTGGTGTCGGCCAGCGGTACGATCTGCCGAAGCTCATGGCGGCGGATCATCCGCTTTTTGAGGGCCTCAGATTTCGTCGACATAACTCTACTCCAACGAGATTAGCGTCTGATGCCGATTGGAGCCGATAGACCCGACATGAAAAGAGCGAACGCACCGGCGTAGGGCTCGCGGCGGCAATGGCGTACAAATCGGCGGGGTCGTTCTTGTCGTCCCGTAGCCCTTAGTCAGGCGCGAGGGGCAGTCCGTCGATCGCCGCGACGGCGTCAACAAGCTGTCGTCGCAGGCTCGCCAGACCGATCGCCAAAACCAAGTCTTGCCGATCCGCCAAGCTGAGCATCGTGCGGAGGACGAGATCAGAGTGACGCATCAGGATTACCAGGTTCTCCCCGCTGGGGCTGTTTTTGCCCTCGAACCAGTTCCGAACCGCGCGCTCGTTTGAGCGCGTGAGCTGCGCCACTGTCTTGTGGGCAGAGGGCGTGTTGCCAAATTCCGCCTTCAGCGCTGCGGCGATCGCGGCGGCAAGGGGCTCGTTAGGCTGGGGCGACGGAAAAGAATTTCCAGTTTTCGACTGAAGTTTTCGGTCTTTCTCGGAGAACGACATTCGTTCTGACTCCCAATAGATTTGGTGGGAAGTCGAACCTGTCCGCTCGGAGCCTAAACGAAAGCAGCCGGTGTGATGAACCTATCGGAGTCGGTCACTGCTGAAGCATCGCCGCGACCTCCGGTGCGCGCTGCGCAGTATGTCCGCATGTCGACGGAGCATCAAAAATATTCGACCGAGAACCAGGCCGAAATCATCGCCCAATACGCCGCTCGGCGTGGCTTCGAGATCGTGAAGACCTACGAGGACTCGGGCAAGAGCGGCCTTCGGCTCGATGGTCGGCTATCGCTTCAGCAGCTCATCGCCGACGTGCGAGGCGGTCAGACCGACTTCAAAGCGATCCTTGTCTATGACGTGAGCCGCTGGGGCCGGTTCCAGGATGCTGATGAGAGCGCCTATTACGAGTTCATCTGCCGGGAAGCGGGGATCGCCGTTCAATACTGCGCCGAGCAGTTCGAGAATGATGGCAGCCTGAGCGCGACGATCATCAAGAGCATGAAGCGGGCGATGGCTGGCGAATATAGCCGTGAGCTGTCGGTGAAGGTTTTTACTGGTCAGTGCCGGTTGATCCGCCTCGGTTTCCGTCAAGGCGGCGCAGCGGGCTTTGGCCTACGCCGCTATCTCGTCGATGAGCATCGCCAGCCCAAAGCGGTCCTTAATCATGGAGAGCAGAAGAGCCTGCAAACGGACCGGGTCGTGCTCAGGCCGGGGCCACCTGAAGAGATCGAGGTGGTCCGGCGTCTCTACCGGATGTTCGTCGTCCAGCGCCGCACCGAAACGGAGATCGCCGCAGCCCTCAATGATGAGGGCATCCTCACCGATCTCGGTCGGCCATGGACGCGCGGAACCGTTCATCAGGTGCTGACCAATGAAAAGTACATCGGCAATAACGTCTACAATCGGGCGTCCTTCAAGCTGAAAGCCAAGCGGGTGGTGAACACGCCCGATATGTGGGTCCGGGGCGATGGGGCTTTCGAGGCGATCGTCGAGCGTGATTTCTTCGAGGCGGCCCAGCGGATTATTCAAGAGCGCAGCCGCCGTTTCACCGACGAGGAGCTTCTTGGTCGGCTGTCAGCCCTGCTCGTTGCGAAGGGTTGGTTGTCGGGCCTCGTGATCGACGAGGTCGAGGACATGCCGTCCAGCTCGACGTTCCGACACCGTTTCGGAAGCTTGGTGCGCGCCTACCAGCTTGTCGGGTACGCCCCGTCGCGGGACTATCGCTATATCGAGACCAATCGAACGCTGCGGACACTGCATCCCGATGTCGTGGCACAGGTCATCGCCGACATTGGCGCGGCCGGCGGCACGGTGCGCCGCGACCCCGTCACCGACCTCCTGCATATCAATGACGAGTTCACGGCCTCGCTGGTGATTTCTCGGTGTCACATCAGCCCCGCCGGCGGGCTGCGCTGGAAGGTCCGCTTCGACAGCGGGTTGAGGCCCAGCATCACCATCGTGGCGCGGATGCAGGAAGATAATGCCGCCATACACGACTACTACTTGCTGCCATGGCTGGACGTCGGCACCACGCCGAATCTGAGGCTCGCACCAGAGAACGGCATCCTACTCGATGCCTACCGCTTCGATACCTTGGAGGCGTTTTTCGATCTGACGCGCCGCGTGCCGCTGAAGGTTGCCGCATGAGCGCGCCGCCCCCCGAAATCCGCTCGGTGCCGGTCGATCTGATCACCATTCTCAACCCGCGGGTTCGCAACAAGCGGATCTTCCAGGAGCTGGTGAATAGCATTGCCCATCTCAGGCTGAAGAAGCCGATCACGGTCAGCCAGCGACCCGGAAAGACGCGGTTTGACCTGGTGTGCGGTCAGGGTCGCCTCGAGGCCTTCATCGCGCTCGGCCAGACCGAAATCCCGGCCATCGTGATCGATGCGGCCGAGGAAGATTGTTACGTCATGAGCTTGGTCGAGAACCTTGCGCGGCGCCAGCACAGCCCATTGGAACTGGTTCACGCCATCGGCGCGCTGAGCGCCCGGGGCTATTCGCACCCGGAGATCGCCGCCAAGGTCGATTTCTCCGTCGAGTATGTCAGTGCGATCTGCCTGTTGCTCGACAATGGCGAGGAGAAGCTGATCGCGGCGGTCGAGCGCGGCGTCATCCCACATTCAATCGCGATGGAAATCGCCCGCGCCAAGGAAGGCGAGGTTCAGCAGGCGCTGGCGCAGGCCTATGAGGAGAAGTCGATCCCGGGCAATCAGGTGCTCGCGATCCGGCAGATCATCGAACAGCGCAACACCAGCGGCAAGCAGCTTCACAAGCGGGGATCGCGGGTTGGTCGCACCCAAAAGCCTGTCACATCGGAGAGCCTGATCCGCGCCTATCAACGCGAAACGGAACGGCAGAAGCTGCTGATCAAGCGCGCCTCCTTGGCGCGCAGCCGGTTGCTGTTCGTCGCCAACGCCATGCGGCGTTTGCTGGCCGACGATCATTTCGTGACGCTGCTGCGGGCGGAGGGGCTGAGCACCTTGCCGCGCGCACTGGCCGAGCGGATCGGACCGACGAAGGCGTAAGATGTCCGATACGGTCAAAATCGCCTTCGAGCGCAAGATCCTAGCCCTCCCGATCGGTGAGCTCTTGGCGACCAAGGCGCTGCCGGCAGGGGTGCGTGAGTCCGTCAAATATCGCCGGATCGCGGCATCTGTTGCGGAAGTCGGGCTGATCGAGCCGCTGTCGATCGCGCGCCAGAAAGGCGGCAGCTACCTTCTCCTCGACGGACACATGCGCCTTGATGCCCTGCGGTTTCTTGGTGCGACCGAGGCCCCTTGCGTTGTCGCCGATGACGACGAGTCCTTTACCTACAACAAGCGGGTCAACCGGCTGGCGACGATCCAGGAACACTACATGATCGTGCGCGCGCTCGATCGTGGGGTGTCGGAGGAAAAGCTGGCGCGAGCGCTCAATGTCGACGTGAAGGTGATCCGCCAGCGCCGACATCTTCTGGCAGGGATCAGCGGGGATGTCGCCGAGCTGCTGAAGGACAAGCCAGTAGGGCACCACGCCTTCCAGAAGCTGCGCAAGATGAAGCCGATCCGTCAGCTTGAGGTGGCCGAACTGATGGTGTCGGCGAACAATTATACGGTCAGTTATGCCAAGGCGCTCCTGGCGACCTCGAAGCCGTCGGATCTGCACAAGCCTGACGAACTCAAGAAGGCGACGGGGTTGTCGGCCGAGCAGATGGGGCGTCTCGAACGGGAGATGGCGTCGGTGAGCGAGGACTATAAGGAGCTTGAGGTCTCCTATGGCGACGACATGCTGGTCCTGGTCGTGGCTTCCGGCTTTATCGAGCGCCTGCTGGCGAAGCCCGAGATCGAGGGATTTCTCGCGGGGCGGCACCCTGAGTTTCTGGAGAATTTCCGCGCCATCGTGCAGGCCACCTCGCTCGATCAATCGACGACGCCCTGACCGTTCAAGATTGGGGACCGGGACCCAGAAGCGCCGGGACCGTCGGAGAAGCCGCCGCGAGGGGCGGATCGAGGGCGGTGGCGGGGATGGCGGCGAACCCGCTCGGAGCCCGCTAGGCCAGTCGTCATAGGGCTGGCTGCGTGCCGTTCGCGGCATGACTGTTCTGGAGCGCGCCGATCATTCAAGGTTGGCGCGCTCCAATTGGTCCACGGGCCGGGATTATCTCGCATATCAGATGCGCGATAATTCTTGCACGCGAAGCCAGATCGTGGGATTAACGCGCATCTGAGATGCGAGATAATCCTATGGCTCTTCATTTGGTCGGTGAGACGATCGACGCCAAACGTGCGCATCAACGCGCGCAGGTCGGTGAGTTAGTCCAGCTCGTACGCGGTGTTTACGTCGATGACCAAGGGGATATCGAGGCGACGATCCTCGGCCATGCGGTCCGTATTGCGCACTATCTCTATCCCAACGCCTATCTATCGTCGGCAAGCGCAGCACTGCTTGCACCCACGCCGGACGGACGCCTCTTCATCAGCGGCCGCCGTAACCAGCGCACGCGGCTGCGGACGCTCGAGATCATCCAGAACGAAGCACCGAAGCATCCATCGACGGCGATCGCGGTTATCGGCGACGACCTGGGCGAATTGCGCATCGATGCCTCATCGCCGCGCCAGCGTTTTCTCGAAGCGTTCCGCCTGCGCAGCGAACATGCGAGCGCCGTTACCGCCGACATGCGCGCGCAGATGGCAGCGCGTCTGGTGGAGGAGCATGGGACGCCCCAAGCCGCAGCCGACGCCGTCTGGGTGCTGGCGCGTGAGAATGAATGGTATCGCGAAGGCGAAGGCGCCGAACGCTTCCTGTTGGCACAGTCGGGCGTTGCCAAGGCGCCGGTCAACAAGGCGGCGCTCGATCTTCTCGTCGCCTGGCACGGTGAACCGCTCGGCCGGCTGACCCACGATGGATTCGAATGGCGCTGGAAACCGGGGCGTCGAGCGGGACCGGCTCTCGTGCGCGAAACCACGCCGGGCAAGCTGCCGGCCTTCATTGAATCGCTGCTGCCCGAGGGCTGGCTGGCGCAGGTTCTCCACGAACGCGATGAACGCGAGGCGCTCCGGCGCGGACGGCGATATATGTCGAACATTGTCATCGTCGAGGGTCGAGAGGAACTGGCAGCGCTGCCTGCCGACATTCTCACGACAACACTGGCTGGATGCATCGACGCCGGTCGCTTCACGGGCCGCTACGCCGGTCCGGCGCGGGGTGAGATTGAGGAGACCTTCGAGCAGAACCTGGCGCGCATCTTCGCGCGCGCGGAAACACCGCGCCTGTCAGGCGTCCAGATCAAGGCGCCAATGAGCCTGATGCCTGATGGCGCCCTCGTTCCGGCCATTGATCAGCCGTTCACCCATATCCTCAAGCCCGCCGGCACGGCGGGCTTCGAGACCTTGCCGGTCGTCGAGTGGCTTTGCCTGGAGCTCGGCCGCTCGGCCGGGTTCGATGTGCCCGATGCCGCGCTGCTGGAAATGCCCGACGGCATGTCGCCTGCACTAGTCGTCGAGCGGTTCGATATTCGTCGCGGGCCAACGGATCAGCGACGTCTGGCGCTGGAGGACTTTTGCTCCATTTTGGACTTACCGGCTGCGGCGAAATATGATGGCACGATTGAGCGCATGGCTCGGGGTCTGCGCCCGCTTTCGACCGATCCGGTCGCCGACCTAGACATCCTGTTCCGCCGTGCGGTCTTCGCCTGGCTAATTGCCGACGGCGATATGCACTTGAAGAACCTCGCGATGCTCAAGACGGCTGCCCCAGGTGCTAAGGCCTTTACGAGTGTGCGTTTCGCGCCGCTCTATGACGCCGTCACCACGCGTGTCTTTCCTGGACTTGGCGGTGACCGGATGGCGTTGAAGTTAAACGGCAAGGATGATCGGCTGACGCGGCAGGATTTCCTGGCGCTGGCGCGGACGATTGGTCTGACGGTCCGTGACGCCGAGGTGGCTATGAGCGAACTTGCCGGGCGATTGTCCGGGCGCGCCAAAACGCTGTGCCTGCCCGCGTTCGCCGGTGAGGCTGAAGCTGCTAGGTTCGCGCATGATAAAGTAACCGCCATCACCGTTGAGCGATGCGCTGGCCTCAGCGGGGTGAACGCGTGAGGCGCCCACAAGGCGTGGAGCCATCGCTGGGGTGGTCGTATCTTTCGCGCGATGCCTTGGCGCGCGCGAAGGCGCAGATGGATGAAGAGTCCACAGGCGTCAGAGATGAAATCGGCTTCCTGACAATCCACCAGAGTTATGCAGACCGGTTTTTCCCCGGCACATCGGTGCTGCATACGAGAGCGCGTTACGCGCTTATCGTTCCTTGGCTATTCGAAGATTTGGCAGGTCTGATGTCAACGCCGGTATAAAATGGGGCCAGGCACCGGTTTAAAAAGGGGCCAGTTG
>CAZLSU010000117.1:0-8373 GCA_964562225.1 uncultured Sphingobium sp.
CGCGGCCCTTGCGGACCAGCTGGTTGATTGTTGGCATGAAGCCCTTCACCTTTTCAGTTACTTTACCGGCCTGCGTCGCGCCTGTTTCGCCTTCGGAAATGACAGGCATTTCCAACGGCAAAGGCCCAGGCGATCCATAAGGAACCCTGGAGCCGCGAAGCATCCGGCAATGTTCAGCTGCCCAAGGAAACGACAAACGGGGAATCGAGTCCCCCCTTCGCAGAGCCGCTGGGCAGGCGGGCCTATAACGATGCCTATCCCATGGGTCAACCCGGTGCCGACCGGCAATGGTGAACCGCTGCTTAGCAAATTGCTAACCGCCGCGCCTTAATATGCAGGCCGATCGCCGGGCGGCGTTGCGATGCGGAAGACCAGTGGACCAGCTTTCCAGAATATCGGGTGAATTCAAGGATAAGGCGCGTGAAGCCGCGTTCCAGGCAGCGCGTCTGGACGACACACGCCGCCATGCCCGCATGTTGTTCATCCTGGCGGCGATGCTCAATACGCTGTTCCTCATTTCCGACTGGCGATTCGCGGGGACGCCGCATTTCATCGTCGCGATCCCGGCGCGGGTCGCTGTCATACTCTGGTCCGTCATCTGCCTGCACCTCATCCGCGGCGTTAGCGACTTCCGGGCGGTCGAACGGATCGGCTTCGCCTGGCAGGGGGTGACGGCTATCGGCGTCGCCTTCCTGGTCAGTTCACGCAGCGATATCGCCATCTTCGTGATGGTGATGCTGCCACTGGTCTTCTACCTTGTCGTGCCCACCAGTTTTCGCGGCAATGTGGGCGGAGGCTTTGCCTGCTGCGTCGCGCTGCTGATCGGCTATCTGACGCCCGCGCCCTATTCATCCACCATGGCGGGCATGATCCTGGCCATGTTGATCCTCCATTGCGGCATGTGGATCGCGGTGGCACGCACCAACCGGCTGCAACGGCTGGAATGGATGGCGAGCCAGGAAGCACAGGCGGCGCGGCAGGCGCTGGCAAGCAATGGCGATACGCTGGAGCGGATGTTCATGGCGGTGCCGCTGCCGTTGCTGGTCACCAGCCAGGACGGCAGGATCGTCCGCCACAATCATGCCGCCATGCGCGCCTTCGGCGTGGGCACGCAGGTGCCGCTGCAATCCATCGATCAGGTCTATCTCGACCGGCGCGTGCGCGACCAGTTGATCGGCCGACTGAAAGGCGGAGCCGGGGTCGACAATTTTGAATGCCGGATGCGCCGCGCCGACGGCGTGGTCCGCGATGCGCTCATCTCGTCCCGTCCGATCATGATCGACGGCGAGCCTTGTTTCATGTCGAGCGTGGTCGACATCACCCAACGCAAGGCGGCCGAGCAGCATCTGGAGCGGCTGGCGATGACCGACGCGCTGACCGGCCTTGCCAACCGGTCGCACTTCATGGCGACGATGGCGCAGGCGGCCGTCGCGACCGCCAGGAGCAGCGGCCAGATGGCGGTGCTGCTGATCGATGTCGATGAATTCAAGCGGGTCAACGACACCGCCGGGCATGATGCGGGCGACGCTCTGCTGCGCGCGGTGGCGGAACGATTGCAACAGACGGTGCGTCCCGGCGATCTCGTCGCGCGCATGGGCGGCGACGAGTTCGCCGTGCTGCTGACCCGGCTGCGCTCGGCGCAGGATCTTTCCGCCATCCTCGCGCGCATGACGACGCAGTTGCACACCCCGCTGACCCATGAATCACGCCTGATCGAGTGCCGCGTGAGCATCGGCATCGCCTTGTTTCCCGACCATGGCGATGCCATCGCCGACCTTATAAAACATGCCGATATCGCGCTGTACGAAGCCAAGAATAGCGGGCGCGGACGCGCGATCCTGTTCAATCCCGCTCTGCTCGAAGCGTGGCAGCGCGAAGCGCGCATGCTGGAGCGCGCCCGGCACGCACTGGCGAATGACACGATCCGGCCCTGGTATCAGCGCAAGGTAGACCTGACGAGCGGACGCATCGTCGGGTTCGAGGCGCTGTTGCGCGCCGTCCGCTGCGACGGCACGATCATGATGCCCGCCGAAATCGCCGCTGCTTTTGAACATCCCGAACTGGGGCAAGCGATCACGCGCCGCATGCTGGACGCGGTGATCGCCGATTGTCGCGGGTGGCAGGCGATCGGTCTGGATGTGGGTCAGGTCGCGGTCAACGTGTCGGGGGTCGACCTTTACGATCACGGCTTTGCCGACACGCTGCTGGCGCGGTTGGCCGCAGCGGGCGTGCCACCGCGCATGATCGAACTGGAAGTCACCGAATCGGTCTTTCTTGGCCGCAATGCCGAACTGGTGAGCCGCGCGCTCCACCAGTTGAGCGAGGCGGGCATAGCGATCGCGCTCGATGATATCGGGACGGGCTATGCCTCGCTCTCCCACCTCAAGCAGTTTCCCATCGACACCATCAAGATCGACCAGCAATTCGTGCGCGACCTGCAAACCGATCCAGACGATGCCGCGATCATCCGTACCGTGCTGAATCTGGCCTACAGCCTGGGCATAAATACCGTGGCCGAAGGCATAGAAAATATCCATCAGGTCGATTATCTGCGCGCAGGCGGGTGCCAATATGGGCAGGGCTATCATTTCGGCGCGGCGATCCCGGCCATCGAAATACCGGCGCTGTTCGATTCTCGCGAGCACAGCGTCCAATCCTGAACATTCGCGTGAAACTCTTGTGGGAATGCAGGAACAAAAGGGCAATTTGCACGTTTGGCCGCGTTCCTCGCTCCATCCGTCACGAGTCCGTATCGATCGATTCGCGCTGGCTACCCGCTTTTGCTAGCGGCCCGACTCACCAAGAATAAAACGGGTTTGCGGGTGCATTTTCAACGAGACAAGCGGAAAGCGGGCCTGATCGCCCGAATTTCCGCCCTTTTCCCCGAGCGGGAAATATTCCTTCGATCGGGTGGTCAGGTCCGCTTCATTCGCCTGTCCCGGCGCGCGCAGATGCTGTCGGCCGCAGCGGTGATCGCGCTCTTCCTTGGTTGGGGCGGCGCGACATTGACCATACTGGCCGACAAGGCCGCGCTGGAACGCAACCGCGCGGCGCTGGTCGCCAGGAGCAAGGCCGTCGCCACTCAGGCGGGGCAGGTCGCGATCTATCGCCGGTCGGTCGGCGATCTGGCCAAGGATCTGGAAGCCCGCCAGGACTTTATGGACGATCTCTACAAGACGCATTTCGGGGCCGAAGATGCCGAAGTGACGCCGAGCGATGATAGCAAAGGCGATGCCCCCACCACCAAGATCCCGGCCACCAAGATCAGCGCCGGGCCAGCCGCGCCGCTGCTGCGTATCGCGCAACGGCAGGACCGATTTGCCCGTTTTCTGACCGCCGCCGTGGAGCGCCGCGCGCAAAAGGCCGCGACCGCGATCCGCAGCTTCGGCCTCAATCCCGACGCGCTGGCGCGCAGCGCCTCAAGCGCGCAGGGCGGTCCGTTCGTGCCGTGGCGCGGGGCGCGCGACGCGCTGTCGGACGACCTTAAGGATCTGGCGACCGCACTCGCCCGCATGGAATTGCTGGAACGCAGCCTGATCGCGATCCCCTCCGGCCAGCCGACCGCAACGCCGATGCTGTCCAGTTCCTACGGCGTTCGCCGCGACCCCTTCAACGGCCATGCCGCCTTTCACGCCGGCATCGATTTCCCCGGCCGCTTCGGCCAGCCGATCCTGGCCGCCGCGCGCGGGCGGATCAGCTATGTCGGGCAGCGCCAGGGCTATGGCAATGTCGTCGAGGTCGAACATGGCAACGGCTTGATGACCCGCTATGCGCATCTATCGGGTTTTGCCGCACGGGTCGGCCAGTCGATCTCGACCGGCGCGATGATCGGCCGCATGGGATCGACGGGCCGTTCGACCGGTACGCATCTGCATTTCGAGGTCCGGCTGAACGACCAGGCCATCAACCCCCGCCGCTTTCTGGAGGCCGACCAGGATATGCTCGACATCCAACAAGTCGCGCAGGACCGTTTCGCTGACATGCGCAACCGGGGTTAGTTGACCGGCGCCCTCCGCCTGTAGCTCAGCGCTTCTGCGATGTGGACTCGGCCGACCTGCTCGACACCCGCCAGATCGGCGATGGTGCGCGCGACGCGCAGGATGCGGGTATAGCCGCGCGCCGACAGCTTCATCGCGGCGGCGGCCTGCGCCAGCAACTGTCGACCCGGATCGTCGGGCGTCGCCACGGCATCCAGCGCCTCGCCATCGACTTCGGCATTGGTGCGGGTCGCAACGCCATCATAACGGGCGGTCTGGATCGCCCGCGCCGCGCGGACCCGCGCCGCCACTTCTGCCGACCCTTCCGTAGGCGGCGGCAAGATGAGATCAGCAGCGGTGACGGCGCTGACTTCGACATGCAGGTCGATGCGGTCGAGCAGCGGCCCGGACAGCTTGGCCTGATAATCGGCGGCGCAGCGCGGCGCGCGGGAGCAGGCCAGCGCGGGATCGCCCAGATGGCCGCAGCGGCACGGGTTCATCGCCGCGACCAGTTGCACCCGCGCGGGGAAGGTGACGTGTGCGTTGGCCCGCGCGACGGTCACTTCGCCGGTTTCCAGCGGCTGACGCAGCGAATCGAGGACGCCGCGCTGGAATTCGGGCAGTTCGTCGAGGAAAAGCACCCCCAGATGCGCCATGCTGACCTCGCCCGGCCGCACGCGCAGCCCACCGCCCACCAGCGCCGCCATCGACGCGCTGTGATGCGGGCTGCGGAACGGGCGGGCGCGGCTGATCCGCCCGCCTTCCAGCATGCCCGCCACGCTGGCGACCATCGAACTTTCCAGCGCCTCCGCGGGCGTCATTTCCGGCAATATCCCCGGCATGCAACTGGCCATCAGCGATTTGCCCGCGCCGGGCGGGCCGATCATCAACAGATTATGCGCACCGGCCGCCGCGATCTCCAGCGCGCGCTTGGCACTTTCCTGGCCCTTTACCTGTTTCAGGTCCACGCGGCGCACCGGCGGATCGACCGGGCCGGGCTGCGGCGGGGAGAGTGCGGCAGTGCCCTTGAAATGGTTGAGCAAACCGAGCAGATCGGGCGCGGCAATCACCTCGACATGCCCGGCCCAGGCAGCTTCCGGCCCTTGCGACACCGGGCAGACCAGCCCCAGTTCGCGCTCGCCCGCATGCAACGCGGCGAGCAGAACGCCTGGCGTCGGGGCCACGCGCCCGTCAAGACTAAGTTCGCCAACCACGACATAGCCCGCCAGCGTTTCCGCGTCGATCACGCCCATCGCGCCCAGCAGCGCGAGCGCGATCGGCAGGTCATAATGCGACCCTTCCTTGGGCAGGTCGGCAGGCGACAGGTTAACGGTTATGCGCTTTGGCGGAAGCGACAGGCCGATCGCGGCGATCGCGTTGCGCACCCGCTCGCGGCTTTCGGCGACCGCCTTGTCGGGCAGGCCGACCAGAATGAAGTTGGGGAGACCAGGGACAAGCTGGCACTGCACCTCCACCGCGCGCGCCTCCAGCCCCAGATAGGCGACCGTCGCAACCGTCGAAACCAAAGCATCCCCCGCAGCTTGCCGATGGCGAGAGTGGGGAGGGCAGCGCCCAATGTCGAGCGCTTTATTGGTCTTGCTCTCACGATCGGCTAGACCCGTGCCATGACCAAATTCACCGTCAACGATCGCCCGGTCCAATATCGCATGGACCCGCAAACGCCACTGCTATGGGCATTGCGCGACGCGTCCAACCTGACGGGCACCAAATATGGCTGCGGCACCGGCGATTGCGGGGCCTGCACCGTCGATATCGACGGAGAGGCGGTTCGGTCCTGCCAGATCAGCATCGGCCAGACCGAGGGGCGCTTCGTCACCACGATCGAGGCGCTGTCGCCCGATCGCGGCCATCCGCTGCAACAGGCGTTCGCGGCCGACAATGTGTCGCAATGCGGTTACTGCATCCCTGGCATCATCATGACGGCGTCGGTGCTGCTGCGGCGGACCGACGACCCCAGCGACGAACAGATTGACACGGCGATCACCAATATCTGCCGCTGCGGCATCTACCCCCGGTTGCGCGGCGCGATTCGCCGGGCGGGCCGCATCATGCGCGGCGAGGAGCAGGTCGCCGCCGCGCCGCCGCCGGGAATCACGCCGGAGGATGCCGCGCGGGCGGTGCCTGCACTGGGGCGGCCGGGCGGCAGCGCCGATCAGCCGAAGCGATAGGCCGACACGGTCCAGCCCAGCACGACGCTGCGATGATCGAGGCGCGCCGCATCGTCACCGCCCGCGCCGAGCGCGACCATCAGCGGCAGCAGATGCTCCTCGCGCGGGTGGGCGAAGCGGGCGTGGGGCAGATCAGCCCATGCGGCGACGCGGTTCGCGCGGCTGGCTGGATCGGCGTCCGTCACGGCAGCGGTCAGGGCATCGTCCCACTGCGCCGACGGCGCGGTCGCCTGATGCCCGCGCACACGCAGATTATGGAAGCTCATGCCCGATCCGATGATCAGCACCCCCTGGTCGCGGAGCGGCGCAAGCGCACGACCCGCAGCGATATGGGCGGCCGGATCGAAATCGGCACGCAGCGAGAGTTGGACGAGCGGGATATCGGCGCCGGGAATCGCGACCTTGAGCGGAATGAAAACGCCATGGTCCCAACCGCGTATGCTGTCCCTATTCGTGGCGAAACCGGCCGCCTCCAGCAGACTGGCGGCGCTGCGGGCCAGGTCGGGCGCGCCGGGCGCATCCCAGCGCAGTTGGTAGGTGTGCGGCGGGAAATTATAATAATCGAACAGCAGCGCAGGCCGATCGCTGTCCAGCAGCGTAAACTGCGTGGCTTCCCAATGTCCCGACACCAGCAGGATGGCACGGGGGCGCTCCGGCAAGGACTCGATCAACCCCGCCAGATAGTCCTGCATCGGCTGCCACATCGGATCGGCGTGCGGTTCGTCGGGATGCTCGGGGTCCATGAAGAAGCAGGGACCGCCCCCATGGGGCAAAAAGATGCTGGGCTGTTTCATGCTTCCCAGATCGGGCGGTCCCCGCCGTCGCGCAAGCTTCGACCCGGAAACATTCGGTTTCGGATCGGCCGCGATTCTTTCAAATCGCTGTCAGCCAAGTTCAGCATCGCGACATCGCCTGACGTATAAATGAGCGATACGACGGGAAGAGGAAGCCCGCTCCAAGGAAAGACAGAGACATGTTGAGGAAATTGATGCTCGCGGGGCTGATGACCGCAACCGTGCTTGGGGGCATTGCTCCTGCTTATGCCCAGAGCAACGAAAACCGGGGCAATCGCGGTGATCGCGGATCGCAGCAGCGTGGCGGCGGCGAAGGTCGACAGCAGCGCGAAGGTGCCGGGCGGATGGAAGGTACGCGTGGCAACCAGTGGCGCACGCAACGGGCACAGCAAGCGCCGGTACAGCAGCGCCAGGAGCGCCCGCGCGATCGTCAGGTACAGGCCGCCCCGGCACAACGCCAATGGCAGCAGCGCCCGCAACGCCCCGTCGTAAATGCGCAGGTCAATCCCGATGTCCGGCGCGACGACCGCCGCGACGGCCGTCAGGACCAGCGCGTCGATCGGCGCGACGGGCGCCAGGATGCGCGTCAGGACTGGCGCCAGAATCAGCGGGTCGACCGTCGCGATGATCGCCGGGACGACAGGCGCGACGATCGCCGCGATTATCGCAACGACAATGGCCGTCGCGACAATAATTGGTCCAACGGCCGTCGCTATGACGATCGCACCCGCTGGGCCAATCAGCGGCGCTGGGACAATGGCTGGCGGCAGGACAGGCGCTATGACTGGCAGAGCTATCGTTCGCGCTATGGCGATCGGTATCGGGCGGGCCGCTATTATGCGCCGCGCGGCTGGGACTATGGCTATCGGCGCTTTTCGATCGGCATCGTGCTGAGCAGCCTGCTCTATTCCAACAATTATTGGCTCGATGATCCCTATAGCTATCGCCTGCCGCCCGCCTACGGGTCGCTGCGCTGGGTCCGCTATTATGACGACGCGCTTCTTGTGGACACCCGCGATGGCTATGTCGTTGACGTCATAAATGATTTCTTTTGGTGATAGCCCTTCCTGAACTGGCCTTCAGGAAATACTGGACCCGGAGCGGCAACGCTCCGGGCTCTTTTCTTTTAGCCACGCGGGTGGCAAGGAACCGCGCATGACGGACCTTCATCCCGACGATGGCGGCATAGCTTCCCCTGCCCGCGCAGCGATCGGCGCGGCTGTGCGCGCCCGGCTCGACCGCAACCCGCTGGTCAGCCGCATTGATACGCCTGGCCTGGAAATCTATGGGCGCCATGATTTCCTGTCGGCGCAGGAATGCGCGACGCTACGTGCGCTGATCGATACCGATGCGCAGCCTTCGACGCTGTTTTCCGGCAGCGCCAATGCCGATTATCGCACCAGCCACAGTTGC
>CAZLSU010000118.1:0-8303 GCA_964562225.1 uncultured Sphingobium sp.
AGAGCACGCGGATGTGCATCTTGTAGGCCTTGCTCTCCAGGTACTCGAAGAAGCGGCCCACGCCGTACCAGTGCTGGTTCCACTTGCCGTTCCACTGCGGCGAGCCACCCTGGACCCACTGCTGCTGCTCGGGCGTGAGCTTGGCCCAGGGCGTGTCGCGCGGAATGCCGGCGGCTTCGGCGTGGCGCATCAGGTCGTCCTGGCACTCCTTCCAGGCCGGCGTCTGGAACACCTTGATCGCGCCCGCGCGCAGCGTGAGCTTGTCGTTCGGAATCACGAGGCCGTAGTCCACCCCGATCACCCGCCCGAAGCCACGGCAGGCCTCGCAGGCGCCCACCGCCGAGTTGAACGAGAACATCGAGGGCGTGGGCTCGCTGTAGCGGATGTCGCTCTCCGGGCAATGCAGGCCGGTCGAGAAGCGCCAGATCTCGGGAGCCCCCACGCTCCCCGCTTCACCCGATTCGGGGTCAGATTCCGATTTCAGCGCATAGACCATGAGCTTGCCGCCGCCGCGCTTGAGGCCGACCTCGATCGCCTCCATCACGCGCGCCGGTTCCGTGGTGCCGATGCGGAAGCGGTCGGCCACCACGTCGAGCACCTTGATGGCCTCCATGGGCGCGGCCTTGGCCTTGCCTTTGGTTTTGGCTTTTTCATCGACGGCGGGCACGGCGCGCTGCACCACGCGCTCGGCCTGCACCCGCGTATAACCGCTGGCCGAGAGCCACTGCTCGATCTCTTCGGGCGTGGTGCTGGCCGGCAACTCCACCGGGAAAGTGACGACGAGGCGGGGGTCGCCTTGTGCCGCAGCGCGCGCACTCAGCTCCGCGTAGATCGACTCCGGCGAGTCGTGCCGCACCAGGGCCGCGGTGTCGCGGTCGAACAGCTCGGCGCCACGTGCAAACAAAAGTTTGAGGTGGTCGTTGAGCTCGGTCATGGTGCCGACCGTGGAGCGCGAGCTGCGCACCGGGTTGGTCTGGTCGATCGCGATCGCCGGTGGCACGCCCTCCACCCGGTCCACCGCGGGCTTGTCCATGCGGTCGAGGAACTGGCGCGCGTAGGCGCTGAAGGTCTCCACGTAGCGGCGCTGGCCCTCGGCGAACAGGGTGTCGAACACCAGGCTGGACTTGCCCGAGCCGCTGGGCCCCGTCACCACCGTCAGTTCGCCGGTGCGGATGTCCAGGTCCAGCCCCTTGAGGTTGTGCTGGCGCGCGCCGCGGATGCGGATCAGGCCCTCGGCGCCCCCGTCGTCGGCCGCCCGTTCATCGGGTTCGGCCTGGTGGGCGTGGTCGGGGCGGTGATCGTCGGACATGCGGGGGGCTCCTGAGCGGGAAGCGGAAGATTCTAGGGACCGTCCGCGACCGCTGCCGCGCCCTACGTCATTTCCACACTGGTACCCCGGGGGAGCATTCAGACAGAATCGCGCGCCCTTACAAAAGGAGACAAAGATGCGCTTCCGTTCGCTTGCCAGCGTGGGTCTGGTCCTGGCCGTCATGGCCACCACCGTCCAGGCCCAGCTGCGCATTGGCCAGCCGTCCGGCTTCACCGGCTCGGTGGCCGCCGGGGTCAAGGAAAACACCGACGGCGCCAGGCTGTACTTCGATGCCGTGAACGCGCGCGGCGGCGTGCACGGCGAGAAGGTCGAGCTGGTGTCGGTGGACGACAGGTTCGACCCCAAGGTGACGGTGGAGGTCTCGCGTGAGCTGATCGTGAAGCAGGGCGTGCTGGCCCTCTTCCTCAACCGGGGCACGCCGCATTCGCAGGCCTTGCTGCCCTTGCTCGCCGAATACAAGGTGCCGCTGATCGCACCCAGCACCGGGGCCATGGTGCTGCACGAGCCTGTCAACCCCTGGGTGTTCAACGTACGCGCCACCTACCAGCGCGAGGCCGCGCGCGCCATCGAGCACCTCGCCAGCATCGGCCAGAACCGCATCGCCATCATCGAGACGGACGACTCGTTCGGCGCCGACAGCGCGGCCGGCGCCATGCAGGGCTTCGCCAAGGCGAAGCTGGAGCCGGTGCTGCGCCAGAAGACGCCGCGCGACAAGCCCGACTACAGCGCGGTGGCCACCGAGATCGCCAAGCTGAACGCCCACGCGGTGATGGTGATCGCCTCGGCCGGCAACACGGCCAATGCGGTGAAGGCGCTGCGCGCGGCGGGCTCGCGCGCGCAGGTGGTCACCTTGTCGAACAACGCCTCCGACGGCTTCATCAAGCTGCTGGGCGAACACGCGCGCGGCGTGATCGTGACGCAGGTGTTCCCCAACGAGCGCTCGGTGAGCTACGCGCTCATCAAGGAAGCGCAGGACCTGGCCAAGGCCAAGGGCCTGCCGGGCGTGTCGCCCGCCATGATGGAAGGCTTCGCGGGTGCGAAGGTGGTGGTGGAGGGCCTGCGCCGCGCCGGCCCCAACCCCACGCCGCAGAAGCTGCGCGATGCGCTGGAGGGCGTGACGCGCTTCGACCTGGGCGGATTGACGGTGAGCTACAGCCCCACCAACCACACGGGGCTGGACTTTGCGGACCTGTCGATCATCGACGCGAGCGGGCGGTTCCGGCGCTGAGGCGGCGGACGTGGGCTCAGGGCGCGCGGCCCATCGGGGTCAGAGCTTCTTCACCATCTCGAAGAATTCCTCGTCGTGGCCCGAGGGCTCGTCATCGACCGAGTCGTTGTCCACCGGTTCGTCGTCCGATGACGTGCGGCGCTCCAGAGCGGGCTGGAGTTCGATGTCTCCATCACCCGTCGGCTGCCGCTCATTCGGCCCCTCTGGCTGGGCCGCCACCGGCGCGGTGCCCAGCCCGGCGACGGCCGTGGCCACATTGTTGGCAAAGCCGCTGGTCGCGCCCGCCACGCACTGCCCCATGTCCACCGCCAGCATGCCCAGTATGGTCATCAGGCCCGCCGGGTTCTTGCTGCCGTTTTCGGCCAGGGTTTCGCCCGTGGTCAGGTAGTCGACAAAACGTGTCCGCAGGCTGCCGGCCAGGCCGTTCCAGATGATCGCGAACACCCGGCACAGCTCGGCAAGCTCATCCTGCCCCAAGGCTCTGAACAGGTCGGCCAAGCCATTGAAGAAATCACTCAAGCCGTTGGCCACGCCGCGCGAGGTCGCGTTCTTCAGGTAGTGCGTGGGGTCCAGGCCCGGGTTGGCCTGCGTCCCGGGTTGCAGCATGTACGCGTTCCCCTTGACGGCACGGTAGAGGAGCTTGAACCAGTCGGGAATGCCACCGTCCAGGAACTCGGCGAGGGCGGCCCACAGGTAGGTCACCAGGATGGTGATGACCTTCCCCCCCTCCGTCGCGGCCGCCTCGCCCACCACGCCCAGGGCCTCCAGCACCTGCGCGGTGAGCGTGGGCCCGAAGTACAGGCAGATTCCCCCAAACACGAGGTAGCCGATGTCCCGGCAGATGTTGAGCTGGAACTGCTCACCGGCGGTCAGGCCCGAGCCGTCGGCGTGGCGCACCTGGAACCCGGCGAAATGGCGGTTGCGCAACCAGCTCTGGGGCAACTGCCGCAGGAACCGGATGATGACGAAATACTCCAGTGATCGGCCGAACGTGGCGGGAAGCGCGACGGGAAAGCGGCCGATGTTGTCGATCAGCTTCACGATCCCGCAGAGCGCGGCTGCGGGCGCCACCAGATAGGGCGTCGCCAGCAGCAGTTCGGCGGTGCGGCTGGGCTGTTGTTTGTATTCCTCGGTCTTTTGCGACTCCAGCCAACCCAGGCTGTACATCTGCAGGCCGAGTGAGCCCACCACCAGCAAGCTGGAGAAGGGGCCCATGGCGTGGGCCGTGAGGCCAAGGACGACGGACGCGGCGTAGTGGGATCCGCCTTCCATGAAGCAGTTGCCGAGGCCCTGAAGAAAGTGCTGGAAGATCTCGCCATTCGTCATGGGCAGGTTGCTGCCCGTGGCTTCGCGCAGCGAGTAGCGCATTTCGTCGAGCAGCTTGGCGGCCACCCGGCCCTTGGAGCCCCCGCCCTTGGAGATCAGGTACAGGGCGTAACGCACGCGCGAGGGCGAGCAGTTGGCCCCCGCCAGCAACTGGGCGCATTGCTCGCTGAGGGTGGTTTCAATGAACAGGTTTCCCGCGCCGGGCTTGCGCTTGGTGCGGTCCAGGTTCGACAGCAGGACCAGAACGTGCCGGACATCCTCTTTCGCCTTGCGTTGGTGGGCGGCGGCGCGGTCGACGCCCTGGTTGAAGCGCGCGCGCTGCGCGTTGTCCGGATGGGCGGGCAGGTACGGCTTGACCGGGTTGAGCTTGTGGGGCTCGCCCGACTCGCGCGCGGGATGGGCGATGGCCCACAGCGGCTTGTTGGCCTTGCCCACCAGCAAGGCGATCATCTGGTACAGGAAGCGCCGCTCGGCTTCGCTCAGTTCGCTGGCCCGGGCCAAGGCCGTGCTGAGCGCTTGCGCCACCGCTGCCTCGGTTTGCATGGCTTCGCGAGCCTCGTCCGACACCGTTGGGTCCCACGCGGCGGGCGGTAGCGGAATAGCGCGGCCCGCGGACCTCATTTGCACCAGCAGGTCTTCCAGCGCGGCGCCGGGAGAGGCGTTGTCCTCGCCCGCGGCCCGTTTCACCCAGGCAAGGTCGGCGCGGTCCCGTGGCGTCATGATGCCGTGCTCCGCCTTGTAGTGATCGATCGCCTGGGTCAGCTCCCGCTGCCGGTCCGAGTCCATGTCCGAGCGGCGTTTGGCGGCTTGCAGCCTGAGCTGGTCCACCGACCCTTCGGGATCGTCCGGATTCAGCAAGGGAGGGCACGAGCCACCGTTGAGGTGCCAGTCGAGCACCGCGTCGAGCGCCTCATTGCGTGCCTGCTCGATGACGATGTTCTGCCGTTCGTAGGTGAGCCTGTGCATGAGGCCTCTCTGCACGTCGGTGCTGTACCGATTGCTCACCCTGCCCTGCGTCGACTGCCTCAGGGCAGGCAAGGCCACCGACTGCCGTTGGCCAATGGACGGGGCCTTCGCCCGGATGCTCTTGATGGCGAGCACCACCCGTTGGCGCTCCTCGCCGGACAGCCCGCTGGCGTCCGCGTACGCCAGGTGGTCCTCGACCTGATTGAGTGCGTGGATGAGGGCTGCGCCATCCCGACGACCGAAGATCGCCTTCATCGCCCGCTGCGTGCCGTCGTAGCGGCCCCGCGCCAACAGTCCCACCGCGCTTTTCACGTTGAATGGCTGGGGGCCGCTCGAGGTCGGTTTGTCCGGCGACACCTCGCCCCGCGCCAGCTGCTCCGGATCGGTGGTGGCGACAGCGACGGGGGACACCGATGACGCCCCGGGTGAGGGCTGAGCCGGCTGTGGCGCGCTATCACCGATCAAAGGTCGCAACAGGGCCTCGATGCCGGAATAGGCGCTGGGATGCACCTCGGTGAAGGCATACTCCAGCACCTCTTTCGCCGCAGCGCTCAGAAGCGCCGCGTTGGCCTGTTCGCCGAGCGCCGGGTTCTGCACGCTGCGGAATAGGTCGATCGCCTCGGTGTAGTTCCCTATCTGGATCCGCTGCAGGATGTCCGCCTTGTCGAGCCGGGGCGCGACGAACTGGTCGGCGGCCTGCACGGAGGGGTCGTTGGCGTTCAGGTGTCCGTGGTCATCGCTGTGCGACGCCTGCGGACTGCCGCTGCGCGACACCGGCCGCGAGGTGCGGTAAGTGGTGGGAACGTAAGTGTCGGAAAGTCCTTTGCGCTCAGCCATGTCGGATGCCGTCGGAGGGGTGAAAGTGGAGCGAATGGGGCGCGGGTTCAGTTCGGCCGGTGGGGAAAGATGCGGCCCTCGCGCCAGGCCGCGGCCTGGCTCGCCAGGTGAAAGAGCCCCAGGCGAAAAGCCGCTTCACCCCCCGGCGCTACGGACAGCGCGTCGGACAGGTAGACGGCGTCGTCTTCACCGACGTCCAGGCTCAGGACCTGGCTCTGCCCCCGCAAGGCCATCACCAGGTTGGTCTGCAGCAGTTGCAGCAGCGTGGGCACGGCCACGCCCCGCGGCAGTTCACCAAGGCGGCAGCTCGCGCGAACGTGGTGGATATCGTCATCACGCGGATCACTCGACAAGCGCACGGTTTCACCGTCCACGTCGGCGTCGATGAACATCGCCGGCCCGGGAAGGTCGAGGTCAACGGGGTACCAGAAACAACCCGCAGCAGTGAGCCACCGGGCAAGGGTTTCCTGGGGATCGTCGAGGGCGACTGGCGCCAAGGTATCAACACGCATGAAAACTCCCTGCCGTTGCGAATGAACGGCGATGAAGGACAAGGAATCGCGTGCCCGGACGTGAGCGCGCGAGCAGGAGAAGAACAGCCGAGTGAGGAGGAAGAACCTCAGACGCGCAGGCCCGCGAAGGCCATGTCCATCGGCTTCGACTGAAGCAGGAACTTGCCGGTCCCGTCGAGGAAGCCGGCGTCGCGCCAGCCACGGGCCACCGTGACCAGGCTCGCCATCGTCTCGATGAGCATCACCGCGCTGACCGCGGTCAGCGGCCTGGTATGCAACACGTACAGCGTGCCGTCCGCAGGCTCGTACGCGGTGGTGGAGCCCGAGGTGGCGATCAGGTGGTTGACGCGCAGCAACTGGCGCAACGCGGTCTCGGCGTCACGCTCGGGCAGGGGCCCCAGGGGGCAGGCCACCGTGATGTGCGCCGGCGCGATGGCCAGGTGGCACAGCAGTTGGACCGGGTACGACTCCCACCGGAACCCGTGGAAGAAGGGCGCGCTGCCGTCGGGCGGTACGAGGGGCTGGTTGGCGGGCAGCGCTTCGGACAGCGCGCTCAGCAGGCGGGAGAGAAGCTCGTGGGCGGTGGGCTCGTCCATGGGTCAAGGCCTTTGCTCGGTGCGATTACGCTTCGGGACGTCCGTGGCGCGGGATCCATGCACCACGAACGCAGTGAGCCGCCTCCAGTCGAAGGCGCCCACTACGTAACCCACCCAAAGGCACTAGTTCCGACGGCGCCCACCGCGCCGGGTGTGGCCGCCGAAGGCCGCGATCGGCCTCAGCCCTTGACGATCAGCACCGGTATGTGCGCGTGCGTCAGCACCTTCTGCGCCACGCTGCCCAGGATGAGCGCCTTGACGCCCTGGCGGCCGTGCGAGCCCATCACGATCAGGTCGCAACCCTCGGCCTTGGCGGTCTCCAGGATGCCTTCCCACACCAGGTTGCGCTCGATGGTGTCGCCCGCGAAGGGCACGTTCTGCGCGCGGCAGGCGCTGCCCACGCCCTCCAGCGCTTCGCCCGCCACGCGCTTGGCATCGCTCAGGTAGGCCTGCAGGCCCACGGCGGAGGCGTCGCCGATGCCGATGTAGGGGAAGGGATCGATGACGTACACGCCGACGACCTGGCCGCCCGACTCCCTGGCCATCTGGGCCGCGGTGGCGGCGGCCTCCTTGCCGACGTCGGAGCCGTCGGTGGGAACGAGGATTTTTTTGAACATGGTGGCCTCCTTTGCCGTGTGAACGATGACCCATGATGGGTCAGGGTCACGACCCGCGGCTTGAGGCAGCTCAAGCGGACGCCACCTCCGCGGCCGCGGGCCGCACGTCGACCGCACAGTACTTGAGTTCGGCGATCTTGCCCAGCGGGTCCAGCGCCGGGTTGGTGAGCAGGTTGGCCGCGGCCTCCGCGTAGGCGAAGGGGATGAAGGCGGTGTCGGGGGGCATGCCGTCGTCGATGCGCACCGGCAGTGCGATGGCGCCACGCCGCGAACTCACCCGCGCGAGCGCGCCCGCGCGCAGCCCCAGGCGCTCGGCCGTGGCCGGGTGCAGGCTCACCACGGGGCCGGGCTCGATCGCGTCCAGCACCTGGCTGCGCCGCGTCATGCTGCCGGTGTGCCAGTGCTCCAGTTGCCGGCCGGTGATGAGCACCAGCGGGTACTGGGCGTCGGGCTCTTCGGCTGGCGGCACCAGGGCAGCGGGCACCAGGCGCGCGCGGCCTTCGGGCATGGGGAAGCCGTCGGTGAAGACCACCGGCTGGCCTGGGTCCTGCTCGTCGCGCACGGGGTAGGTCACGGCGCCCTCGCGCCACAGGCGTGGCCAGCTCAGGCCGCTGATGCTGGGCATGAGCGCACGCATTTCCTCGTACACGGCGCCGATGCCTTGCGCGCCGTCGCCGCTGCCCGAACCATCGGCCGCGATGCCGTAGCCCCAACCCAGGCCGAGGCGCACGGCCAGCTGCTCGGTGATCCAGGCGTCGGCGCGCGCCTCGCCGGGCGAGCCCACGGCCTTGCGGCCCAACTGCACGCAGCGGTCGGTGTTGGTCACGCTGCCGGTCTTCTCGGGCCAGGCGGTGGCGGGCAGCACCACGTCGGCCAGGCTCGCGGTCTCGG
>CAZLSU010000119.1:0-8274 GCA_964562225.1 uncultured Sphingobium sp.
GCCGTACGAAGTGCATACAGGGGTGAGCGTTGCACTTATGTGTTGAATTCAGGCTCGAAAATATCCAGGGAGATATCGTCGGCGGACTCTGCCATGTTTCGCTGGGGCATGTAGAGATGCGCTTCGTCGCACAGCAGCGCAATAGGATGGCGTAGCTCGGATGGCGTCCACTGCTGGACGGAGAACGTTACCCGCGCGACAAGAGAAACGATCAGCGGAAGTACGTCTGATGGTACTTCAGAGAAGTTGATGATCTTGATACCAGCTTTGCCATTTTCGCCAGAGCTGCCGAGCACGGCGGTGGTGAATTTTTCAAGCCAGGCAAAATCCAGAACGTCTCCGCCACCATTGAACATGAAGCCAAGGCGTCGATCAGAGATTTTGTTCTCAAGACGGGAGATCATCCGGGCGAGCTTCCCAAAAAAATCACCCTGTTTTTCAGTGCGAGCCCCCGGAACCATCTCCACGTTGATGTCGTTCAGTCTGTCCATTAGGACATTCAGATCGAACGGAACCGGGCTATCGACCGTGAAATGCTTCAGAATTTCCTTATGGTCACCATCTTCCAGATACTTTCTCTTAGCGTGGTTAATCTCACGGGACATGATCATGGCCTGGTTGGGCGCGTTCTGGTCACTCCGGTCAACAAACATTGCCACGAGTGCTTCATAGGAAAGCAGCCAGTAAGGCAGGTAAAGCACACCGTCATCAATGGTGCGTTTTGCCTCAACATCTGCGGGTCCGGCCACCTTGAAGTGCTGAATGCCTTGGCCTACCAATGGCGAGTATTCACCATGAAGATCAAAAACAATGGCGTTAGCCGTGGAAAGCCCTGCCATCTGCTCAATTATCTTGGCTGTCGTCCAGGATTTACCTGACCCAGTGCTGCCACCGATGAAGGCGTGGCGCTGGAAAAACTTGTTACCGTTGAGGTATGCGACGGCATGTTCGTCCAGTGTGTATTTGCCCAACGTCAGGGCATTGCCATCGGCTGAGACGCTAGAGAGCGTACGCATAAAGCCGGTAAGGTTTTCGCCCTCTAGCGAAAAGCAATTCGCGTCAATTTCTGGAACGCTTTCCAGAGTGCGGCGAAATACGTTTTCTCTTGCTCCGTCACGATCCAGCATCGTGCCGATCAGGGCGATCTTGCACAAGTTTAGTTCTGACGTCTGTTCGCTAATACCATCGTTAGCAATGTCCTCGATACCACGCTTGCGGGTCACCTGGGTGATGAGGCCGATGAGATGCTGTCCAGGCCTACTGCTTTGGAGCACGGCCAGATGGTTTACTTGCAACCTTTTGAGTTGGTCGACATTTTCCACGTCCACGATAACGTTTGTCGTATCGACTGAGGCCACCTTTCCGAGCGCGTCTTCATCCCTAAAATTAAATATCGGCATCTCTTCTTCCTACATGATGAGTGACAGGTAACCCTCAAGACTCCAGATGTCTTTTTCAACAGTCAGTGGAGTCTTATCCAAAGAGGAGTAGACGATGGACTGCTCGTCTGTCGCTCCCCGTTCTATTGCCAGGTAATTCTGCGCCTTGCCTTCAAGGATGAGCTTCCTGGCAGCGTTTGAGAGCGCATAGGTAATAATCGAGATAGGGGTATTTTGACGAATGCATTTAGCCATGATGTTCGGCTGAATATGCTCGTCATTGAAGCCGTAGCCAATACAAAGGTACGAGTTGGCAGCGTTGATGGCTAAATCGGCATTGTGAATAGTTGAGCGATATGGCTCTAAATGCGTCGTTTGATATTTCTGAGTGCCCGGAGTCACGATTTCCGGCTTGTAATTAGCAGGTATGCCTTGAATATTTGAAAGAGCCACAATGTCTTCGAGCGGCGATTTAAACCAATCCAGCGAGCCGTGAACCTTCCAGATATTCACCCTGCGTGCAGACGTGATTTCATTCGGTGCAGCACGCTGCCGAAAAAATCCGTGTGAGAAGCCCGTGTAATGATGGGCCCCCTCCTGATCGCAGGCATATTCTGCCAGCCTGTCATAATTCGTAGTGACGATATTTATTTTGGTGAGGCTGCTTTTAAACATGTGGCGCAGCAGTTTACTCAACGGAAACATCGCTTGGTTCTGAAGGCTATCGTGAAAGATCTGAATATCTTCCGAGCTGATGAGCGACCAGGTTGCTGTAATGATTCTGGAGGTCAGCTCTTCAGTAACGGCCACCTGATGCAGCGCTGACTCCAGATCAACGCCATCCAATAAGACTTGGCAGAATTTTCCCCAGGCTTCAACCTCGGCAGCAGACAAGCCCAAAGTGTCGGTATTTGCGACCAGGTGCTTCGCAAGAGCGCCCATACCAGACATACCATGGGCAGCCGATGCCCCGCTGCCCAAAATAATGAGAGGAGCCTTGCCGTAATAGTCTTGCGCCTGCTTTTGGTAATCAATCCCTGACATTGTAATTCCTAGTTTTGTAGTTTGCTCGTT
Organism: uncultured Sphingobium sp.; assembly: GCA_964562225.1. Classification (GTDB taxonomy): domain Bacteria; phylum Pseudomonadota; class Alphaproteobacteria; order Sphingomonadales; family Sphingomonadaceae; genus Sphingobium. The sequence goes on from CAZLSU010000119.1 coordinate 2,454, forward strand.
GTAGCACCTTTAGCCGCAACAGTTTCTACACCGAGCACGCAATGCAGGAAAGGATCTGTTCCAAACGGCACCATACCCAGCGTACTTCATCATGCTAACGACATCGCCCGCACGGATGTAATTATCAGGGGGGCACAGCTTGCAACTTCCTCGAAACGACAGGACCTTGGCACCCTCAACGATCACTGCCCAGTCCGGGTTATGGGTACCCAACGGTGTCGGTATCTTGAACCAGGACTGGAGGTTAGCATAGGCCTTGACCGCTTCATTTCTGCCTAAAGCCTCAGCAAATTTTTTCTAAACACCTGCTGAGTCATAAACGACGTGCGTATAGACGGATTTCTGAGTCTCCAGGGTGTTTTTCAGCTAACCCTTCAGCTCTGTCTGCTGGAAAAGCTCCTGCGCGTAGAAATGATCATCACTGATGTTGCTGTACTTGATGCGATCGATCCATAGGTGCGCCTCGCGAAAGGCAGCAATCGGCCGATGCTGTGTAAAAACGTGTTCGAGAGCGACAGGTACTCAAAATCGAACTGAAAGCCGCGCGTTTATGCGAAATTTCCATCGGCTGAGCCGGGGTTAGCTCACCGGTGAACGATAGCGTTCATGAAGGAGGAGGTCAGGCCACCGGTAGAGGTTGGGTCCATGGCGTGTACTCTAGGCTATGGACGTGTCGATACACCTCGGTTAGCGGTTCGACATCCTAGTAGCACGTCCTAGACGGTAGTGAGGATCATACGGAATGCCTGCTTAGGTGCGCCGTTGTGGATTATCCATACCTGCACCTTCGTGCGCACATGCCATGGATCTAACCAATTCGCTCACGTCACGCTTATCTCTGGAGGAATCATCTCTGGAGCCAGACACCGCTTGCCTTGCAAGGGGGCATGGTGTCAAATCATCGGCTGCCTTCGGAGGCAGGTTCTGCTTCATTTTTTCGAGGACAAGGCGAACACCATGCCGACATTGCATTGGGTGGGGAAGGATCAAGTCCGAAACCATCATCGGGATGTAACCTATCGCGTTCTACGCGAGCAATTCACTTTTTCAGCTAATGAAAGCTTGCCGAAGAACAGCCTGGATAACAAGATAATCCACGGCGATAATCTTGAAGCTCTCAAAAGCTTGCTCCCGGAATACGAGGGTAAAGTGAAATGTGTTTACATCGATCCTCCCTACAATACCGGCAATGAAAGCTGGGTTTATAACGACAATGTTAACGACCCGCGGATTAAGAAGTGGTTAGGAAAAGTCGTCGGTAAAGAAAATGAGGACATGAGCCGCCAAGACAAATGGCTCTGCATGATGTATCCACGTCTAAAACTCCTTCATCGATTGCTTTCCGAAGACGGTTCCATTTGGGTTTCGATCGATGACAACGCTGTAGGTATTCTTCGTCCGGTATTGGATGAGATTTTCGGCGCTGGGAATTTCGTTAGCTGTGTGATTTGGGAGAAAGCGGATTCGCCTCGGAATTCCGCAAGCCAATTCTCCACAGACCATGACTACATTCTGGTCTACTCCAAACGTCCTAATTGGGTTCCTGCCCGGTTGGCACGTACTGCTGAATCGGATTCCATTTACGACAATCCAGATGACGATCCTAACGGTTCTTGGATTGCAGGCGACCCCTTCGCTAACAAACCCTATTCGAAGGGGCTTTTCACGATAACGGGTCCGACTGGGCGTACTTTTTCTCCACCTCCGGGGCGGTTCTGGCGTGTTTCTGAGGAAAAGCTGCGCGCTCTCGATGCTGACGGTCGTGTCTGGTGGGGTCCAACCGGCGATGCTCGTCCAAGCATCAAGCGGTATCTCAATGAGGTAGGTGATTTGGTTCCCCGCACCTTGTGGAAAAAGGACGTGGGTAGCAATCGCAGCTCCAAAAACGAAATGCGGGCTATCTTCTCCGGCTCCTCGTCTTTCGACACGCCAAAGCCCAGTAGCTTGATCGGTCGTATTTTGGACATTGCTGCTGACAGCGATTCGATAATTCTCGATTCTTACGCGGGTTCCGGTACGACCGGACATGCCGTTTTGAAGGCGAACGCCCAAGACGAAGGAACTCGACGGTTCATCCTGATTGAAATGATGGACTACGCCGAAACCCTTACCGCTGAACGTATTAAGCGCGTTGCCAACGGCTACGGTGAAGAAACAAAGCCAGTGTTGGGATTAGGTGGTGGCTTTACGTACTACTCCCTTGGCGAACCGCTATTCGTTGAGTACGGCAACCTGAACGCCGCTGTAGGTATTGAGGCAATTCGTACCTACGTCGCTTGGCAAGAAGGAATCGTTGAGGGAGCGGCTTCGTCGTCTGCTGAGAGCCAGCACCGCTACTGGCTTGGTGAAGCAAACGGTCTGCGAGTCTTCTTCGCCTATGAGGAACATTCGGTGACAACGCTGGATCTTGAGCTTCTCGCTGAACTGGTGAAGGTCGCCGGTCCGGTACTGATTTACGCTGACCAGTTGGCGCTGGGCGAGGACTTCATGCGTCGGCACGGCATAGGTTTCAAGAAAATTCCACGCGACATTGCTCGACTCTGAGGATTTAAAAAATGCAGTTGAACACCTACCAGAGTCAGGTCGTTGAAGATCTTGAGCTGTTCCTTCGTCGCTGGACCGCTTGTGATGACCCTCAGTTAGCTTATCGCGCTCACTGGGATGCACTTGGCGCGACCAAGATGCCCGGCTATCAGCAAGCTCCGCATGGTGCTCCACAAGTGTGCGCGAAGGTGCCTACTGCTGGCGGTAAAACCTTTATTGGACTCCATGCGGTTTCGAGCATTTTCAATGCACTTCAGAAGCGCCAAGGTGATGCTCGGCTGTGCCTATGGCTCGTACCATCGCTTTCCATACTTGATCAGGTTCTTCGGGCGCTACGTGAGCCGATACACCCATACCGGCAGGCGCTGAATCGTCTGTTTGAAGGTCGTGTGAGCATCATGGATAAGCGCGATCTACTGTCTGGATTCCTTTCAAGGGATGAAGTGGAGGACGGTCTTGTCGTTGCCGTGCTGACCTATGACAGCCTGAAGGCTCGCAACAAAGATGATCGGAAGCTGTACCAAGAGAACAGTTCTCTTGATGACTTGGCGTCCACGGCTGTGGCGGTGGGTGAGGGCGTGGACCCTTATTCGCTGGTCGCTTCAATGGCAGGCTTGAAGCCGGTCATCATCGTTGATGAAAGCCACAACGTGACCAGTAGCCTGTCCCAAGACATGCTTCGCAACCTCAATCCAAGCTTTGTGTTTGAGCTGACGGCTACCCCACGCACCGGGGCGAATATCATCAGTTTCGTAGATGCTCTGGTTATGCGTGACCAACATATGGTCAAGCTCCCTGTCATCGTGAGAAACCTCCCAAGCCGTACCTCTGTCATTGCTCATGCAATCGACTTGAGGGCACGTCTCGAAGCGGAGGCGGAGGCAGAAGAGCAAACCGGCGGGGCATATATCAGACCCATCGTGTTGCTGCAGGCTGAAAGCAAGACCAAGGCGGATGCCAAAACCTTTGAGTTGGTGAAGGCTGAGCTTTTAGAGCATGGTATTGCTGAAGAGTGGATCAAGATCAAGACTGCTGACAAGGATGAACTGAGTGGTCTGGATCTCATGTCGGCGTCCTGCCCGGTTCGATTCATCATCACAGTGAACGCGTTGAAAGAGGGTTGGGATTGCCCATTTGCCTACATCCTCGCGACCCTTGCTGATAGGTCATCTGCGGTGGATGTTGAGCAGATTCTAGGTCGTATTTTGCGTCAACCATACGTCCGCGCTCACGGTCACGAACCGCTGAATATGAGCTACGTACTGACCGCCTCAAGCGTCTTCAGTCAGACTCTGGAAAGGATCGTTGCAGGTCTCAACAGAGCTGGTTTCAGCCGCGCTGATTTCAGGACTCCTGATCTCGCTTCGACTGATTCCAAATCAGAAAATCAGACGGCTAAAACCGTTGCGCCTGCGCCTGCAAAAACTCAAGCGGGACTCTTCGCCACGAACTCTTCTGAGAGTGATTCAGAACCCTTCGAGCTTTCCTCTGGTGGTAGCAATGAGCCAAGTGGAGAAGAACTCCTTGAATCGACCTTGGAGGCTGCGCGTCAGGCGAATGCTGAGCTGGTAGCTAACACGGCAACCAATGGTGGAAAGCACATCCCCAATGAGGTGAGAGGCGCAATGGAGCTGTATCCGATCCGACCTGAATTCCTCTCCGAGGTTGAAGTTCTCAAGCTTCCCCAGTTCTACCGGAAAGCACCTGCTGGTCTGATTTTCGCTGATGAAGAGGGCGGGGTCCTTCTCGACAAATCTCAGTTGCTGGACCACGAATTTCGCCTTGCAGATTGCGACGTGAATGATTTCTCCGTCGCGCCGGTAAGCGGTGATTTGGTAAAACTTGATTTGCTCCGTGTTGGTAGCTCACAGGGCGACTACGAACCGACAAAGATTCAGTTGAAAGACAACGAGATTCGGAAGCTCAAGGACTACCTTTCAAGCTTGGATTCGGAAGGCAAGCGGCGTCAACTCACTGGTCTGGTGGGTAACTGGCTCGGCAAGATGCCGCCATTGGCTGAGTCTGACCTGCAGGCTTACATCCGTAAAATCCTAGCAAGGCTGAGTGCCGGTCAACTGGATGAGGTGCTTGAACAGCAACATGCTTACGTTGAGAGCATTAAGCAGCGCGTCCGAAGCGAGATGCTGACGTTCTCCCGTAGGCGCTTCAAACAGTGGATCGACCTGAACAAGGTGGACACACGACCGTCCTATCAATTGCCACTGGAGATAGCCCCACGGCAGAAAGCCCCGGTCGCTGCTGAGAATTCGCTGTACGTTCGTGAAGAGAAGGGCAACGGGCTTGAAGAGCGCATGTCCGAATTCTTGTCGGACTGTGAAAACGTCCGCTGGTGGCACAGGAACTCAAGTGGTCGTGGGTTTGTCCTGAACGGACCGATCAATCACTACCCTGATTTCGTTCTAAAATTACGCTCTGGTCTGATCATCCTTTTGGAAACCAAAGGCGGTGATCGAGATAACTCAGATTCGACCGCCAAAATCGAGCTTGGGAAGTATTGGGAAAGATGCGCTGGGCGAGATTTTCGCTATTTGATGGTTTTCCAACATAGTCCTTTGGAAGGTGCTTATTCGTGGGCCGATGCCTGTGAGTTGCTTAGGAGTCTGTAGACTTTATCCGTGCCAAGGTCTGGGCCTGCATCTGGCGGTGAGGCGTGGGCTAACACCGTCAGCACATCCGACAACCGTTCAGCGCCCGGGTTTGAACGCCAGGAAATCATTCATGGCATGGAATTCCAGTTGCTTGGCTTTACGAGTCGGAGATAGGTAGGCCGCCATTTCTTGGAAGATGGCGTCGTAATCCTCCAAATCTGTGTCTGTGTAAACAATGATCGGTATGCCCTGCTTACGGAAATACGCTTTGAGTTTGCGCATCTCTCTTTCGAAATTCGCTTGAGCCTCTTCATTGACTTGCTTTTGCGTCTTTTTCTGGGTGCCTTCCAGCCGTCCGTGAGTTGACCAAGGTGAGAGCTCGAAGCCTACTTTCTTTAAAGTGAACGGGTCGATGATGGTGAAGTCTAGTCTGTAGTCATGGCGGACCGATTTGCCACCGTAGCGTAATTCCGGAATGAGCAGCGGTACGTCGAGCGGCTTGGCGCTGGCGAGCACAAAACTGCAGTAACGCCTGGCTACCTCCATTTCGTGTTGCGAACCTGAGTTACGCACCAAGGTCTGACGGAAGAACTTAAGATAATGCTCAACGGATGTAAGCGTCCGAACTACACCGCCTTGCATCTCAGACCTTAATCCCCTTTAACCGC
>CAZLSU010000120.1:0-8155 GCA_964562225.1 uncultured Sphingobium sp.
CATCCCCGGCTTCATGGCGCAGGGCGGCGACCCGACCGGCACCGGCATGGGCGGATCGAAGCTTCCCGACATCAAGGCCGAATTCAACCGCGAAAAGCATGTGCGCGGCGTTTGCTCGATGGCGCGTTCGTCCAACCCGAACAGCGCAAACAGCCAATTCTTCATCTGCTTCGACGATGCCACCTTCCTGGACGGTCAATATACCGCCTGGGGCGAAGTGACGTCGGGCATGGAATATGTCGACGCCCTGCCCAAGGGTGAGCCGCCGCGCACCCCCGGCAAGATCGTCAAGGCGACCGTTTCGGAATAATCGCATCCGTCGCGGAAATGTGCGGCAACGCCGTTTCCGCGACCCCCGCATAGGGACCGATCGCGCTGATATGCCAGCGGCGGTCGGCCTCGCTGGAGCCGGGCATGTCATTGACCCGGCGCAGCACCACCTGGCGCAGCGCATACCAGGGCTTGCCGCTACCCGCGAGGCGCGCATAGACCTGCACCGGCACGGCGACATAGACTGACCCCGCCGCGCCCTCCGGTTCGCCCGGTGCGCCGATATTAGCGTGGATTTCGCTAAACCCGTTGAAACGACGGGCAAAGGCGGCGTCATCCTGTTCGCCTATCGCGCTGCTCTCCGACCACAGATCCTGCGCATCGTCGAACCGCTTCTGCTCCAGCAGGCCATAATAGCCCTGCACGACCTGCGCCGCACCCTGCGCACTGTCGGGCGCGATCGGCCCCTCGGCCAGCGGCGCGCGCGTGTCGGGCAGTCCGCCCGGCGTGCCGGGGGCCGGCGGCGACAACGGCTCCATCACCGCCAGCGCCTCGGCCTCGACCTGATTGCCGACCGCCGCCACATTGGCGCCATTGGCCAGATTGTCGAGCGCGCTTTCCTCGCGCCCGTCGCACGCCCCCAGCAGGGCGATCGGGATCAGCCACCCGCCATGCCGCATCAGTCCTGCTGCCTCTGGCGCGGCCCGCGTTCGCGATTGGGTCCGGGAGAAGCCGTACGCGGCTGCGCCTGCCGATTGCCGGGCTGGCCCATGCTGCGCTCGACGCGCGGCGTCACCGCGCGCTGGCCATCGCCGCGCTGCTGACCGCGACCCTGCCACTGGCCCTGTTCACGCCCCTGGCCGCGCCATTGCTGACGTCCGGCATCGCCCCGCGTCCCGGCGGGCGGGCGTCCCGCTTCGTTACCGCGCCACTGGCCCGGCGCACCGTTGGGCCGACCGTCATAGGCCCGGCCATCGCGCCCATCTCGTCCATCATCGTTGCGACCGCGCCAGCCATTGCCCCGTCCGTCATTACCGCGCCCGTCATTGTCCCGGCCACGCCACTGGTTGCCGCGTTCCGCGCGCCGACCTTCCCAATAACGGCGCTGCCCGTCATTCCAGCGATAACGCTTGCCGCCCCGGTCATAGACATAATAGCCGCTGCCCGGATAATAATAGTCGCTGTACCAGCCGCCATAATAGCTGGGCTGATAGCCATAACCGCCGCCGCCCCAGCCGTTCCCATAGCCATATCCATCGTCATAATAGCCGCCACCACCATAATAGCCGGTGCCGACATTGACGCCGCCATAGCCATAGCCGTCATCATAAGCGCAACCACCCAGCAGCAGCGCGCCGCTCAATCCCAGGGCAGCCAGCCAGCGCGGCGCCTTCTTCGTCATGCCTGTCATCGTCATGCTCCGATCCAATCCTATGCTACCGGCGTAACGCGCGCCGGTTGAATTGGTTGTGAATGAAGCATAGCCAAGCCCGTTAATCCGGGTGACAGAAACCGCGGCATTAATGTCGCAAAACAATATGTTGCTCCTTTTAAGCGACGAACCGCGCAACCAAAGCCACGCCCCGCTCATTCTCCCCCCGTCCCCAGAGCGCGCCAAAGGCCGCCGCCGGACAGCGCCGGGTCCACACCGTGCGTGTCGCATTTTTCAACAGACAAAGGTTATCCTCATGAAGACTCTGCTTCTCGCAGCGGCTACCGCTGCCTCTTTCGCGCCGCTCGCCGCCAACGCGCAGGACGAAGCACCGCGCCGCATCTCGCCCTATGTCGGCGTCATGGGCGGCGTCCATAATTTCGACAGCGAAACCGGCAAGGAAGGCATCCCTCCCGTCGGCTATAAAGGCCGGATGGTCGAAGGCGTCGCGGGCGTGAACATGAATGTCGCCGGCCCGCTGGTCGTCGGCGTCGAAGGCACAGCGTCCAAGGGTGTCTCAGGCGACATCGACTGGGAATATGGCGCGGCGGGCCGGGTCGGCGTGAAGGCAGGCAAGGACAGCCTGATCTTCGGCAAGGTCGGCTATAAATGGGTCAATTTCGACGCCCTCGGCAAGAATAGCGGCGACTATCATGGCACCACCTATGGCGCCGGCGTCGAAGTCTCCCCCGCCGACCTGGGCAGCAGCGCCCAGAGCAGCAACATCCGCCTGCGCCTGCAAGCCGACACGATGGGCAATTTCCGCTCCATCCGGCCTATGGCGGGCGTCGTCGCGAAATTTTGATTCGTGATTGCTTGAATTGATGAAGGCCCCTCCAGCGATGGAGGGGCCTTTTTGGTTGGGATACCTAAAAGCCCCTCCCCTTCAGGGAGGGGGCAGCAACCGATCAACAGCCAACTTACCCCCCACGTCATCCCGGCCTTGAGCCGGGATCCCGCTTCCTTCTATCGACTCAAGACAGCGGGATCCCGGCTCAAGGCCGGGATGACGAAATTGTAGGGCCGTAAGCGACCAGAAATTGCCATTCGAAGACACCTATGGGTCGCCTGATTTCAGACATTCAAGTCCTGTCGATAGTTCGATAAACTACCTGGCGTCTGAGCGCGAGGCGTCGCCATAGACTATATCATGGTTGATCAGGCCCAGCAGCAAACCAGCGGACGCGCTTGCAAAAAGCACCACGTAAAGACCTAGGCTTTTTGGGAGTGGGACCAATGTGGCGCACCACATAGCTGCCGAACCTGCAGAGACGAAGATCGATGCGGCAGCGATCTTAAACCTACCAATCCCGTTTATTTGAAGCCAGATAACGCACGTAGTTGTAACGATGCTTGGGACAAATCCTACTCCATAAATGATCACCCAAGCGTAACGACCAAATACGGCGATAAGCAATAATCCTGGATTGATTAGCAGCGCGGACATGAAGCCGAGCGCCGGTCCCATGAGCGCGAGCGCTAAACCACGAAGGAAACAATACCTCTGGACATAGCGCCGCATGTTTAATCCTCGGACGAATTATATACAGTCCATCCCCTAATGCCGCAATCGAATTACCAATTAATTGTCGCGTAGACGGTTACTCTTCGGCACCGCGGTACGTCCGCTATCGGATCGCACGCCCTCCGAAGCAGACCGTCCGCTTCCCACTCAAACCAGCCACTCAACGCCTCCCCCCTAAGCCGCCTCCCCCCGCAACGCCTTCTGCCGCCGCCGCTGCACCGAAGACCCGATCCCCAGCGCCTCGCGATATTTCGCCACCGTTCGCCGCGCGATGTCGAAGCCCCGCCCGCGCAGCATCTCCACCAGCGTATCGTCGGACAATATCGCGTGCGGCTCCTCCGCCCCTATCAGCGTCTTGATGTGGCTTTTCACCGCCTCCGCCGAAACCGCCGCGCCGCCATCGGACGACGCGATCCCGCTGGTGAAGAAATATTTCAGCTCATAGAAGCCGCGCGGGCAGGAAAGATATTTGTTCGACGTCACCCGGCTGACGGTGGACTCATGCATCCCGATCGCCTCGGCCACCGCGCGCAGCGTCAGGGGTTTGAGATGCGCGACCCCCTTGCGGAAGAAATCCTCCTGGTGCCGCACGATCTCGCTTGCGACCTTGATGATGGTGCGCTGCCGCTGGTCGAGCGCCTTGACCAGCCAGTTGGCGCTCGCCAGGCAGTCGGCCAGCCACGCCTTGCTGCCCTTGTCCTGCGGCCCGCTCGCTAGTTCGACATAATAATTCCGGTTGACCAGCACGCGCGGCAGAGTCGCGCTGTTCAGCTCGATCGCCCAGCCATCGGCGGTCGGGTTCACAAACAGATCTGGCACCACCGCCATCGTGCGATCGGACGAGAATCGTAAGCCCGGCTTGGGATCATAGCCGCGCAACTCGCGGATCATGTCCGCCATATCCTCCTCGTCCACCCCGCAGATGCGCCGCAACTGCGGCAGCGCGCCCTTGGCCAGCAGGTCCAGATTGGCAAGCAGCCGCTGCATGCAGGGGTCATGGCGGTCGGCCTCCTTCGCCTGCAACGCCAGACATTCCGCCAGCGTCCGCGCACCCACCCCGGTCGGCTCGAACGTCTGGATCACCGCCAGCACCCGCTCCACATCGGCCAGCGCCACGCCCAGCGCATAGGCGGTGCGCAGCAAATCCGCCGCCAGATAGCCCGCCTCGTCGATCTGGCCGATCAACTGGGTCGCGATCAGCATGTCCGCACCCGACAGCACGCCCCCCGCCTGCGCCATCAGATGCTCTTGCAGGTCCGGCTCGGGATTGGCGAAACTGTCGAAGTCGAGCGCCTCGCCGCCCTGCCCACCCGGCGCATCATGCTGGCTAAGGCCGCCGCCGCTGGCGATACGATCGCCCGGCCCATCGTCGATGAAGGTTTCCGCGCCATGATCGACATCGAGCGGCGCATCGGCCCCGCCCAGCCCCTGCGCCATCAGTTCATCCGCGCCGCCCGTCTCTGCCGCCACGACAGGCGCGTCCACCCCGCGATCGACGCCATCACCGACCGGCGTAGCGTCCACATCCAACGACGCCGACTCAAGCAGCGGATTCTTCTCCAGCTCCCCCGCGATGAAGCCTTCTATCTCCAGGTTGGACAGCGCCAGCAGCTTGATCGCCTGCTGCAATTGCGGCGTCATGACGAGCGACTGGCTCTGCCGCAGGTCGAGGCGCGGACCCAGCGCCATCAGCGCATCCCCCCAAGGCGCGCGCTCATGATCTGGTCTGCATTTCGTTCAGGCGGAGCCGAGAAGTGCGATTTGCGAGCATCGGAGCGCAGCGGACATTCAAGTCCGTGAGCACCGAAGCGCAGGAAATCGCGCTTCGCAGGCCCGCGTGGGCGGAATGCAGGCCAGATCATGTCACAACTGGAAATTCTCGCCCAGATACAGCCGCCGGACGTCGGCATTGGCGACCAGTTCCACCGGGCTGCCGGTGAACAGCACCTGTCCGCTATAGATGATGCAGGCGCGATCGACGATTTCCAGCGTCTCGCGCACATTATGATCGGTGATGAGCACGCCGATGCCGCGCGTCTTAAGGTCTTTCACCAGGTCGCGAATATCGGCGATCGACAGCGGGTCGATCCCCGCGAACGGCTCGTCGAGCAGCACGATCGACGGATTGGCCGCCAGCGCGCGGGCAATCTCGCACCGCCGCCGCTCACCGCCCGACAGCGCCATCGCGGACGAATCGCGCAGCCGCTTCAGGCCGAATTCTTCCAATAACTGCTCCAGCCGCGCCTCGCGCGCGTCGCGGTCCGGCTCGGCCAGTTCCAGCACCGCGCTGATATTCTGCGCCACCGTCAGCCCGCGAAAGATCGACGTTTCCTGCGGCAGATAACCCAAGCCCAATATCGCGCGGCGATACATGGGCAGGCCGGTAATATCCTGCCCGTCCAGCACGATCCGCCCCCGGTCTGGCCGCACCAGCCCCATCACCGAATAAAAGCAGGTCGTCTTGCCCGCGCCATTGGGACCGAGCAGGCCGACCACCTCGCCCTTGCCCACGGTCAGCGACACATCGGTCAGCACCGCGCGCTTGTCGTAACTTTTGGCGATCGACACGACCGACAGCCCGTCGCTCAGCTCCTGCGGCACGGGCGGCAGCGCATCGGCGCGCGGTTGGATCAGCGTTGCGGTCATAACCGGTCCTTATTCGCATCATCATGGTTAATCAGGCGTAAAATCCTGTCGCCCCCGACAATTTGGCAAGATTTGTGCATGACTAGAATACGGGGGGCAGAAAAAGGGCAAGCGAAAAATCGCGTCCCGCCCTCAAATCAGGCCGCCTGGAGGATCAGTTCTTGCGCTGCGGCACGTTGAACGTGCCCGAAACCCGCCCGCCGGTCGAACCCGCCGCGCCCGGCACGCCGCCCGAAGCCCGGCCGTCGACGGTCGATCGCCCGCTGTTGAGGTCGATCACCAGCCGCCCGCCGGTCAGCCGGTTCGGTCCCTGCGTCAACGACACATTGCCCAGCATCGTGATCAGCCGGCTGTTAAGATCATAGATGGCGACATTGCCGCGCGCCGTCTCTCCGCCCTTGACCACCACGACATTGCCCGACGCATCGATCCTGTCGATCTCCACGCCACTCGCGCCCGATCCCGCGCCATTGCGATAGGCCACGGTCATCCGCGCGGCGTTCAGCGTCATGCCCGCCTGATTGACCTCGACATTGCCCGACACGACGACCCGGTCGGCGCGGTCCTGCACCTCGATCCGGTCGGCGGTGAAGTTCACCGGCGCATTGCTGTCATGATTCTTCATCACCTGCGCATCGGCCCCCGACGCCAGGGCGACCGCAAGCGCCAGCGGCGCGAAAAGGGCGTGCATCACTTTCATCGTCATCGCCCTTTGAGGCCATTTTGTTCGATGCGCAAGCTGGCCCGGCCATTGAGCGTCACCGTGCGCGCGTTCAGGTCCGCGTCCAGATGATCGCCGCTGAACGTGCCGATCGGGATGCGCCCGTCGACCCGGCCATTGCTGTGCATCCGCCGCGTCTTCAGGTCTATGCCAACGTCGCGCGTCGTCAGCCGATATCCGCCCGCCGCCTGGAACTGCACCGCCCCGTCGATCGCCATCCGCTCGCTGTCCATATTATACCGCCCCTTGCGCGCGTCCAGCACGGCGGGACCATCGGTCAGCAACAGGCGCGCCGACATGTCGTTAAGGTCCACGATCGGCTCGCGCGAGCTTTTCTGCACCGCGGACCCGGCGCGCAGCGAAAAGGGCTGGCCCTTGCTGTCCTCGCCGCGATACAGCGCCTCTGTCACGCGCATCCGCTCCTTGGCGACCTCGACCTTATTCTTGTCCAGCACGAAACTCACCTTGTCGCCCCCGGTGAAGGGCGCGGTCAGCAGCAGCGCGGCCAGCACGCCGACCGCCATCGGCAGATAGTTTTTCAGCATGCCGACCACCCGGTCGTGCCGCCCGCCGGGCTGCGCCCAGTGGCGGCGGACATCGCGTTGCTGTTCGGCTTGGAGAGACATGCTGCGCCGCCCCTTACATATGCGCGAAGATATCGGTCTCCGGCCACCCGGCCAGATCCAGCATGGCGCGATGCGGCAGGAAATCGAAACAGGCTTGCGCCAATTCCATCCGCCCCTCGCGGATCAACCGCCTGTTCAGCTCCTCGCGCAACGCATGCAGATAGCGCACGTCGGACGCGGCATAATCCTTCTGCGCGTCGGACAGGACGGGCGCGCCCCAGTCGCTCGACTGCTGCTGCTTGCTGATCTCCTGCCCCAACAATTCGCGCACGATCTCCTTCAACCCATGGCGGTCGGTATAGGTGCGGATCAGGCGCGACGCGATCTTGGTGCAATAAACGGGCGTCGTCAGCACCCCCATATAATGCTGGAGCGCGGCGATATCGAACCGCCCGAAATGATAGAGTTTGAGCCGCGACGGGTCCGCCAGCACGGCTTTCAGGTTCGGCGCGGCATAATCGCTGCCGGGGCCAAAGCGCACCAGATGCTCGTCCCCCTTGCCGTCGCTGATCTGGACCAGGCACAGCCGGTCGCGCGGCGTGATCAGCCCCATGGTCTCGGTATCTATGGCGATGGGGCCGGCGGCCAGGACGCCCGCGGGCAAGTCCTCTTCATGAAAATATACGGTCATTCCCCCCCTCTATGGGCAAAGCCCCCAATACTCAATCGGCGCTTTGCACGTCTGTCCGGCGGGCGCGACAGCAGGGCAAAGCGAATTGTGGCGATATTTCGGCTAAAATCGTTCGCACCTCCTTGAAAAGTTGATATAGTGATTCCCAAACCGCGCGTGGCGGTGGATTTTGCGTGTCATTCGCCCGACATGCGCGTCCGGTTTTCTCTTGGGGCGAAGCGAAAGTGACTAACAGGGCATGAGTTTTGATAGAGGTCGCCGCGGCGGGCGCGGCAAGGACAAGCGCGACGGTTTCGGCGACGAC
>CAZLSU010000121.1:0-8072 GCA_964562225.1 uncultured Sphingobium sp.
AGAGCGCGGCGGGGACATTCTTCACCTCGAACAAAAAGGTGGTCATGACCGGGCCAATGCCCGCCAGTGGCGCGGTAGCCTCGCGCGCCAGCACGACGAAGCGCGTCATATTATCGTCGCTGTCCTCGATATTCTCGGCAATCAGGCGCAGGCCATAAAGTTCGGCCGCAAGATAGGGCGCGATCGCACCCGCGCCCGGTTCGCGCTTTTCCGCGACCAGCGCGGCTGCCCCGGCGGTATCGGCATAGCTGACGGGGTTGATGCCGCGTTCGCGCAGATAATGGCGGCACTGGCCCAGCGCCTGCGGATGGCTGATCGCGCTCTTCACCGGCTGGTCGTCACAGGCCATCAGGCAGTGGCGTATGCGCAGGAAATATTCGTCGATGATCGACAGACCCGATTCGGGCAGCAGGAAATGCATGTCGGCGACGCGGCCATGCAGGCTGTTTTCGATGGGGATGATCGCGCGCGCGGCCAGGCCGTTCCGCACCGCGTCGATCGCGTCCTCGAACGCGAAACAGGGCAGCGGGATGCAGCCGGGCGCATAACCCAGCGCCGCAAGATGCGAATTGGCGCCGGGGGCACCCTGATAGGCGATGGCGCGGGCCGGATCGGCGGCAGCCTTGTCGGCCATCTGGGTGACCAGCGTCTGCGCGGGGAGGGGATAGTTTTCCATGGGTGGCTGCGCGCTTAGGCACTCGGGTGCGCCCGCGCAAGCGCCGCACCGCCCAACTATAGGCAAAAGCGCCGAACCATGCTTGCGCGTTCGCACTTGCGCCATTATGGCTTCGCGCTAAAGCGGGCGGCAAATCAGCCTTCTACACAAGAATTTCAAGGGAATCCGAGCGAAATGGGCGATCGTTTCAACACCATAGCTGGCTGGGCGTTGTTCGCGGGTATCATCGCGCTCGGCGGTGCGATCGTCAGTTCCCATTATTTCCATGACGAGCGGCCCGAGAAGATGGGCTATGCGATCGAAGGCGTGGAGGCCGAGGGTGAAGGTGGCGCAGCCGCTGGCCCTGGTCTCAATACGCTGCTGGCGAGCGCGGACGTCGCGGCCGGTGAAAAGGTCTTCGCCAAATGCGCGGCCTGCCACACCATCACGTCGGGCGGTGCCAACGGCATCGGTCCCAACCTCTATGCAACGGTCGGCGAACCCGTCGGCCAGGGCAAGGGGGGCTTCGCCTTCTCCGACGCGCTCAAGAGCAAGGGCGGCGCATGGACCTTCGAGCAGCTCGACCATTGGCTCAAAAGCCCGCGTGAATTCGCGCCGGGTACCAAGATGACCTTCGCGGGCCTGGGCAATCCGGTCGATCGCGCGAACCTCATCGCCTGGATGAATACGCAGGGGTCCAACCTGCCGCTGCCCGCCGCCGACGCTGCGCCTGTCGTTGAAGGCGCGGACAATGCTGCGGCCGGCAATGCTGCTGTCGGCAACGCCGCGCAGGGTGAAGCTGCCGCGCCGGCCGAAGGGGCGAATGCCGCCGAATAAGCGGATTGTCCTGCCAAAGCTGGTTAAATTCATATTAGCCAAGGCTAAAGCGCATCGTCACGCAGCCGTTATGGCATCCATGAACCCTTTGAGGAGGAGCGGGACATGGAGCCTATCAGAATATTGGTGGTCGACGATTCGCTGACCATCCGCGCGATGATCGAAACCCTGCTGGAACGCGACCGCCGCGTCGTGGTCGTCGGCATCGCCCGCAATGGCGAAGAGGCGATCGACCTCATCCGCCTGCACAAGCCCGACGTCGTCACGCTCGACATCGCGATGCCCGGACGGGACGGCATGGCGATATTGGACGACATCATGGCGATGGACCCCTGCCCGGTGATCATGCTGTCCAGCCTGATGCGTGACGGCGCGGAGATCGTCGGCGAAGCGATGGGCCGGGGGGCGGCCGCCTGCTTCAACAAGGCGATGATCGTGCGCGAGGCGACCCGCTTCGTCGCGCTCATCAAGGAAGTCGGCCGCGGGCTGATCCCGCAGGAGACCGTTGCGCTCGCTGCCTAATAAGAAGCAGCATCGCGCATGACGCAAGATATTGTTCCCCGGCGCAGGCCGGGGTCCAGTCCCCCCGCTTTGGACTGGACCCCGGCCTGCGCCGGGGAACAACTTATATAGGTTCGATCTATAAGCTGCGGATCGCACCATGACAAAGGGCCGGGGCGCTGCTGCGCTTCCGGCCCTTTGTCGTTTTTGGCTTATCCTATTGGGCTGTCCTACACGGCCCTATCATGCCATTGTCCGTTCCGCAGCGCCCCGACGCCGCCGCATGGGCTATTCCCCCAACCCACCGATAGGATCAGGGCCGCGTAAGATTATTACGCAATCGGCGGGAAATATGCGAAGTTAAGCGGCCATGGGTCAGGACGCGATCGCCTTGGGCGTCGATGTGCCCCGCAGGCGGGCAAGGTCGATCGACTCGGCGAACTCCACCCCGGTACGGTCGTCCTGGGACCAGCGCGCCGTCGCATTGACGATCAGATTGTCGGCCAGTTCGACGGAGAATAGCGTGTCGGCGGGCACGTTCCACAACCCCTCGATCAGCGCACCGGTCGCCGATATGTTGCGGATGCGACCGGTATAGCTATGGCCGTCATGATGGACGACGATGGTGCGCAGCATCGTCTTGCGCTCGGGCCGGCTGGATTGATATCCTTCCGCGACCGCAGCCACCCCCACGGCATGCTGGCGCGCCAGCACATCGGCGGCGGGCATCGGTCGGCCATAGACATAGCCCTGGATATGGCTGCACCCCAGTTGGCGGATCAGGTTCAGTTCGTCATGGGTCTCCGCCCCCTCGGCGGTGGTATCCATGCCCAGCGCCTCGGCCAGGCTGACGATCGCCTTGATGATAGCGCTGTTGCGGCTGCCCTTGATCGCGGCGCCGCGCACGAAGCTCTGGTCGATCTTGATCTTGTCGAACGGAGCCTTCTTCAGATAGCCGAGCGAAGAATAGCCGGTACCGAAATCGTCGAGCGCCAGCCGTACGCCGATCCCTTTCAGTCGGGCGAACATCTGGTCGGTATCGGCGTCGTCGTTCAGGAAGACGCTTTCGGTGATCTCCAGCTCCAGCCGCCCTGCGGCCAGTTGCGCCGTGGCCAGCGCGTTCATCACCATGCCGGGGAAAGCCGGGTTGGCGAACTGGCTGGGGGAAACATTGACCGCGACCCGAACTTCCTCGGGCCATTGCGCCGCATCCTTGCAGGCGGTCCGCATCACCCATTCGCCGATTCGGCCGATCAGGCCGCTATCCTCGGCGATCGGGATGAACAGCGTCGGGGATATCACCCCGCGCGTCGGGTGGTTCCAGCGCAGCAGCGCCTCATAGCCGGTGATCTGCTCTGTGCGCGAACTGACGACCGGCTGGTAGACCAGATGCAGGCTGTCGCTGGCGAGCGCGGTGCGCAGATCCTCCTCCAGCCGTCGGCGATCCTCCGCGTCCGCGTGCATTTCGGGCGAATAGAAACGATAAACGCCACGCCCGTCGCCCTTGGCGGCATAGAGCGCCAGGTCAGCATTGCGGATCAGCGCGTCGGACGTGACGCCATCGCGCGGACAGGCCGATATGCCGATCGACACGCCGATAACCACCAGCGTCCCCTCGATCGAATAGGGCTGTGCCAGCGTCCCGATGATCGTTTCGGCCAGTTGCGTCAGCATGTTTGCATCGACCCGGCCGGGCAGGATTACCTTGAACTCGTCGCCGCCCTGGCGCCCCACCAGTCCCCGATCGCCCACGGCGCGCTGGAGCCGCTGGCTCACCTGCCGCAGCAGTGCGTCGCCTGCCGGGTGGCCCAGCGTGTCGTTGACCGTCTTGAACCGGTCGAGATCGAGCATCAGCAGCGTGCATTCGCCCGGCTGGCCGCGCGTGCCCGCCACGGCCTGTTCCAGCGCGCGCAACATCTGCACCCGGTTGGCCAGGCCCGTCAGCGAATCATATTGGGCCAGGCGGGTCACTTCCGCCTGGCTGCGGCGCATTTCGGTCAGGTCGGTGCCGCTGCCGCGAAAGCCGTAATATTGACCATAATCGTTGAACACCGGCTGGCCGGATATCGACCACCACCGTTCCTCCTTGGAGACCGCCGCCTTGACCGGAATGTCGGAAAAGCCGGTGCGCGCGGACAGGTGAAAGCCCAATGTGCGTTCGCCATCGCCCTGCTGACGATCGCCGGGGCAGATCATGTCGGTGATCGGCTTGCCGATCAGCATGTCTGCGCTCGTGCCCAGCGATGCGATCAGCGTGTCGGACACATAGATGACGCAGCCATTGCGATCGGTTTCCCAGAACCAGCCGCGGCCGGATTGCTCATATTCCTGGAGCAGCCGGTCGGACCGCTGGCTGCGCAGTTCCTGGGCATGCTCCTTGATCGCGCGCTCGCGATCGAACATCGCCTGCCGCAGCGTGACCACGGTCAGCACCGCTACGCTGCTGGTCAGCATGCCGAACTGGCCGATACCGGGCGACTGGAGCGCAGTCGTCAGGAAAGCGCCCAGGCAATAGGACAGGCCGAGCAGGCGGCGGTCACCAAAGATGCTGACGGCCAGCAGGGCGACCGCGATTTCCGGTGCCAGCGCCAGGAAACCGACAGCGTCCAGGGCAGGGCCGGTCCATAGACTGAAAATGACGCCGGACAGGAAAATGAGCGGTAGCATGATCCACATTTGGAGATGTGGTGCGCGGTGCTTGAACGGGCCAAACCAGGGCAGTGCCATGATGGCGATATCGACCATGGCGAGACTAGCCAGAATCACGGTGCGCCCGTCGCTCGTTATGACCAGCGGTATATGGATGAGCAAGCTGACCGCCAGCTTGGCCAGCAATACAAGCGGCCATAGCGTCGCTATGGTACGAAAGGCCGTTGAAATCCAGGTCGCGGCGACATCCGTTCCGCTTTCGATCAGGCCAAGTGCGGCGGCTAGACTATTGGCCCGCTCATCGGTTTCACGCAGGCTGGATCGAAGAGATGACATGACCGGCATTTCTGACGGGAAAGCATTGAAATATGATTACGCGGCCGCAGCCCGCTGATGCCATAAAACGTCCAATATGAACCAATTGGTCACAAAAAAGGGCACCCACAGGTGCCCTGATCCGTGCGATCCGAAAAGACCGCTTATTTCTTGAGCGTAAGGCCGCCGAAACGCTTGTTGAAGCGGGCAACCTGGCCACCCTGGTCGAGCTGACGCTGACCACCGATCCAGGCGGGATGCGACTTGGGGTCGATATCGAGCGCCATCGTGTCGCCTTCCTTGCCCCAGGTGGAGCGCGTCTGAAAGGTGGTGCCGTCGGTCATCTGGATGGTGATGAAATGATAATCGGGATGGGTATCGGCCTTCATGGCGTACAAGCTCCTTTGATGGCCGGTTTCCGACCGGCCGGGGATGCAAAAAATCTGCGAAGGCGCGCCGTTACCGGTTTTGGGGAAGGTTGGCAAGGGGCGAACGGATCGACCACGCCCAACGCCATCGTCATCCCCGCCTGCGCGGGGATGACGACAGGTCAATCCTTCGGCGGGTCCGAAATCATAGCCACGAACTGCGCTTCGGCCGCCAGCTTGCCGTCGATCAGCGCCTTGCCGGCGAATTTACAGATCGGCCCCCGGTTTTGCGTCACCTCGACATGCAGGTCGAGCAGGCAGCCGGGTTCCACGGGCACGCGGAATTTCGCACCGTCGATGCTCATGAAATAGACGAGCTTGCCCGAATCAGCCAGGTTCATCGACACGACCGCCAGCACGCCCGCCGCCTGCGCCATCGCTTCGACGATCAGCACGCCGGGCATGATCGGCCGGGTCGGGAAATGGCCCTGGAAAAACGGCTCATTGACCGACACGGCCTTGATCGCGTGGATCGACTGGCTGGGAACCAGGCCGACCACGCGATCGATCAGCAGCATGGGATAACGATGCGGCAGTGCGGCCATGACCCGACGGATATCCATCGGGCCAAGCGCGCCTGTCGTTTCAACTTCTCCCGTCATCGCGGATCAGCGCGACTTGGGCGGCTGCGGGTTGGCGGGCGCTGCGGCGGCGGCACCCGGCTGACCCTGACGACCCGGCTGCCAGCCAGCGGGCGGGGTGATGCCGACGCTGGGGACCAGCGCGTTCAGCTCGACTGTTACATCGTCGGTGATGTCGACGGCAGGCAGGAAGCTTTCGGTCGCTTCTTCCTTCAGCACGATTTCGGCCTTGGTCTTGGTCATCGCGGCTTTCAGTGCCTGATCGAGCTTGGCGACGATCTGTTCCTCGACATAGGCGTTGGCGAGTTGGATCGGCTGGCTTAGGCGTTGCAATTCGGCTTGCCCTGCCTGCTGCGCCGCCTGAAGCTGCTCATATCGGGTCTGGATGGCGGGCGTGGGCTTGTTGCCGGCGGCCTTTGCGGCGGCCTGAAGCGCGTCGCTCTTGGTCTTGAGGTCGGCTTCGATCGCGGTCCGGCGGACATTGATCGAATCGATCTGCGCCTTGTAGGTGGTGCCGATCTGGGTGCGCGCGGCGGTATAGGCCGCGCTGGACCCGACGGCGCGGTTCAGGCTGACGCTGGCGATGCCCGACTTGCTCTGGGCAATGGCAGGCGCGCTGGTCAGCGCGATGGCGGTCATGGGTGCGAGGGCAAGCGCCGCCGCCTTGTAAATCATCTTCATCAGAATTGAGTCCCTACGTTGAAGGTAATGAGTTTGCTATCGTCCCCTGGTTCTTTCAGCAGCGCCTTGGCGATGTCGATCCGGAACGGGCCGAACGGTGAGTTCCAGTTGACGCCAAAGCCGACGGAAAGGCGCGGCTTGAGCGTATCGCCGAGGAATTCTTCCTGGAAGCCTGAACCATTGGCGTAGCTGACGTCTGTGTAAACCCCACCGCCAATGGAGGATGCCGTCGTGCAGTTACCCAGCGAAGGTGCCCGCTCAACAGTCGAACCGGTCTGCGTTTTGACGATCTGGCCATTGGTGCCTGTGGCTGTCGTACCTGTAGCAATGGAACACTGGCCGGGGAAATTCTGGGTACCCGGATTTTTAACCCCGGCAACTGCGCCGACATCAACGAAGACAGATGGGCGCAGGCCCATTTCACGCGCGCCCGAACCCAACGGGATTTCGATTTCGCCGCGGGCCAGATAGTAGATTTTGCCGCCCAGCGCATCGTCTTGAACATTATTGTTGCCGGTCTGGCGGCTATAAGTCCCCGTACCGGCACCGGTCGAGTCCGTGTCCTCGACCAGATAATAGCGCTTCACGCGCGGACCGACGCCGCGAATGTCGAAGCCACGCAGTTGGGGTTCACCCAGGAAGAAGCGATCGGTCAAGCGGACCTTGTCGACCTCTTGAGTGCCGTTGAAGCGCGCCTTCTCCAGGCTGTGGATATAGCCAGCCTCGCCGGTGATCGAGAAGATGAAGCCGCCGCCCAGGCCCCAATATTTGCCGCCATTCAAACGCGTGCGGATATATTTGACGTCGCCGCCCAGACCCGCGAAATCCTGGCTCAGGATGATATTGTGGCCGCGCGTCGGGCGGATGCGGTTGTCGCGATTGTCGTAGATCAGCGAATAGCCGAGCGACGATGTCGTACGCTTACCGATCGCGTCGCACAGATAGCGGCCCGCGATGATGGGATCGCACTCGGTATCGCCGTCGCCGTCGGTGTCGGAATAATAGGTGCTCTTGTCGAGCGTCACATCATCGAGGTTCAGCGTGTAACGCAGCGCGAGCGACATATATTCGGTGATCGGCACGCCCGCACGGAGCTGGAAACCGGTCGTGGTCTGCTCATAGGTGGTATCGCGATCATTATTGCTGAGATAACGGAAGCTGTTGAGGTCGCGCCGATAGATGTCGCCGCCCAGCGCGATGTTGCGATCCATGAAATAGGGTTCGGTAAAGCCCAGTTCGATCGACTTGCTATAGGCCGAATAATTGACCGATGTGCGCAGTTCCTGCCCCTTGCCGCGGAAGTTGCGCTGGGTGATCGATGCCGAGACGATGAAGCGTTCGAGCGACGAGAAACCGGCCGAGAGCGACAATTCGCCGGTCGATTTTTCCTGGACGTTGGTTTCCAGCACGATGCGGTCGGGCGCG
>CAZLSU010000122.1:0-7801 GCA_964562225.1 uncultured Sphingobium sp.
ACCTGATCGCGCAGGGCGAGGTGGTGGTGGTGAACGACAAGTTCGGCATCCGCCTCACCGACATCGTGACGCCGTCCGAGCGCATGAAGCGGCTCAGCAGAACATGACCCCCCTGCGTCGCCTTCGGCGCCTTCCCCCCAAGGGGGGACGACACCTGCGGCCCGGCAAAGCCGGTTCCGCGGTGTCCCCGGCTCAGAGGTCGGCACTCGCAAGGAACCGATGAATATGTGGCAAAACGTCTGGCCCGCTGTAGTCCTGCTCGCCCTGATGGTGGGCATCGCGTGGGCGCTGAAGTGGGCGCGCGGACGCATGCCCGGCCTGCCGGGCGTGCCCGGACAGAGCGGCCCCTTCGTCAAGGTGCTGGGCAGCGTCTCGCTCGGCCCGCAGCAGCGCGTGGTCACCTTGCAGGTGGGTCGCGGCGAGGACGCCACCTGCTTGGTGCTCGGCGTCGCGCCGGGCAGCATCAACACCCTGCACGAGTTGGCGCTGCCGGCCGAAGCCGCAACGCCGCCGGCGCCTCCGACGCCGCTGGCTGGCGGTTTTGCCGCGCGCCTTGCGCAACAACTCGTCAAGGGTCCCGGCAATGCGCCGCGCTGACATGCCCCGCCTCGTCGGCCTGCGCGCGCTCGCGCTGTTGCTGGCGCTGATGCTGTTGTCCATCGGCGCCTGGGCGCAGAACGCCCCCGTGCCCACGCCGCAAGGTCCCTCGCTCCCGCTGGTGGTGGGCCAGGGCGCAGGCGGTGCCAGCTACTCGGTGCCGATCCAGACCCTGCTGTTCTTCACCGCGCTGTCCTTCCTGCCGGCCGTGCTGCTGCTCATGACGGGCTTCACCCGCATCGTGATCGTGCTCTCGCTGCTGCGCCAGGCCCTGGGCACGCAGTCGGCCCCGCCCAACCAGGTGATCGTCGGCCTCTCGCTGTTCCTCACGCTGTTCGTGATGGGCCCCACGCTGGACCGCGTGTACGCCGACGCCTACGAACCCTATTCGCGCAACGCCATCACCTTCGACCAGGCGCTCGAACGCGGCCAGGCCCCCATGCGCGAGTTCATGCTCAAACAGACGCGCCAGTCCGACTTCGAACTCTTCGCCAGGCTCGCCAAGCTGCCCAGCGACGTGACCGCGCAGAACGCCCCCTTCCGCGTGCTGGTGCCGGCCTTCGTCACCAGCGAGCTCAAGACCGCCTTCCAGATCGGCTTCATGATCTTCATCCCCTTCCTGGTGATCGACATGGTCGTCGCCAGCGTGCTGATGTCGCTGGGCATGATGATGCTGTCGCCGGTGCTGGTGGCGCTGCCGTTCAAGCTCATGCTGTTCGTGCTGGCCGATGGCTGGAACCTGCTGATCGGCTCCCTCGCTGCGTCGTTTGCACAGTAGGTAAAAAAAAATGGACCCGCAAGCCGCTCTCACGATGGCGCAGAACGCGCTCTTCATGCTGCTCATGGTGGCCGCGCCGGTGCTCGGCGTGGTGCTCGGCGTGGGCCTGCTGGTGAGCCTGTTCCAGGCCATCACCCAGATCCACGAAGCCACGCTGGCCTTCGTGCCCAAGCTGATCGCGGCGATCGCGGTGTTCGCCATCGCCGGCCCATGGATGATGACCACCATGGTCGAGTTCATCCGCAGCACCATCCTCTCGATCCCCAACTACGCGGTCTGATCGCGTCGCCATGCCCACGTTCACCGAAGCGCAGGTCATGGCGCTGGTCTCGCCGGTGTTCTGGCCCTTCCTGCGCATCCTGGCCGTCTTCTCCAGCGCGCCCATCTTTTCATCGCGTTCGGTGCCCATGCGCACCCGCGTGGCCCTGGCCTTTCTGGTGGCGGTGTGCGCCCAGGCCGGCCTGCCCGAGCAGCCCATGGTCGCGCTCAACGACCCCGCGGCGTTTTCCGTCGTGATGCAGCAGGTGGTGGTGGGCATCGCCATCGGGCTGGCGGTGCGCATCGTGTTCGCCTCGGTCGAGCTCGCGGGCGAACTCATCGGCCTGCAGATGGGCCTGAACTTCGCCGGCTTCTTCGACCCGAGCACCAACTCGCAGTCGAGCACCGTGGGCCGCTTCTTCGGCAACACCACCATGCTGCTGTTCGTGGTGATGGGCGGCCACCTCATGCTGCTGCAGGCCGTGGTTTCCAGCTTCGGCACCTTCCCCGTGGGTGGCGGCGCGCTCGACGCGGTGAACACCATGCGCCTGCACGAGCTCGGCGCGGTGGTCTTCCGCTACGGCCTGTGGATCGCGCTGCCGCTGATCGGCATGCTGCTGTTCATCAACGTGGTGCTGGGCTTCGTCTCGCGCATCGCGCCGCAGATGAACGCCTTCGCCATCGGCTTCCCGATCACGCTGTCGGCCGGCCTGATCGGCATCGCCTTCACACTGCCGATGCTGGACACGCCGGTGGCCGCGCTGCTGCGGCTGGCGACGGCGCTGTTCACCGGCTGAACCGCTGCCGGGCCCGTGCGGGCCAAAAGCCCTCACGCATATGATGGTCATCATATTTGGCTAGACTCGCGCACCAGTTCTTCCAGCCACTCTCCATGGACCACCCCACCAGCCGCAAGCAGGCCACGCACGACCGCATCCTGGACACCGCCGCCGGTGTGCTGCGCGCCAGCGGTTTCCAGGGCGTGGGGGTGGCCGACATCATGAAGCGCGCCGGCCTCACGCACGGCGGCTTCTACGCCCACTTCGCGTCGCGCGAGGCCTTGCTGGCCGAAGCGCTGGAACGCGCCGGGCAGGACAGCCAGGTCCGCCTGCGTCACGCCCTGGAAGCCGGCGAGGCCAAGGGCGACAGCCGGTTCCAGGCCTTGGTGAACAACTACCTCGCCGAGCGCCACTTGCGCTCCCCCGAGAGCGGTTGTCCCGTGGCCGCACTGGCCTCCGAGATGCCACGCCAGTCCGACATGGTGCGCGAGGCCGCCGCGGCCCGCATCGAGGCCCTGACCCGGGCCGTGGCCGCCACGCTGGCGCCCGGGCAGCCGCGCGAGGCGGCCGGCGTGATCGCGTCGCAACTGGTGGGCGCCCTGCAGATCGCCCGCACGCTGGGCGACAACAGCAAGGGTCGCCGTCACCTGGCCGCCAGCCGGCGTTTCCTGCTGGAACAGTTCGCCCCGGACGACAGCGACACGCCACCCGGCGCCACGCACTGACACCCAACGCGCGCCTCTGGCGCGCTTTCCTCAACGGCCACAAATATGACGGCCATCATATTCACCAGGAGTCTTCCATGCAGATCGAAAACGCCGTCGTCCTGATCACGGGTGCCAACCGCGGCATCGGCCTGGCCTTCGCGCGCGAGGCCCTGGCGCGAGGCGCGAAGCGCGTCTACGCCGCCAGCCGGCAAGCCGCCAACGTGACGCTCGATGGCGTCACGCCCATCGAACTGGACGTGACCCGCCCCGAACAAGTGGCGCGCGCCGCGCGCGAACACGGCGACGTGACGCTGCTCATCAACAACGCGGGCGTGGCCGAGTTCGGTGGCTTCCTGATGCCCGACACGCTGGAAGCCCTGCGCCGCCAACTCGACGTCAACGTCTTCGGCATGCAGCGCATGGCCCAGGCCTTCGCGCCGGTGCTGGCGGCCAATGGCGGTGGCGCCATGCTCAACGTGCTGTCCATCGCGAGCTGGATCAACCGCCCGCTGCTGGGCACCTACGGCGCCACCAAATCGGCGGCCTGGGCACTCACCAACGGCCTGCGGCACGAGTTGCTGGAACAGGGCACGCAGGTGACCGCACTGCACATGGGCTTCGTGGACACCGACCTCACGCAGGGCATCGACGCGCCCAAGTCCACGCCCGAGGCGATCGTGCGCGCCGCCTTCGACGGACTGGAGGCGGGTGAGTCCGAGGTGCTGGCCGACGACATGACGCGCCAGGTGAAACAGTCGCTTGCCAGCGCCACAGCGGCCTACCTGCCCGCCTGACCATGAGCACCGCCGCCGCCACCCCCGCCAACGCCACCGCGCCCTCCAGGGCCGCCGACACCCGCCAGCGCATGCTGCACGGCCCGGTGCTGCCCACGCTGATGCGCCTGGCCACGCCCAACGTTCTGGGCCTGTTCGCCAACACCATCGTCATCGGCTTCGACGGCTACATCGTGGGCCGCCTGGGCGCCGACGCGCTGGCCGGCGTCGCGGTGGTGCTGCCACTGGCCATGTTGATGCTGCACATGTCGGCCGGGGGCCTGGGCGGCAGCGCCACGGCGGTGGTGGCGCGCGCCGCGGGCGCGGGCGACGAGGCACGCGCCGCGCGACTGGCCTGGCATGCGCTGGTGCTGGGCCTCATCGCTTCACTGCTGTTCACCTTGATCGCGGCCTCGCCGCTGATCTACACCGCCATGGGCGCGCGCGGGCCGGTGCTGGAACAAGCCGCCCGCTACGCTGCGGTGCTGTTCGCGGGCGCCTCGGCGGTCTGGACGGTCAACGTGCTGGCCGGCGTGGCGCGTGGCACCGGGCAGATGGGTGCGGCCGCGCTGGCGCTCATCGCCACCACGGTGATGCACCTGTTGTTGGCGCCGCAACTGGTGTTCGGGTGGGGCCCGCTGCCGCCGCTGGGCGTGGCGGGCGCCGCGGCCAGCACCGTCACCTGCAGCGCGGTGTCGGCACTGGTGTTGCTGGCGTGGCTGTCGCGCCGTGGTGCGCCGGCACGGCCCCTGGGCGCGGGCTGGCGGCTGCGGCGCGATGACACGCGCGAGATCCTGCGCCTGGCCCTGCCCTCGGCCATCAACCCGGTGCTGAGCAACGGCTCGATCGCACTCGCCACCGCCTACGTCGCCGGCTTCGGCAGCCTGGCCGTGGCGGGCTACGGCATCGCCGCGCGGCTGGAGTACATCCTGGTGCCCATCGCCTTCGGCATCGGCGGCGCGCTCACCGCCATGGTGGCCACCAACCTTGGCGCGCAACAGGCGGCGCGCGCCAAGCACATTACCTGGACCGGCGCTGCGCTGGTGTGGGCCATCACGGGCGCGATCGGCCTGGTCGCCGCGCTGTGGCCGCAACTGTGGATGGCGGCGTTCACCCCGGACCCAGCCGTGCAGGCGGCGGGCGCGAGCTACCTGCGCATCGTGGGCGGCGCGTACGGCTTCTTCGGACTGGGGCTCGCCCTGTTCTTCGCCTCGCAAGGCGCAGGGCGGCTCACCTGGCCCCTGGTGGCCAGCGCGGCGCGGCTGGTGGTGGTGGCGCTGGGCGGCTGGCTGGCGCTGCGCCTGGCGGGCGATCAGCCGCAGGCGCTGTACGCGGTGGTGGGCCTGAGCCTGGCACTCATGGGGCTGACGCTGGCCATCGCCACGCACCGCAGCGACTGGTCGGCGCCGGCGCGCACGCGCCGCTGAAGCCCGGGCGGAATCCCGGCACAGGCTTGCGGGGAAACCTTGTGAGGCACAGCCAGCCAGCCGAACGGCGTACAGAAGCCACCCAAGGACGCCGATGTTTTTCTCGATGCCGGCCATTCACGGCCGCCCTGCCAGGGCGGGTGTTCGCCGTGATCCCGAGAGAAAGATATGAAAGCCATTGCCCACTTGCGCATCGGCACCCGCCTGACGCTCGGCTTCGCACTCATCATTGCCCTGCTGGCCACCATCGCGGGCGTGGGATTTGCGAAGCTCAACGTCATCGCTGGCGACATCGATGTGATCCTGCACGACCGTTACGCCAATGTGGCCCTGGCCCAGAAGGTCGAAAACGAAGTCAACCGGCAACTGAACGCGCTGCGCACCGCGCTGATCGCCACCGAGCGCAGCGCCGTGGCGGCGGAGCTGGCCAGGGTGGACGCGTCCAAGCCCGTGGTGACGAAAGCCATCGCACAACTGCGGGCCAGCCAGGCCGGGCGCGACCAGGCCGCCCTGCATGCGCTCGTCGAACAGCATGAGGCGTTTCGCCAACGCGAAGACCGGCTGCTGGACCACCTCAAAGCCGGCCGGACCGAGGACGCCCGCAACGAACTGCTGACGCAGATCCTGCCGCTGCAGACCACCTACCTCGCCGCGATCGAGGCCTTCGCCGAGACCCAGGCCGGTGGGATGGAAGCCTACGGCGCCGAGGCGCTGAAAGCCGCCCACGACGCCAAACTGCTGTCGGCGCTGCTGGCGGGTATCGCCGTGCTGATGGCCGTGGCCGTCGCCTTCGTGCTCACGCGCTCGATCACGCTGCCCATTGCGCAAGCCCTGCGCGTGGCCCGCACGGTGGCCGCCGGTGACCTCACTTCGCGCATCGAAGTCGACGGCAGGGATGAGATGGCCGAGCTGCTGACGGCCCTGCGCAGCATGAACGACAACCTGGCGCGCATCGTGAGCGAGGTGCGCGAGAGCAGCAACTCGATCGCCAGTGGCTCCCACCAGATCGCTGTCGGTGGCGCGGACTTGTCCACCCGGACCGAAGAACAGGCGTCCAGCATCGAGCAGACCGCGGCCTCGATGGAGCAGATCGCCACCGCTGTGCGGCACAGCGCGGACACCTCGCGCGCCGCCACGGGCCTGGCGCAGTCGGCCAGCGCCGTCGCCAGCCGCGGTGGCGAAGCCGTCGCCGGGGTGGTCGCCACCATGGGGACCATCAGCGAGAGTTCGCGCCGCATCGCCGACATCACCGGCGTGATCGACGGCATTGCGTTCCAGACCAACATCCTGGCGCTCAACGCCGCGGTGGAAGCCGCGCGCGCCGGCGAGCAGGGACGGGGCTTCGCGGTGGTGGCCGGCGAGGTGCGCACGCTGGCGCAACGCGCGGCCACCGCCGCCAAGGACATCAAGCGCCTGATCGGCGAAAGCCAGGACCGCGTGGACGCCGGTGCCAGGCAGGTGGAGCAGGCCGGCACCACCATGGGCGACATCGTGGCGCAGGCCGGTCAGGTCGCGGGAATGATCGCGGCGCTCGACACCACCTTCGACGAGCAGTCGAGGGGCATCGGACAGATCAACGAGGCCGTGAGCCAGATGGACCAGATGACGCAGCAGAACGCCGCGCTGGTGGAGGAATCGGCCGCCGCCGCGGACAGCCTGCGCCAGCAGGCCGCGCGCCTCAGCGCCCTGGTCGACACCTTCCGCCTGCCGCCGTCCGCCTGAACGCCCGCGCAGCGTTGGCGCCGCTTCACTCGTCCCAGCGCAGATCGGCGAGCTTCCAGTCGCCGCTCACCAGGCGCCACTCCATGCGCACGGTGTAGGGCTCGGCGCGCTCGGGGATCAGGCCCTGGGCGCCCGTCACCAGCACCTGGGCCTCGACACGGCCCAGTGTCGGCGTCTGCGGATCCACCCGCGCCTGGCTCGACATGGCGATGACCTTGATGTTCTGGAAGCGCAGGAAAGTGGCGGTGAGCATCC
Organism: uncultured Sphingobium sp.; assembly: GCA_964562225.1. GTDB lineage: Bacteria > Pseudomonadota > Alphaproteobacteria > Sphingomonadales > Sphingomonadaceae > Sphingobium. The sequence goes on from CAZLSU010000122.1 coordinate 7,297, forward strand.
GGCGCGTGCCGTCGCGGTCGAGGTTGCCGCTGCCCTGGAAGTGCTCGTCGAGCAGGTCCATCACATCGCCCGTGTCGCGCGCCTCGATGGCGGCCTGCAGCGCCTTGACCGCGGCTTCGAGCTTAGCCTGCGGGTCGTCCTTGCCGCAGGCGGCGAGTGCGGCAGCGGCCAACAGCGTGGCGAGCACGGTGCGGCGCGACGCCGCAGAGGTGTGAAACACCATGAACACTCCCTGAGATGATGACGCCCCAGTATCGCGGCCGCCCATGACGTGGCGATGATCCACTCGGACCATGCCCTCGCCGGGGCTCAGACCAGCCCGTTCCTGATCGCGTACACCGTCAGTTCCGCGTTGTTCGACAGGTGCAGCTTCTCCAGCACCCGCGCGCGGTACACGCTCACGGTCTTGGGGCTGAGCATCAACTCCTCGGCAATGTCGCTGAGCTTGCGGCCCGAGGCGATCTTCTGCAGGGTCTGCAGCTCGCGCTCGGACAGGCTGGCGTGC
>CAZLSU010000123.1:0-7682 GCA_964562225.1 uncultured Sphingobium sp.
GCCCGGTGGCCAGGGCCCCGCTGCCGGCGATGCGTGAATCGCTGTTGAACGCCGACCAGGTGTTCCCGTTGCTGATGGAGCCCAATGATCCGGGGCTCGACCTGGTGACGTGGGTCCAGGCCAATCGCGCCTTGGTCGAGGAGAAGTTGGCGCGGCATGCGGGGATCCTGTTCCGAGGCTTTGCCATGCGTGATATCCACGATTTCGAGGCCTTTGCCGAAGCAGTTCAGCCGGGCCTGTACGGCCAGTACGGCGACTTGCCGAAGAAAGAGGGCGGCAAGAACACCTACCGCTCTACGCCGTACCCGGAAAAGAAAATGATCCTGTTCCACAACGAGAGCTCGCATCAGGATCGCTGGCCGCGCAAGCAACTGTTCTTCTGCGAGCAACCGTCGCCCGTGGGCGGTGCCACGCCGGTGGTCGATTGCCGGCAGATGTACCTGCGTTTGCCGCAAGCGTTGCGCGATACCTTCGAAAGCAAGGGCCTGCTGTATGTGCGTACCTTTGCCGACAAGCTCGACGTGTCCTGGCAGCATTTTTTCAAGACCGAAGACCGCGCCCAGGTCGAGCAGCGTTGCGCGCTGGCTGGCATCCAGTGGGCCTGGCTGGACAACGACGAACTGCAGATCCGCACCCCGTGCCCGGCGATCATCACCCACCCGAGCACCGGCGAGAAAACCTTCTTCAACCAGGTGCAACTGCACCATATCTACTGCCTGGACCCCGATGTGCGCGACGACTTGCTGGGCCTGTTCGGCCCCGAGCGGATGCCGCGCCACGTGTACTACGGCGACGGCAGCCCGATTGAAGACGCGGTGATGCAGCAACTGGGCGAACTCTACGAGGCCTGTGCGGTGCGCTTTGACTGGCGCAAGGGCGATGTGATCCTGCTGGACAACATGCTCGCCGCCCACGCCCGCGACCCCTTTGAAGGCCCACGCAAAATCGTCGTGGCCATGGGCGAAATGATCGAACGGCGCGACCTGGAAACGGTAGTGCCCTCCACACGTATGCAAACTGAAGGGACTGACGCATGAGTACGCTTAACGATGCAGGCCTGGCGCTGCTCGCCGAACAGCAGCAGCGGGTGCTGGACGCCCAGGGCGGCGCGAGCTGGGGCGACATTGCGCACCTGCTGTCTATCCAGATCAGCGGCGCGCTCGATGTGCCACGGCTGCAAGCGGCGTTTAGTGGATTGCGCCAGCGTCACACAGCGCTCGCGGCGCGTTTGGCGACCGCGCCCGGTTACCGTGGCCTGCGGCAGTTCTTTGATGCCGGGGCGGCGAATGGGGCACTGGCGGTGGATGAGTCCAGTAACACCGCGCAGGTCCTGGCGCTGTGGTGTCAGCGCCCGGTGAGCTTGGCGTCCGGAGTGTTTTTTGAGGGCCTGTTGCAGCGTATCGACACGCAGCACTGGCAACTGACCCTGGGCCTGGCGGGTTTTATCGGCGACCAGGCCAGCCTGGAAATTCTCTATCAAGACCTGTGCACAGCCTATGAGCAGGGCAGTTGCAGCGTGGACGAGGAACTGGGGCAGTTTGCCCAGTACCTGGAATGGCACGCAGAAGTGGTGCTTGACGAAGACGCGGATACCGCCAAGGCCTATTGGCAAACCTACCTGGCGGGCGCTGGCGCGCTGGCGCCGGACTTGCCGGGCCGCTACGCCAATACCGTGCAGGGCAAGGCCGTTGGGCAGTCCCTGAGTACCGACCTTGACCCGCGCGTGTTGGCGCGCCTGGGCCAGTTGGCGACCCAGCACGGCACCCAGGTGACCACGCTCTTGCAAGCCGCCTGGTGGGTGCTGCTGGCGCGGATCAGCGGGCGCGAAGGGTTTGTCGCAGGCCTGCGGCATGACGCGCGCGCGGACTATGAGTTCTTCGCGCCGACCGTGGGCCTGTTGCAAAGAACCCTGGCGCTGCACCTCGACCTGGCGCCGACGGCCTCGTTCAGCAGCGTCCTGGCGCAGTTGGCGGGGGTGCTGGACAGCCATGGCACCTGGCAGGAATATGCGCCGCTCGACGCTGGCCTGCCGCTGACCCATGGCTTTGGCGTGCGCCGCCAGCCGGCAGCGCGCGCAGTGGGGGCATGCACTTGGAGTGGCGCCTACAGTGCTGATCTGCGGCCGCTGTTTGAACTGGCGCTGAATGTCGATGTGGAGGAGGGCGGCGCGGTTACCGGGCTGTCGCTGGACTATGCCGCCGCCGTGTACAGCCAGGCATCGATGCACACGCTGCTGGCGCAGTATCAAGTGCTGCTGGCCAGTGTGCTGGAGCAGCCGGACGCGGCCATCGCTACCTTGAGCCTGTTGGGGGAAGCGGAGCGCCAACGCTTGCTGGCATTCAATCCTGCGACCCAAGTGCTGGAAGAGCGGGTGCTGTTGCCCGAGCATATTCTCAATTGGGCCGAAATCACCCCGGACGCGTTGGCATTGGTCGCGGGGCAGCAGTCGCTGACCTACGCCGAGTTGGATGCCGGCGTGCGTCAATTATCCAGCCGTCTGCGTCAAAAGGGTGTAGCCCCGGGCAGCATCGTCGCCCTGGCCTTGCCGCGCGGCGTGGCCCAGGTGCTGACTATTCTTGCGACCTGGCGCACAGGCGCTGCCTATCTGCCGCTGGACCCGAACTGGCCAGTGGCGCGCCAGGCCCAACTGGTGGAACAGGCCGGTGCGCAACTACTGGTCACCCAGGGTGTGGCTTTGGATGCAGCCGGTTGCGCAGTACTGGACCTCGATCAAAAGGTGCAGCAACCGCTGGCGCAAGGACCTAGTGCAACCCTGCAAGGCCAGGACGCCGCTTATGTACTGTTTACCTCCGGCACCACCGGGGTGCCCAAGGGCGTGGTGGTCGAGCATCGGCAATTGCTCAATTACGTCGCGGGCGTCAGCAGTGAGCTGGAGCTGGCTGCTTGCCGGCACTTCGCCCAAGGCTCCACTGTCGCGGCGGACCTGGGTAACACCAGCCTGTTTGGTGCGCTGTACAACGGCGCCACCTTGCATATCGTTGACGAGGCGACGATGCAGGATCCCGAAGCCTTCGCAGCCTTCATCGACACCCAGGGCATTGATTGCCTGAAAATCGTGCCGTCCCATCTTGCCGCCTTGCTCGAAGCACCGCAGCCGAAGGTGCCGGCCACCCTGATCCTCGGCGGCGAAGCCATCGGCCAGGGGACGGTTGCGCGCATCTTCAACCTGCGCGCCGATTGCCGTCTGTTCAATCACTACGGGCCCACCGAAACCACCGTTGGCGTCGCCGTGCATACAATCAGCCCGGACGACTTGCAACACCTGGCCATTCCCCTGACTCGGGTATTGCCCAACAACCAGTTGTTCGTCCTCAACGAGGGCCTGCAACTGGTGGCCTGCGGCGAACTGGGTGAGCTGTATATCGGCGGTCAGCAATTGTGCCGTGGCTACCTGAACGACCCGGCGCAGACCGATGCAGCGTTTATCAACAGTCCGTTTAACCCTGGCGAACGGTTGTACCGCAGCGGCGACCTGGCCCGCTACCTGCCACAAGGCGGTATCGCGCTGTATGGCCGGCGTGACCATCAGGTTAAGGTGCGCGGGTTCCGTATCGAACTGGCAGAAATCGAACACCAACTGCTGCGCGTGCCCGGCGTGAGCGAAGCCGTGGTGCTGCTGGCGCACGATGAGCCGGTCGCCTTTGTACTGCCGAGCCAGGACGCGCCTGCGGATTGGCTGCAAACCCTCAAGCAGCAAATGGCTGAGCGCTTGCCGGCGGTGATGGTGCCGCACCAGTACCAGGTGGTGCAGCACATGCCGCGCCTGGGCAACGGCAAAGTCGACCGCCAGGCCTTGCAGAATCTGGAGTTGGTCGAAGAAGACGACACCTTCATCGAGCCCCTGGACGCCCTTGAAACCTTGCTGGCCAGTCGCATGGCCCAGTTGCTGGGGCGCGAACGCTTGAGCCGCGACCGCGACTTCTTCGCCGCCGGTGGCCATTCGCTGCTGGTGATCAAGCTGGTCGCCGGGATTCGCAAACTGCTGCACTGCGAAGTCCACCCCGGCATCGTGTTCGATCACCCAAGTCCCGGCGCACTGGCCCAGGCCTTGCGCGCCCAGGAAGATAGCCCAGGCCAGTTGGAGAAACTGGCCCAGGCACGTTTGCGGCTGGACGCAATGAGTCCAGAGGAGAAGGCCGCGCTGCTGGAGAAGGCGCGCCAACAGGCGGCGGTGCAGAGCTAAAACGGTTGCGGGCGCTGCCAGTCAGTCAGCGCTCGCAAGTTTTATGCTGTTGCGAACGATTCTCATAAATTGTAGTCTAGCGCCCCCTATGTGTGCCCTGCACACGGATGCCCATGGAGTGTGCGTTGGATAATCTGGATCGGTTGTTTCGCCTCTATCATCGCGAACTGCAGCAGATTGCCTACCGTCGGCTGGGCGACCGGGAAATGGCGGCCGACCTCATGCAGGACGCGTTTGTGCGCTACGTCGGCCTGGACCGGCAGCAGCGCACCCATACCATCACCAATCCGCGGTTTTTCCTGATTCGCGTATTGCGCAACCTGATCATCGACCTGGGCCGCAGCCGCACACGGCGCGGGCCGATGGACTCGCTGGAGGATGTGCAACACGAGTTGCTCGACCCATGCCCGGGCCCTGCGGCACTGGTGGAAATGCGCCAGCAATTGCAGCTGTTGCAGCAGGCGTTGGGAGAATTGTCCGAGAACAGCCGCCAGGCCTTGCTGCTCAACCGCCTCGACGGCTTGGGCCATGCGGCGATTGCCAAGCAACTCGGGGTGTCTCCCAGTATGGTCAGCAAATACATCATGAGCGCGGTGCTGCATTGCGCCCGGCGTCTTGGGATGACCGAGTGACACTGGAAAAACCTTCGCCATTGCTGACCGAGCAGGCGTTGCAGTGGCTGGTCGACCTGCATTCAGGCAGCCCCGAGGCACCGACCTGGGATGCCTACCTGCAGTGGTGCGAAACCTCGCCCGAACACCAGCGTGCCGCCCATGCGGCGGAACGACTGTGGGAGAGCCTGGGCAGCGCACTGGAGCGCCCACCTGGATCGTCACGCCGCTTGTTGCAACTGGGGCTGGTCGTCGCATTGAGCCTGGCGGGCGGCTTGTCCTGGCAGGCGGAGCAACACGGCTGGATGGCGGACCAGGTGACCGGCCTGGGTGAGCACCGCCGCGTCACACTGGACGACGGCTCGCACCTGGAACTGGCGCCGCGCACCCGGGTGGATATCGACATGCAAGGTGGTCGCCGGGTGCTGCATCTGTATACCGGCGAACTGTTCGTCCAGGTCGCCCCCGATACCCAACGCCCCTTCGAAGTACGCGCCGGGCGCGGCAGCCTGCGCGCGCTGGGCACTGGCTTCGACGTGCGACGCGAGGGCGAGCAGGTGCGGATGGTCGTCACCGAACACGCCGTGCGTGTGACCTTGGACGGCGACCCGCAGACCACCGATGTCGAGGCCGGACAGGCCGTGCAATACGGCCCGGACGGCCGCGCGCGCACCCAACCGGTCGACGTCGGCACCGCCACGGCCTGGCGCCGCGACAAACTGGTGTTCAACCGCCAGCCCCTGGGTGATGTGCTGGAGCAACTTGGCCGCTACCATCGCGGCGTAATCTGGGTCCGTGACAGCGGCCTGCGCGACCTGCCCGTGACCGGCATCATCGCCACCGACGACACCGACGCCCAATTGAAACTGCTGCAACGCACCTTGCCGCTGCGGGTGCGCTTGCTGCCGTGGCTGACCGTGATCGAGCGCGACGACTCGCCGCGACAGTAACTCAGCTTGCAAAAAATACACTTGCCGCCGCTGTCGGGTTTCAGAGGGGTGACGTCTTTCCTGTTGAGATTGATTTTTATTTGGCTGATTTCAGCAAGGGGAGCGTTATGCAGCATCTGATCAGGCACACCGCCTTGAGCCTGGCACTTGCCACGGCCAGTGCCGTGGGTATGAGCCTGCCGGCACAGGCGGCGCAGCAGCAGAAGAGCGACAGCCGGACCTACGCTATCGAGGCCGGTCAACTTGACCAGGTATTGACGCGCTTTGCCGAGCAGTCCGGGTTGCGGTTGATGGTTGTCAGCGAATTGGTGGCCGGTCAGCAGTCGGACGGGTTGAGGGGGAACTACCCGGTGCAGCAGGGGCTTGATCGGTTGTTGCTGAACAGCGGCTTGGTCGCCCGATTGAGTGATGATGTGATTTTGATTGAGAAGGCGGCGGTACAGGGTGGGGCGTTGGAGTTGGGGGCTACCACCATTCAGGGGCAGGGGATGGGGGAAATGACGGAGAATTCGGGGTCTTATACCACGGGGTTGACCAGTATCGGTTCGAAGACTCCGACCCGCTTACGGCAGACGCCGCAGTCGGTGTCGGTGGTGACAGCGCAGGTTATTGAAGAAAAGCGTATGACCGACCTGGCCGAAGCCATGAAAATGACGCCAGGCATTACGGTTACGAACAACAACTTCCGGTTGTCAGACTTCTCCTCTCGCGGCTTTAACATCGAGAACATTCAAATCGACGGTGCCGCTCCTATGGCCCTGGGCACCACGTCGGGCAGTTTCTATTCCAACAAGAGCTACGACCTGGTGGAGTACGACCACGTCGAAGTCTTGCGGGGTGCGTCCGGGTTATTTGGCGGCACAGGTGACCCTGGCGGCATGATCAACCTGGTGCGCAAGCGCCCGTTGGACGTTTACCAGTTAAAGGTCGATGTCTCGGCGGGGAGTTGGGACAACTACCGTACCCAGATGGATGTCACGGGGCCTTTGGGGTTCGACGGCAAGTTGCGTGGGCGAATGGTGGCGGCCTACACGGATCGTCAATACATGGCGGATGACCGAGGCCTGGAAAAGCCGATTTTCTACGGGGTGTTGGAAGCGGATATCACGGATGACACGCGCCTGACCCTGGGCGGGCGCTCTGAGCGTATCCACGAGACGGGTTCAGGTACGGGCTTGCCGCGTTACCTCGATGGCCGGGACTTGGGGCTCTCGCGAAGCGCCAGCCTGACGCAGAATTGGGCCTACCTGGATGGTCGATCCCAGGAAATCTTTGGCAAGATCGACCATGAGTTCAACGATAACTGGAAGGGTAACGTTTCTTACACCCAGACCCTGGATTCTGGCTTCTCGAAAAGCGCCTTTTCCTTTGGTGCAGTCGATCCTGAGTCCAGGACAGGGCCCAATACCGGGGGCTCCAACAACAAATACCGCAGCGATCAAAAGCTGTTTGATGTGAATCTTGCGGGTAAATTCGAGGCAGTCGGGTTGCAGCATGAGCTCCTTATGGGGATGGATCACCAGAAAATCACCAGTTCATGGGCGGGGACTGCCCAGGCCACTGGATCGGGTGTACCAATCGATGTATTTAACCCAGCGCCCTGGCTACAGCCCGACACCAACAAAGATTTTTTCCACCGATTCAGTCCCAATACCCAGGTGCAGTACGGCCTGTATTCGACGCTGCGTCTGCAACTGGCCGAGCCGCTGCACTTGATCGTTGGCGCTCGGGCACAACGTTATAAATTTGATCAGCTCTATCGGTCCCGCGATAAGCAGGGCGTCTGGGGAACCGACTCGGATATATCGGTTCGTGAAGCCACCAAGGTTGTTCCTTACGGCGGTATCGTCTATGACCTCACGGATGAATGGTCGAGCTACGTCAGTTACTCCGAGATTTTCAAACCGCAGCAAACCA
>CAZLSU010000124.1:0-7676 GCA_964562225.1 uncultured Sphingobium sp.
AATGCCGGGGCGTGTGGCTGGACCGGGGCGAACTGGACAAGATCATCGAGCGATCCGCGCATGCGGCTCCCGCGCCGTCGCCCTCACCCTCGGCGGGCTATCGCCCGGATCGCAGCCATGGCGATGACCCCTATTATCAGAAGAAGCGCAAGAAGAGCTTTCTGGAAGAATTGTTCGATTAGACTGGTTTGCCCGGCCATCCGTTAGGGCTGGCGCACAGCGCCACAGTCTGTAAAGAACAGATCATGACCATGGGGCGTAGGGCATGATCGCGAAACTCAAAGGACGGCTGGACAGCACGGGGCTGGACCATGCCGTCATCGACGTCGGCGGGGTCGGCTATCTGGTTGGCGCATCCTCGCGCACGCTGTCGGCGATCGGACCGGTGGGCGAAGCCGTGACGGTCCATACCGAAATGCTGGTGTCGGCGGATTCGATCCGGCTGATGGGCTTCGCCTCTGCCGAGGAACGCGACTGGTTCCGGCTGCTCACCGGGGTGCAGGGCGTCGGCGCGCGGGTGGCGCTGGCGATCCTGTCGGCGCTGGAACCGGCCGACCTGCACCGCGCGGTCGCGATGGGCGACAAGGCGATGGTGGCGCGGGCAAACGGCGTCGGGCCGAAACTGGCCGAACGCATCGTGCGCGAATTGAAGGACAAGGTCGGCGTCGCGCCTGCGGGAAGCGCGGTCGCGGCGGGCATGGCGGCCTTGCCGACCGGCGGCAACGCGGCTGATGCGGTATCGGCGCTCCAGAATCTGGGCTTCCGCCCGACCGAAGCGAGCGCGGCGGTGGCGGCGGCGGAGGTGGAGGTCGGCGAGGGTGCCAGTCTGGACGCGCTGGTGCGCCTGGCACTGCGGAAGGCGGCGAAGTGAGAGGCGTTACCCATTGCCGTCATGCTGAACTTGTTTCAGCATCCATTGCGCGTCTCTTGCCGCAGAGGCGAGGTAGTGAAACAACCGTGCGTCTATACCCTCGCCAGTCGGTCCTTTGGCACTTTGATCGAGTCCGAGAACCCTCGGTGGCTCGACCTGGCCGTCGGGCTGGGTTTGCCACCCGTCGGACCGCGCTTGGGGCGCGATGGATGCTGAAACCAGTTCAGCATGACGAATCTCCTAGGTTTTGCTCGTGACTCAAGACCGCCTCATCACCCCGGCGCGTCGCGTCGAAGACGTGGACGCCGCGCTGCGTCCCAAGACGCTGGACGAATTTATCGGCCAGCAGGCGGCGAAGGAGAATCTGCGGATTTTCATCCAGGCGGCGCGGGCGCGGGGGGAGGCGCTGGACCATGTGCTGTTCTTTGGCCCGCCGGGCCTGGGCAAGACGACGCTGGCGCAGATCGTCGCCAAGGAACTGGGGGTGGGTTTCCGCGCCACGTCCGGTCCGGTGATTGCCAAGTCGGGCGATCTTGCCGCGCTGCTCACCAATCTGGACGAAGGCGACGTGCTGTTCGTGGACGAGATCCACCGGCTCAATCCGGCGGTCGAGGAAATCCTCTATCCCGCGATGGAGGACCGTGCGCTCGACCTGATGATCGGGGAGGGGCCGTCCGCCCGATCGGTACGCATCGACCTGCCGCATTTCACGCTGGTCGGCGCGACGACGCGGCAGGGATTGCTGACGACGCCGCTGCGCGACCGGTTCGGCATTCCGGTGCGGTTGCAATTCTATACGATCGACGAGCTGGAACTGGTCGTGAGCCGCGCGGCAAGGCTGCTGGGCCTGGGCATTACGAGCGACGGCGCGACCGAAATCGCCCGGCGCGCGCGGGGCACGCCGCGCATCGCCGGACGGCTGTTGCGCCGGGTGCGCGATTTCGCGACCGTCGCGGGGGCCGCGCAGGTCGACCGCAAGGTCGCCGATGCGGCGCTCAACCGGCTGGAGGTCGATCATCTGGGCCTGGACCTGATGGACCGGCGCTATCTGATGATGATTGCCGATATTTATCGCGGTGGCCCGGTGGGCGTGGAGACGCTGGCGGCGGGCCTTTCCGAACCGCGCGACACGGTCGAGGAGGTGATCGAACCTTATCTGATCCAGCTTGGCCTGATCGCCCGCACCGCGCGCGGCCGCTGCCTGAATGCGGGCGGGTGGAAGCATCTGGGTCTCAACCCGCCTTCGGATGTGCAGGACGGGCTTTTCGACTGAGGAAATCCAACAAAGCGGATGGCCGTTACGGCAGGGCCGCTGTATAGCGGCCGCCCGAAACAAGGCGCGCGGCAGATGCGCCCATGGCCAGGAGTTGAGCTTTGCAGGCGATCGAGCGCTTTCCCAATCTGGTGTCGATGTTCTTCACGCGGGCCAAGCAGAAGGGCGGCGCGCCTTTCCTGTGGCGCAAGATGGACGGGCAGTGGCAGGCGCTGAGCTGGGCCGAGGTGGCGCGCCGGGTGGCGGCGCTGGCGAGCGCCCTGAAGGCGAACGGGCTTCGTGCCGGCGATCCGGTCGTGCTGGTGAGCGAGAACCGCCCCGAATTCTGCATCGCAGACCTGGCGATCATGGCGGCAGGCGGCATCACCGTGCCGACCTACACGACCAACACGACGCGCGATCATCAGCATATATTGACCGACAGTGGGGCGCGCGCGGTGATCGTGTCGACCGCCAAGCTGGCGCAGACGCTGATGCCCGCGGTGCTGCGATCGCAGGCGGGCTTCGTCGTCAGCATGGAGCCGATCCGCGGTGCGCAGGGCCAGATCGACTGTCATTTATGGGACGATCTGATCGCCGCGCACCCGACCGATGTTGACGCCTGCGCCGCCGCTTATACCGCGCGGCGCGGCGACCTGGCCTGCATCATCTATACCAGCGGCACCGGGGGCAGCCCGCGCGGCGTAATGCAGCATCACGGGTCGATCCTGTGCAATATCGAAGGCGCGGCCCAACTGGTGCTGGAGGATTTCGGGATCGACGAGGAGATATTTCTGTCCTTCCTGCCGCTGTCCCATGCCTATGAGCATAGCGGCGGCCAGTTCATGCCGATCATCCTGGCCGGGCAGATCTATTATGCCGAGGGGCTGGAAAAGCTGGCCGCCAATATCGAGGAAGTGCGGCCGACCATCATGGTCGTGGTGCCCCGCCTGTTCGAGGTGCTGCGCGCGCGCGTGATCAAGGCGATCGAGAAACAGGGCAGGGTGCCGGGGTTCCTGCTGGCCCAGGCGCTGCGGATCGGTGCGAAGGAACAGGCGGGGCGCGCCTCCATCCTCGACCTGCCGATGAAGGCGCTGCTGGGGCGCACGATCAGGCCGAAGGTGCAGGGGCGGTTCGGCGGGCGGATAAAGGCGATGGTGTCGGGCGGGGCGCCGCTCAATCCCGATGTCGGCATTTTCTTCCAGTCGCTCGGCATCACGTTGCTCCAGGGCTATGGCCAGACCGAGGCCGGGCCGGTGATAAGCTGCAACCGGCCGAGCGCGGGGATCGCCATGGATACGGTCGGCCCGCCGCTCGACGGGGTGGAGGTGCGGATCGCGGAAGATGGCGAGATTGTCGTGCGCGGCGAGCTGGTGATGCACGGCTATTGGCGCAATCCGGCCGAAAGCGAGCGGGTGCTCAAGGATGGCTGGCTGCTGACGGGTGACATAGGGGAGATCGACGCCAAGGGGCGTATCCGCATCACCGACCGCAAGAAGGATCTGATCGTCAACGACAAGGGCGACAATGTGTCGCCGCAGAAGGTCGAGGGAATGCTGACGCTCCAGCCCGAGATCGGCCAGGCCATGGTCCATGGCGACCGGCGGCCCTATGTCGTCGGGTTGCTGGTGCCGGACGCGGATTGGACGCGCGAATGGGCGGCGGCGCAGGGGCGCGGCGTGCAGGCGATAGCCGATGATCCGGCCTATATGGCGGCGCTGCGGGATGCGGTCGATCGGGTGAATGCCGACCTGTCGGTGACCGAAAAGGTGCGGCGCTTCCTATTGGCCGACGAAGCCTTTACCGTCGAGAATAGCGAGATGACGCCGTCGATGAAGATCAGGCGGCATGTCATCCGGGCGCGTTACCAGGATCGGCTGGACGGACTGTATAAGGGGTGATTTCCGCACCCGTTCGGTTCGAGCTTGTCGAGAACGCAGCGCTGCGTTCTCGACAAGCTCGAACCGAACGGGTTTGGTTATTTGGCTTCTCGGCTACTTTTTCGGCGTGCGATATGGCGTGAAGTCACCCAAGGCGCAGCCGCCCGACCGGGTGCCGGTCTGAAGATTGGCGACATTGGCGATGTCGCCCCGGCAATATTGCGATCCGAAGCTGCGGGTGATGAGCGTGTCGCCACGCGTCAGGCCGTTGCAACTGCCGATCAGGTCGTTACGATAAATGAGGCGGCCGCTGACCCGATAGAGCAGCACAGAATCGCTGATGACGCGCATGTCGGTGCGGGGGATCTGGCTGATACAGGCAACCTTTTCGCCAGCGACCTTGCCCGTCAGCGCCTTTTCGAGCGCGGATGCCTGTTTGGGCGTCAGCGGGCGAGGCTCATAGGGGCCGGTGCAGCCGGTCAGTATCGCGGCGGCGGCGAACATCATCATTGCGCGCATCTTCGCTCTCCAGTCCGCCCCGCTCATTCATGACGGCACCATAGGGCAGAAACCGTCATCACGCACGGCCCATATGTCGTTACCATATACCTATGTTCGGCATCGACGCCCATGGCTCCGCCGGGGGCAGATGCCCGTCCTGGAGCAATTCGATCGAGATATTGTCGGGGGAACGGACGAAGGCCATGTGACCGTCGCGCGGCGGGCGATTGATTATGATCCCCGCGTCCATCAGCCGCTGGCAGGTGGCGTAGATATTTTCGACCCGGTAGGCCAGGTGCCCGAAATTGCGGCCTTCGCCATAGGCTTCCGCCGGGCTTCCGTCCTGCGCGGGCCAATTATAGGTCAATTCGATCTGTGCCTCTTCATCGCCCGGTGCCGCCAGGAATATGAGCGTGAAGCGGCCCTGTTCGCTGTCGAAGCGCTTCTGCTCCTCCAGCCCCAGCAGGTTGAAGAAGGCGACGGTCTTGTCGATGTCGGTCACGCGGATCATGGTATGGAGATATTTGGGCAAGGAAGCGCTCCGTTCGTCGCTGTTACGCAACGGTTCATCTGGCGGTCGGTAGAGGATGCGCTCAAGATAGGTTGGCTCAAAGGCCAAGGGAAGAGGAGACGGGTTCATGGCGTTGGCGTTACGCGAGAAAGTCTTGCTGGGGTGCGCGGCGATCACGGCCATCGGCCTGATAACCGGCGGTTATATGCTGGGCGACGGTCTCAAGCGCGCCAAGGCGGCCGACCGGTCTGTCACGGTGCGCGGCCTTGCGGAAAAGGATGTGACCGCCGACCTTGCCACCTGGTCGATCAGCTATTCGGCGACCGGTTTCGATTTGCCGAGCGTGCGCGAGGAAATCGACGCCAACACCCGGTCGCTAACCGGCTATTTCACCAGCCTGGGCTTCAAGCCGGGCGAACTGACGCCCAGCGGCGCGGGCGTGAACCAGTATATCAACAATGGCGTCAACAATATCACCATCACCCAGCGCATGTTGTTGCGCACCACCGACATCGCCCGCGCGCAGAAAGCGGTCGCACAGCAGTTCGACCTCGTGCGGCGCGGCGTCACGCTCCAGGAGGGGTCGGGGATGCGCTACAGCTTCACCAAGCTGAACGACGTGAAACCTCCTATGGTCGCCGCCGCGACGCGCGACGCCCGCGCCGCCGCCGAACAGTTCGCCAAGGATAGCGGCACCAGCGTCGGCGGGATCAAGAGCGCCACCCAGGGCTATTTCTCGATCGACGCGCGTGATGGCGAAGGCGGCGACGGCGCGAGCGACACGCCCTACAAGAAGGTACGCGTCGTCACCACGGTGGATTTCTACCTGGATTGAGGCGGAGCGGCGGGCAATCGTGTCAGATTGTCCGCCGCCGCCGTGCCCGCGGGCATGTCGGGCGCGATCCGCACCGCGCGCTGCCAGGCGGCCTGCGCAATGTCGGCATGGTCGGTCAGGATCGCGATATTGCCTTCCTCCAGCGCGACCGACGCGTCGTCGGGGGAGAGGCCGACCGCGCGGGCGATATGCGCCTGCGCCAGTTTCAATTCGCCGTTGCGCCGCGCCAATGTGGCGGACAGCAGCCAGGCGAGGGGGTCTTGCGCCGCCTGTAGCAGTGCGACGTCGAGGGATTCGCGGGCACCGGTCTTGTCATCCAGCGCCACCAGCGCGCGGGCGCGATCCAGGTGCAACTCGCCCTTTTCCAGCCCGTCCGGCAGGCCGCGTGCCAGCGCGGCGTCGAAATCCAGCCGCGCCTTTGCTGCGTCGCCCCCCGCCAGCGCCGCATTGCCCGCCTGCGCCCACAGCCGCGCGCTCTGCGCCATCGCGCCCGCGCGCTCGGCCTCCTCGGCCGCCTGCTCGAAGGCGATCATCGCGGGCTGCCAGCGTTCGCCGCGCGCATAGGCGAAACCCAGGCAATGCCGCGCATAATAGCCGCCCCCTTTGATACGCCACGCATTGGCGGCGGCGATTCCGGCTTCGGGCGACTGCGCGGCGGCGTCTATACAGGCCTGGAACGGCACGGCGATCTCCGGCGGGACGGGCAGGGGGGCATCGGGTCGCGCAGGGGCCGGTGGCACGACTGGCGCGGCTCTCTGTTGCTGCTTCTCCCGCTTCGCGCGGTTCATCACCGCCTCCACCTCCGGGTCATAGCCTTGGGGCGACAGCATCAGCGCGGACAGAAGCAACAGGGTCATGACAGGCAATCCGCAAGGGCGGCGACGGTGCGGATCAGCAGGGCGATATCCGCGTCGCGGGAAAGACGATGGTCGCCATCCTTAATCAGCAGCGTCTGCACATCGGATGAACGCAGCGCGGCCGCCGTGCGCAGCGCGATATCCCACGGCACGTCGGCGTCCTGCTGTCCATGGAGCAGGCGCACCGGGCAGTCGATCGCCAGCGGTCCCTCCAGCAGGCGCAGCGCCTGACCCGACTGCCAGAAGGCCAGCGTGGTCACATAGGGCTGGTCGCCATAGGGCGTCGGCTCCAGTATGCGTCCCTCCGTCATCAGCAGCGCCTTGTCGGCATCGGTAAAGCCCCATTGGGTAAAGTCCGGCGCGGCGGCGATCCCGACCAGCCCGACGATCCGGTCGGGCCGCGCCAGCGCGATCAACAGCGCCAGCCAGCCGCCCATCGACGATCCGGCGATGATGATCGGTCCCTTCGTCAACGTGTCGATCAGCAACAGCGCATCGTCGCGCCAACTGGCGAGCGTGCCGTCCTCGAACCGGCCATCGCTGGAACCGTTGCCACCATAGTCCAGCCTGAGCATCGCCTGTCCGGCGTCGCCCGCCCACGCGTCGAGCGCCACCGCCTTGCCCCCGTCCATGTCGGACATATAGCCGGGCAGAAAGACGATCGTCGCCCCTGCGCCCGGTCGGTGCCGGTAGGCGAGGCGAAGCCCGTCGGGGCGGGCGAGGAAAGCGAGCGGCGCTGCCATGCTTGGTCCTTGTCTTATTCGGGAAGAGTCTGATCGGCGGGCAATGGCGCTATAACGCTGAAAATAGCAGGGATGCCATGTCGCTGCGCCGGGGTCCGTGAAAATCATGCCGATCTAAAATAATGCACCCCCCGCAATTGACAGCCCACAGGCCAACGGCTAATCGCGCCCCCCTACCCCGTGCCCAGATGGCGGAATTGGTAGACGCACCAGCTTCAGGTGCTGG
>CAZLSU010000125.1:0-7558 GCA_964562225.1 uncultured Sphingobium sp.
GCAGCTGACTCTTAATCAGCGGGTCCTTGGTTCGAGCCCAAGTGCGTCCACCATTCTTTTCATTGGCTTTTTTCCGGTTTCCAGTCAGACGCGCCACCCTCAGTTGGGCGGTCAGTTGGGAGCTTTCCCCCTGTTTTCGAGCTTCCGAATGGCGCTTGCCGCCAGCCCGGAATCACGTTTCAGATAGTGCGCGTCGAGTATCGCGCCGACATCCTTGAGGGCGTGTCCGGTGATCGTCGCAATCTCCGCTTCGCTGCACTCCGCCAGCGCCAGCCGGGTCACGGCGGTCCCGCGCAGATCGTGGAACGTGACGCCCACGACGCCCGCCTTCGCGCAAGCCTTGCGCCATGATGCCCGGAAGCCGGACTCCGTCCACGTCGTCCCTCCCTCAGTCGCTAGGATCGTCAGCGGAAGCGGTTTCGTGTCCTTGGGGTCCCGGTTCGACCGCTTCGCCTTTGCCGCGTCCAGAGCGGCCCGGAGAGGCGCGCCAGCCGGGATGATGACCCGCGCGCCAGTCTTGCGCTGCTTCAACCGGATATGCGTTCCGTCATAGGCGGACCATGTGAGCCGGAGGAGGTCGCCTTGCCGCTGCCCGGTCCAAAGCGCCAAGGTGAGCGCCAGATGCAAATGGTCCGGGGCCTTTGCATAGAAGGCGGCTTCGTCCACCTCAGTCCAAATATTCTCCGACCGGCTGGAGCGGTACAGGCGGCCCGGTCGCTCGCACGGATTCGACGGGACTAAGCCGCGATTGAACGCCCACGACAGGATGCGCGCAAGGACGCTGAAACGATAGTCTGCTTGCCGCCGCGACTTCGCACCAATGCGGTCACGCCATGCGAGGAAATCCCCCCTCACCCGGCGGTCCTCCAGCGCGGCAAGCGGGAGGTCGCCAAACTCCTCCTCAATGGCGCGGATACCGACAACGACGCCTGGCGTCTGCGCGCCGGTCATTGCCGGATCGAACGCGCGGCTTCAATCGGTCAATGGATTTCGCACGGTCGGATCGCCGAAATGGCAACTCAATCTGTTCGCGGCCTATGACCGGCCGATCACGTCAAAGGTCAATGGCTTCATTCAGGCCCATTATTTCATGCAGGGGAACCTGCAACTTGCCGTCGGGCAAAATCCGCTGACGGTCGTGCCGGGCTATGAAACGGTCGATCTTACGCTCGGCGTCCATGCGCCCGATAACAAATGGAAGCTTAGCCTGATCACCCGCAACTTGTTCAACACCTTCTTCATCACGCGGTTGGTGACGAGCAATCCGGGGCTGGTACAAGTCGTTCCGTATGAGGCTTTCCGGTCGGTCGGCGCCGCGCTCGACGTGAAATTCTAGCAGGAGACCTTAGATGAAGCTGCATATTGCGATCCCCCTCCTTGCATCCATCCTCATGGCGTCTGCCGCTTCCACGGCCAAAACACCGCTGCGCATTTATGGCAGCGATACCGTGCTGGAAATCGCCCCGATCCTGATCGCGGTCCGGGACGGGCCAAAGGGCGCCGCCAGCGTGCATAATGGCGGCGTGCCGAATTTGTGGAACGTCGCCGACCCGGTGCTGGTCGCCTCGACACAACGCGATCCCTCATCCCCGCCTCCCACATTTGCCGGCATGGCGGATTTGGCCGCCAATGCCGAAACCCAAGTGCTGCGCATGTCGGTCGCACATCCCGATGTGCGCATCATCATGACCGTGACCGAAGGTCTATATGACATCGTCGCGCGCCGATCGTCGGGCATCGCCACGATCGCCGATCTCAAGGGGAAGCGTATAGCCACCTACGGCAATACGTCCGCCGCCTTCTATCTGCGTGAGCGGCTGGCCGAGGCAGGGATAGAAGAAAAAGACGTTACGATCGTGTCACTCAATGCTGCCCGCAGCGCCCAGGCGCTGATCGACGGAAATGTCGATGCGTTGGCAATTTGGGAACCGGATGCCGAACGCGCGCGTGCTGCACTGGGCGATGATGCGTTGGACCTTGCCACGGTGGGCGGCTACCGTGAACTTTACAGCCTCAGCGCACGTACCTCAACACTCGCCGATCGCGGCAAACGGCGGCAGATCGTCGCCTTCCTCAAGCGTGTGATTGCAGGTTGCCGTGAATCGGCGCAGATGCCGGAACGCGTCCAGTCCGCTCTTTCTTCCCGGACGGGGCATGATACCGCACTGATCGCCGCATCCTGGAAGCATCACCGATTTCCGTGCGCGTTACCGGACGATCTGGTGGACACGATGATACGCGAAGAGGCTTGGTTAGCAGCGCGCGACAAGCGAACGCCGCGGTCGAGAGAGGAAATTGCCGGCCTGGTCGGCCCGACATTGCTGGCCGAAGCCCAGAGGAAATAAGGTTGAATTGAGTGTGCGCGAGGATGGTTATGTCCGGCCGTTTGCGGACCTTGCGGAAGCCGAAGACTGACCACCCTGGCGACATATCCGAGACGTCTTACAAAGCCGTGACGCGCAGGCTTTGAGGCGGCCGGACCGACGTGCCGAACCGCCCGCCTACAGATCCCACAGCCGGTCGAACCGCGCGCCAAGGCCGGTCAGCAACTCATATTGGGACAGGCCGGATGCGCGCGCGGCATCGCCGAGCGCATAGTCGATCGTCAGCCAGTCACCCTCCGCCACGTCCGGGTGCGTGCGCACATCCACCGCGATCAGGTCCATGGATACGCGCCCGACCACCGGCAGGCGCGCGCCGTTCAGCAGCACTGCGCCACGATCCGAAAAGCCGCGCAGATAGCCATCGGCATAGCCCAGATTGAGGATCGCGACCTCCAGGTCGGCCGTGGCAGTATAAGTGGCGTTATAGCCGATCGTATCGCTCGCGATCACCCGCCGCCGTTGCAGCACCTGCGCCTGCGGAAACACGACCTGCGCGATTTGCCCGGCCGCCTCAGCGCGCGGGACGCCGCCATAAAGCGCCAGCCCCGGCCGCGTCAGACCGAACGCATAGTCTCCGCCAAGGCAGATGCCCGCGCTGTTGGCCAGGCTGTAGCGTTGCGCCGGCACGGACGTCAGCGCGGCAAACCGGTCATGTTGCAGGGCGTTGAGCGGCGTGTCCTCATCGGCCGAAGCAAGATGGCTCAGTAGGGTTTCGACGCTAAGATGCGCCGTCATCGCGGCCACATCACCGCGCCAGTCCAGCCCCAACCGGTTCATGCCGGTATCGACCATGACATCGCATGCGCCGCCGCCAGCCTCACGCCAGCGCGCGATCTGCGCCTGCGTGCTCAGCACCGGTCGCGCGCGCGACATCAGCGCCCGCTCCATATCCTCCGCCCGCACGCCATGCAGCACGCTCAGCGATACCCCCTCATCCAGCAGCGGCTCCAGCAGCGCCGCTTCCGCCCAGTTGGACACGAAGAAATCGCGGCAGCCCACGCGCGCGAGCCGGACCATGACCTCCGCCGCGCCCAGCCCATAGCCATCGGCCTTGATCGCAGCGCCACAGGCCGCGCCGCCGCTCATGCGTGCCAGCCAGCGCCAGTTGGCAACCAGCGCATCGCCATCCAGGCGCAAACGCAGCGGAGCGGAAAAGCCGGTCATCGCCCGCCCGATAGCGCGCCGACGGTCAGGCGTCGAGCCTGTTGCCGCGCGTTTCGGGCAGCGCGACCAGGCAAGTCACCAGCGCCAGCGCCACCACCGCCATCGGGTACCACAGCCCGGCATAAGGATCGCCCGTCCGCACGATGATATATTGGCTGACCAGCGGCAGGAAGCCGCCGAAATAGCCGGTGCCGATATGATAGGGGATCGACAGCGAACTATAGCGGATGCGCGCCGGGAAATATTCCGACAGCAGCGCCGCGACCGGACCATAGGTCGCGCCGGACAGAGTCCAGAGCAGCAACAGCGCGCCGAACAACAGCATCGCGCGGGGCCAGTCGGGCGTTACCGTACCGAAATCATAGCCTGCCTTCGCAAGCGCCGCATTGATCCCGTCTGCGCTCAGGTTAGTGACGGGGTTGCCGCCGATCGCCACCCCAGGCACGTCTCCCCACTGCTTGTCATAGGGAATGCCGCGCTTGGAAAAATGATCGAGCAACTTGCCGCAGGCGGTCGGTTGCACCTTGGCCAGCGGATCGAAACGGCAATCGGGACCACTGACGACCACAGGCGCGCGCTTTGCCGCCTGCGCCAGCGCCGGATTACCGACCGCGCCCATGAATTGATAAAGCGGAATCAGCAGCAGGAGCACCAGCGCATAACCCATGACGACGGGCTTCTTCCGCCCGACCCGGTCGGACAGCCAACCAAAGAAGATGAACGCCGCCATCCCGAAAAAGGCGCTGCCCCCGACCAGCAGTTGCGCTATGCCCGGCGCGATATGCAGGCCGTTCTGGAGGAAATAGAGCGCCTGGAACATCACCGTATAGGCGATCACCGTGACCCCCGCCGCGATGCCGATCATGGCGACCAGCATCCGCTTTTTGTTGCCGGGCCAGGTAAACGCCTCCTTCAGCGGGTTATTCGCCTGCGTTCCTGCCGCCTTCATCGCAACGAAGATCGGGCTTTCGCGCAACATCAGCCGCATCCAGAGCGATATTGCGAGCAACGCCAGCGAAAAGACGAACGGGATGCGCCAGCCCCAGTCGGCCCACGCCTGCGCCCCGACGATCCATTGCGTACCGACCACGACGACCAGCGACAGGATGAACCCGCCGATCACGCCCGCCTGGATGAAGCTGGTGTAGAAGCCGCGCCGATGCGCGGGCGCATGTTCCGCGACATAGATAGCCGCGCCGCCATATTCGCCGCCCAGCGCCAGCCCCTGCGCGATCCGCAGCAGGATGAGGATGATCGGCGCAGCGATGCCGATGCTCGCCGCAGACGGCGTAAGCCCTACCCCCGCCGTCGCCACGCCCATCAGCACGATGGTCGCCAGAAACGTATATTTCCGGCCCAGCTTGTCGCCCAGATAGCCGAACAGCATGGCACCCAAAGGCCGAAAGCCAAAGCCGATCGCAAAGCCGGCGAGCGAATAGAGCAATTCCACGGTCGGATTGTCGGTGGGGAAGAATGTCCGCCCGATGATCGGCGCCAGGACGCCATAAATATAGAAATCATACCATTCAAATACGGTGCCCAGCGCGGACGCGGTGATGACCAGCCGGTCACGCCGCGCATCCATCACAAAGTCGCCGCCGACCGATTCGTTCATCCCCTGCCCCCTGCCGCGCTATGCCGCCGCACATTCCATCACCTGAACCGAAAATCAAATTTCCTGATCCTTTTGCTGGATATTCGCGCCCATCCCCGCAATGATGGCCGCATGGCAGGTGCAATCGATCCCAACAGTTTCAGCGACTCCCTCGTCATTCTGGGGGCCGCGGGGCTGGTGATCCCCGGTTTTGCGCGCTTCCGCATCAGCCCCGTGATCGGTTTCATCCTGGTCGGCCTGCTGGTCGGCCCGGCGGGCCTGGGGTCGCTGGTCGGGCAATATCCCTGGCTTTATCACATCACCATTTCCGACAGCGAGGCGATCGCGCCCTTTGCGGAGATGGGCATCATCCTGCTGCTCTTTTCGATCGGGCTGGAATTGAGCTTCCGTCGCCTGTGGACGATGCGGACGCAGGTGTTCGGCGTCGGCGCTGCGGAACTATTCGTCAGCGGCGCGATCATCGCCTTTGGCCTCTATCTGCTGGGTCAGGCGACGGCGGGCGCGATCGGCCTTGGCCTCGCCCTCGCTTTATCCTCCACCGCGCTGGTGCTGCCGATGGTCGGCACGACCAGCCCGGTCGGCCGATCCGCCTTCTCGATGCTGCTGTTTGAAGATCTGGCACTGGTGCCGATCATCTTCATGCTCGGTGCGCTCGCCCCGTCGGTCGCGGCCAGCCCGGACGGTGCGTGGAGCGGCCTGATCGACACGCTGGTCCGGGGCGGCATCACCATCGCGGTCATGCTGATCCTGGGGCGCTTCATCCTGCCCCATGTCTTCAGCCAGGCGGCGCGCACCAAAAGCCCCGAAGTGTTCCTCGCCGCCAGCCTGCTCGTCGTCATCGTCTGTAGCCTTGCCACCTCGATCGCGGGCCTGTCGCCGATCGTCGGCGCGCTGCTGGCGGGCATATTGATCGCCGAAACCGAATATCATGGCGAGGTCGAGGTGATGACCGCGCCGTTCAAGGGCCTCGCGCTCGGCATCTTCCTGATCACCGTGGGGATGAGCGTGGACATACGCGTCATCCTGGGCAACTGGCCGAGTCTGCTGCTGGCGGTGCTGGGCGTCGTCCTCATCAAGACGCTGGTCACCGCTGTGCTGCTTTCTATCTCGGGCGTCCGAAAGGGCGTGGCGCTGGAGGTCGGGGTGCTGATGTCCAGCCCGTCCGAAACCACGCTGATCGTCCTGACGGCCGCGTCCGCGGCGCAGCTCATCCTGCCGTCCACCGCCGCCTTCTGGCAAATCGTGACCGCGATCGGCCTCACCATCACGCCGCTGCTGGCGCGGATCGGCCATGATATCGCACGCCGGATCGAAATGGCGTCGGGCGACGATCCGCCGCCGATCACCGACGATACGGTCGAACCGGCCGCGGTGGTGATCGGCTTCGGGCGCGTGGGCCGGATGGTGTGCGACCTGCTCAAGATGCACAATCAGCGTTTCGTCGCGGTCGAATCGGACCCCGACGTCGTCGCCGAAGCCCGTCGCATGGGTTACCCTATCCTGTTCGGCGACGTGTCGCGTCCCGAAATGCTCGATAAGCTGCGGTTGGGCCATGCCCGCGCGCTGATCCTGACGATGGACGACCCGGTACTGTCGGTGCGCGTGACCAAGCGGGTGCGCGGCTGGGTGCCCGACCTGCCGATCATCGCCCGCGCCCGCGATGCCGATCATGCCGCGCTGCTGTATCGGGCGGGGGCGAGCGATGCCGTGCCCGAAACGCTGGAAAGCTCGCTGCAACTGGCCGAAACCGCGCTGGTCGACCTGGGCGTCGCGATGGGACCGGTGATCGCGTCGATCCACCAGATGCGCGAAGATCTGCGCGTCGGGATCAAGGACGCCGCCGAAATGGCGGTCGCGCCCAAGCTGCGCCGGTTAAGGGCCGACGAGACGCTTTAGAAGGTGCCCCGGCGCAGGCCGGGGTCCAGTCCAAACGGCATAACGGCATATATGTCTCAAACGGCGGGACTGGACCCCGGCCTGCGCCGGAGAACGGCGCTCGCGCTCTTACGCCAACGCCCCATGGCAATGCTTATACTTCTGCCCCGACCCGCACGGGCATTGCGCATTACGGCTGATATCCAGATTGGCGAACTCGCCCTCTACGCCACCGCCAACCGGCGGGCGCGGGATCGTCGTCGTGATCAGGCCCGCCTGCCCGGCGTCATAATCGCGGCTGTCGTCCTCCCCCGAAAAGGGGTCGATATGGGTGGTGATGAAATCGGGCAGCACCGGCAGGTCGAACTGGGGCAGCGGCGCGTCCATCTGGAACTGTACCCGCGCGATTGATCCGGTCACATCCTCGCGAATATTCTCCAGCATCCGCTCGAACAGCGCGAACGCCTCCTGCTTATATTCGTTGATCGGCGTCTTTTGCGCATAGGCGCGCAGATGCACG
>CAZLSU010000126.1:0-7553 GCA_964562225.1 uncultured Sphingobium sp.
CATCCCCGATATCGAGGAAATCTGCACCAAGCTGCCCGCGCAGCGTCAGACGCTGCTCTTCTCTGCGACGATGCCGCCGGTCATCAAGAAACTGGCCGACAAATTCCTGTCCAACCCCAAGTCGATCGAGGTTGCGCGCCCCGCGACCGCGTCGATCAATATCGCCCAGTGGCTGGTCAAGGTCGATTCGCGCAAGAAGCGCGACATGCTGCTGACCATGCTCAAGCAGACCGAAGTGACCAACGCGATCATCTTTTGCAACCGCAAGACGACCGTGCGCGACCTCAACAAGACGCTTCAGCGCGCAGGTCTCAAGTCGGGCGAGATTCACGGCGACATCGACCAGGGTTCGCGCATCGCGGAACTGGAGCGGTTCAAGAACGGCACTGTCAACATATTGGTCGCGTCGGACGTCGCCGCGCGCGGGCTGGACATCAAGGGCGTCAGCCATGTGTTCAACTATGACGCGCCGTGGCACCCGGACGATTATGTCCACCGCATCGGCCGTACCGGTCGGGCAGGGGCGACCGGCGTCGCCTATACGTTCGTGACGGCAGAGGATGCCGAGGCGATCGCCAATATCCAGAAGCTGATCGGTACGACGATTGCCGTGGTCGATGCGGCGGAGGCGGTGGCCCTGCCAGTGCCGGTCCCAGCGCGGGCCGATGTCGAGCCGAAACCCCGTTCCGAGCGCAAACCCCGTGCCAAGGCACCCGCCCCGGTGAAGGAGGCGCGCGCGCCCGAACCCCGTGCGGAAACGCCCCCTGTGGAAGCGTCCCATGTGGAAACGCCCCGCGTGGAGCCGGCCCGTTCGGCATCGCCCCGTGCCGAAACACCGCGCGCGCCACGTCGCGATGCGCCTTCGCCGCGCCAGCGTCGCAACGATAATGCCGATGATGGCCCGGACGATGGCTGGAACGGCCCGATGCCCGAATTTCTGTCGATCGGTTTCGGCGGCTAGATCGAGCAACATCCTGTTACAAATCCATGACAGGATCACTGTTGCCTAAAGCCGCGCACGCGCAGATAAAGCGTCATGAAACATTCACATCCTTCGGTGCTCAAACCGATAGCGCGCATTCAGCAGAATCTGCTCGCCAGTTCAGAGCGTAAACTCCTTACCTGGCTGTGCGCGCGCATGCCGCGCTGGATCAAACCAGACGGCCTGACCGCGATCGGCATGGCCGGTGCGCTGGCGATCTTCATCGGCTATGCCGCCTCCACCTTCCATGCGGCATGGCTGTGGCTGGCGATCGCGGGCTATGTGGTTCAATGGTTCGGCGACTCGATGGACGGCAGCCTTGCGCGCTTCCGCAAGATCGAACGCCCCTCCTACGGCTATTTCCTGGATCATAGCTGTGACGGGTTGGCAACGCTGCTGATCCTGGTGGGCATGGGTCTCAGCCCGTTCGTCACGCTCGACGTCGCGCTCGTGGCGTTGGCGGGTTATCTGCTGCTGTCGATCCACGCCTATCTGTCGGTGCGCGTATTGGGTGAATTCAAACTTTCCTATCTGGCGGCTGGGCCGACTGAATTACGGCTGCTGCTGATCACGTTGACCGTCATGATGATGGCGCTTGGATCGAAACCCGGTGCGTTCGCGCCGATTTCCGGCTTCGACCTGTTCGTCGGTGCGATGGGCGCGCTGCTCATCATCCTTTTCCTGATCCAGACCCTGAGCACCGCGCGCCGACTGGCGTCGATGGAGCATCACCCGCTGCCTTAATCGGGCAGCACGCGAGTCCGTTTCTGCGCGCAGGCCGCTGCCGTCAGAGCAGCCCCTGCGCGCGGAAGCTGGAATGCCCCGTCGCACCGATGATGATATGGTCGTGCACGGCGATGCCCAGCCTTTTGGCGGCGTCGATGATCTGTCGGGTGATCTCGATATCCTGACGACTGGGGGACGGATCGCCCGAAGGGTGGTTGTGGACCAGGATCAGGCTGGCCGAACCCAGGTCCATCGCGCGTTTGATGACTTCCCTGGTATAGATCGCCGCCTGATCGACCGACCCTTCGCTCATCACTTCGTCACGGATCAGCATGTTGCGGCTGTTGAGATGCAACACCCTGACCCGCTCCACCGCCAGATGCGCCATGTCCGCGCGCAGATAATCGAGCAGCGCCTGCCAGCTCGCCAGCAGCGGCTGTTCCGTCACTTTGACCTTCAGGACGCGCAGCAACGTCGCCTGGACGATCTTGATCGCGGCGATGCTCGTATCGCCCATGCCCGGCACCCGGCCGATCGCCCGCCAGTCGGCCGTGATCAGGCGCTCGATCCCGCCAAATTCGCGCAGCAGCGCCTTGGCCAGCGGCTTGGTATCGCGGCGGGGTATGGCGAGGGCCAAGAGATATTCGATCAACTCATGATCATGCAGCGCGTCCGCGCCGCCATCGGCCAAACGCTGGCGCAATCGCGCGCGATGCCCCGCACCGTCATGCCCCTTGCTGTCGTCCCCATCAGCCATGATGCGTGGCTAAGCGTTGCGGTTTCGCGCGGCAAGGATATTTAGGACGGGACGGACGTTATGGATGCGTCACGGATCGTGACGAAAACGAAAGCCGGGGTTAGCCAAAGGCATGGATGATATGGACGGCGAAATCGCGGTTCGCCGGGGCTGGCTTCGATGGCTCGGGGCGGGCCTTGGCATGCTGGTGCTCGTCTTGCTGGCGATCTGGACCCAGCGCGCGCCGATCGCCGAGAATTTTCTGGGCCGCGAACTCAACAGCCGGGGGGTGCAGGCGCGCTATGATCTGACCCAGGTCGGGGTACGGACCCAGCGGATCGAAAATATCGTGCTGGGTGATCCGGACAAGCCGGATCTGACCGCGCGCTGGGTCGAGGTGGACATCGCCTTTGCAGGGCTGACGCCGCAGGTCGCCGCCGTGCGCGCAGACGGCGTGCGCATGCGCGGGACACTCAACGATGGCGCACTCGACCTTGGCGAGTTGAACAAGTTTCGCGACACGACATCGACCGCGCCGTTCAGCCTGCCCGACATCGTCATGGGGTTGACCGATGCGCGGATGCGGCTGGAGACGCAGGCCGGCACGGTCGGCCTGCGGATCGACGGATCGGGCAATTTGAAATCCGGCTTTCGCGGCAAGATCGCCGCCGCCATGCCCAATGCGCGTTTTGCCGATTGCGGGATGGCGGACGGCACGGCCTGGCTGGATATCGCGATGCGCGATGCGCGGCCCACCCTGTCGGGACCGATCCGTGCCAAGGCGCTTGGCTGCAAGGCAGCACAATTGGCTCTGGCGCAGCCGACTGCGCAGGTGAACCTGACGCTGGGGCGGGCGCTGGATCGCTGGACCGGCCGCGTGGATCTGACCGGGCAGGCCGTGAAGGCGCAGGGTTATGCGCTGGCACAGCCACGGGCGCGGTTGACCTTCGATGGCGATGCGAAGGTGACGCGCGGGCAGGCCAGGCTGGACGGCCACGCCTTCGCCGGTGCGAACGCGATTGCGCAGGGTCTGACGCTGGATGCGGCATGGCAGATGGGGGGCGACGCGACGGCGCAGGCAAAAGGACAGTTTTCTGCGCGCAACCTGCATCTTGCCGGTCGCGATCCGCTGCGTGCTGCGCGTATCGCGACAATGGGGACGCCGGTCGGACCGTTGGTCGACCGGCTGGCGGAAGCGGTGAGGCGCGCCGGGGCGGGCAATAGCCTGCGATCGACCTTCGCTTTCGCGCAACGCGGGGCAGGGGGCAGCCTGGTGCTGACGGCCAGCGAATTTGCGGCGCGGAGCGGCGCGCGCATCGCGATCGCGCCCGAAGGCCAGGCACGTCTGGCCTGGCCGGGACAGGGTGGCAAGGGCTTCGACTGGGCGCTGGACGGCAGCGTGACGACCGGCGGCGGCGGGCTGCCCGATGCGGCGCTGCGGTTGGCACGGCGCGCGGGCGGCGGCTTTGGCGGGCAATTGTTCGTCGACTCCTATGCCGCGGGTGGTGCGCGGCTGGCGCTGGAGCCGGTGCGGTTCAGTGCGGGGCAGGGCGGCGTGACCCGCTTTGCGACGGTGGTGCAACTGGACGGGCCGCTGACCGATGGCGCGTTGCGTGGCCTCTCGATCCCGCTGGAAGGCGAAGTCGCGGCCAATGGCGGGCTGCGGATCAATCCACGTTGCGTGCCGCTGTCGATCACGCAGGCGCGTTACGGCAGCTTCACGCTGGGGCGCACGCGGCAGATCCTGTGCCCCGCCGAAGGCGGCGCGCTGTTCGACTATGGCCCGCGCGGTCTGAGCGGTGACGGGGAAATCCGGGCGCTCGACCTTAATGGCCGCAGCGGCGACAGCCCGATGCGGATCACCGCTGATCGTGCACGGCTGGCGCTGGGCGACGGCGATTTCAGCTTCGCTAACCTGGCATTCCAGATCGGCCGTGATGCTTCGCCGGTACGGCTCACCGCCGCCAATCTGACGGGCCGGATGACCGGCAAGGGGCTGGGCGGTCGGCTGGACGGCGCGACGGGGCGGATCGGCGTCGTGCCGATGTTGATCGAGACGGCGGAGGGGGCCTGGGGCTTTGCCTACGGCACGCTCAAGGTTGGCGGCAGCCTGATGCTCAAGGACGCGCAGGCCCCCGGCCGCTTCAATCCGCTGGCGAGCAGGGACTTCACGCTGTCGCTGCGCGATGGCCGGATCGTAGCGGACGGCAGCCTGCTTGCGCCGCGCAATGGCGCGACCGTCGTGCGCGTAGCGATCGCGCATAATCTGTCGAGCGGGCGCGGCCATGCCGACCTGTCGGTGCCCGGCCTTGTGTTCGATGCCAAACTCCAGCCCGAGGATGTGACCATATTGGCGCTGGGCGTGGTCGCCAATGTCGCGGGCACGGTGACAGGCAAGGGTCGCGTCGACTGGACCGGTGAGAGCGTGACCAGCACCGGCCTGTTCCGCACCGACGCCATGAACCTGGCCGCGGCCTTCGGCCCGGTAGAGGGGCTGTCGGGCGAATTGCGCTTCACCGACCTGATCGGCCTGGTCAGCGCGCCGGGGCAGGAAGTGACGTTGCGCGTCGTCAATCCGGGCGTAGAGGTGCGCGATGGCGTGGTGCGCTATCAACTTCAGGCAGGACAGAAGGTGCATGTGGAAAGCGGCACCTGGCCCTTTTCAGGCGGGCAACTCACCCTGCTGCCCACCACGCTGGATTTCAGCGCGGCGGTAGATCGCTACCTGACCTTCCGTGTCGTCGGGCTGGATGCAGGCGCGTTCATCCAGACGATGGAACTGGACAATATCTCGGCCACCGGCACCTTCGATGGCATCATGCCGCTGATCTTCGACGCCCATGGCGGGCGGATCGCGGGCGGCGTGCTGGTCGCGCGGCAGCAGGGCATGCCGCCGCTGCTGATGCCCGAGGGCGTGCTGCCGACCATCCCCTGCGATCCCGCGCGCCAGTCCGGCGTGCTCTCCTATGTCGGCCCGGTCTCCAACGAGCAGCTGGGCGTCATGGGCACGATGGCGTTCGACGCGCTCAAGAACCTGCAATATAAATGCCTGACGATATTGATGGATGGCGCGCTGGACGGCGAAATGGTCACCAATGTTGTATTTAATGGCGTTAATCGGGGCCAGATCGGCGCGGCACCGGCGGGAATCGCCCGCAACTTCACCGGGCTGCCTTTCATTTTCAACGTACGGATATCCGCGCCTTTCCGCGGCCTGATGAATAGCGCGCAATCGCTTGTCGATCCCGGCGTGCTGATCCGCAACAGCCTGGGCGACGACTATCAGCGCAAGTTGCGCGAAGGGGTTGCTGTTCAGCCTGTGGAAAGCGACACTATGCCAAATGGGGAACGCAAATGAAAAGAAGAACGATCATGACGGCCGCTTTGCTCGGTTTGACGTTGGGGGGATGTATCCAGGTACGCGCCCCGGACAAACCGATCGAGATCAACCTGAATGTGAAGGTCCAGCAGGAAGTCGTCGTTCGTCTGCAACGTGACGCACAGGATCTTATCTCGAATAACCCGGAGTTGTTCCCGCAATGACACGCAAGTTGATGATGATCGCCGCTGGTGCCGCCGTTGCGTTGGCCACAGGCTTGGTGATGACCGCCCCGGCCCGCGCGCAGACCGGCGTGGTCGCTGCCGCCATGGCCGCTGGCACGGTCGGCGAGCAGGCCGATGGCTATCTGGGCATCGCCGGTTCGGTTGGCGCGGACGTGCGTGCCGAGGTTGAATCGATCAACATCAAGCGCCGCGCCGCCTATACCGACCTTGCCGGCAAGCGCGGCGTGACCGTGCAGGATGTCGCCGCTGCGACCGGGTGTCAGACGCTCAGCAGCCGTGTGAAGCAGGGTCAGATGTATCGCATCGGTGCCGGGGTATGGCAGGCGAAGGGCGCGGGCGCGATCGCGCTGCCCGCTTATTGCGCAACGGCGGGGTGAGATTGGACATCCCGCCCTTTATTGGGAGGGGCGTCGTCGCCACATGCATTGATCTAGGTCGTCACCCTGAACTTGTTTCAGGGTCCATTTCTCGTCTCAAGCGGCGGTTGATGGGGCGCGATGGGTCTTGAAACAAGTTCAGGATGACGCGATTTTGTGCTGGGCAAGCCCGATACGTTACCCCTTTCGCCGCCCCGACTTCCGCTCCCCCGCGATCCGCTCTGCCTCCGCGCAAAAAGGCGTCAAAAAGCCGTACAGCAGATTCGCCAGCCGATCGGGCACCAGGCTATAAAACACATATTGGCCGCGTTTCTGCTCGTGGAGCAGGTCCGCATCCCGCAATATCGCCAGATGTTTGGAGATGGACGGCAGGGCCATGTCAAAATAATTGCCGACCTCGCCGACCGTCATCGGCCCTTCGATCAGATGCTCCAAAATGCGCCTGCGCGGCTCGGAAGCCAAGGCTTTGAACAATTTTTCCATAGATAATTGCCTAATAAGGAAAATGGCGGAATTCAAGCTGAAAAGCGGCGGGAGACAGCCATTTTCCTGTGCGACCGCCTGCGCGGTTGACACTCCCGCATCGCCTTTCTAAAGCGACCCCGCCTTGACGGGTGCAACCGCAGGGGCCATGGGCTTTTCCGCTGGATATCATGCCAGCAGGGAAGGATGTCATGGTCGGCAACGCACCCGGAGAAGACCCGGCGGGGGAGGACGCGCGGATCGCCGCTCTTAACGAGCGGATCGCGCGGGCCGAACATGTCGAACAGGTCAGGGTCGGAGCGACGAAGCAGCAGGGGGACGACG
Source organism: uncultured Sphingobium sp. (assembly GCA_964562225.1). Taxonomy (GTDB): domain Bacteria; phylum Pseudomonadota; class Alphaproteobacteria; order Sphingomonadales; family Sphingomonadaceae; genus Sphingobium. Next base: position 7,193 of record CAZLSU010000126.1, read on the forward strand.
GGTCTCGTCTCGGCAATCGCGTTCTGGCCGAACTGATCGGGGGTCTTGTCGGTGGCGCGCTGATCGGGTGGGTTTCGGACCGCCTGTTCGGCACGACACCCTGGCTCCTGCTGGTCTTCCTCGGTCTCGGGATCGTGGCGACTTTCAGGAACATCATCCGGCTTTCGACGAAGCGTTCCGACAAATAGGGACGCTTTTGTCATAGATTGACGATCCTTACGTTCAGGCATTGGTCCAGGGGCAGACGTGGCAGAATCCGGCAAAATCGATCCGATGCATCAATTCGCCATCGAACCTTTGTTCGGGTCGGATCATCTGTCGATCGGCGGCTTCAACATCGCCTTCACCAACAGCGCGCTCT
>CAZLSU010000127.1:0-7360 GCA_964562225.1 uncultured Sphingobium sp.
CATCGGCGCTGCCGCTCTTGCTGGAGACACTGCGCCCGCCGTGCTTGCTGACGCGCGCACCAGCAGCCGCCGCCACGAACATGCTGCAGGTGGAGATGTTGAAGGTGTGCGAGCCGTCGCCCCCGGTGCCGACGATGTCGACCAGGTGGGTCTTGTCGGCCACGTGCACCTTGGTGGAAAACTCGCGCATCACCTGCGCGGCGGCCGTGATCTCGCCGATGGTTTCCTTCTTCACGCGCAGACCGGTGATGAGCGCGGCCATCATCACGGGCGACATCTCGCCGCTCATGATGAGCCGCATGAGGTGCAGCATCTCGTCGTGGAAGATCTCGCGGTGCTCGATGGTGCGCTGCAGGGCCTCCTGCGGGGTGATCTTGTGCGCGGTCGCGGTGTGGGGCATGGGGGTCTCCAAGGCTTCTCTTTTTACTGGGCGGGATTGTCGGTCATGGCCAGCTTCAGGCCGAAGCCGACGAACAGCAGGCCGGCGGCGCGGTCCATCCAGTGCATGGCGCGCTGCACCACCTGCACGCGGCGCGCGGCCCAGGCGGCGAGCCAGGCATAGCCGAAATTGATGGGCAGCGAGTTGAGGTTGAAGATCAACCCCAGCAGCAAGAACACCAGCGCCTTGTTCGGCGCCTCGGGCGCGATGAACTGCGGCACGAAGGCCAGGAAGAACAGCGCGACCTTGGGGTTGAGCACGTTGGTGAGGAAGCCCCGTCGCCACACCGCCCACAGGTTGGTTTCCGGCGCCGACGCGCCCTCGAGTTCCAGTCGGCCGCCGCCCGAGAACAGCAGCTTCACGCCCATCCACAGCAGGTAGGCCGCGCCGATCCATTTGAGCACCGTGAACGCGGTGGCCGAGGTGGCCAGCAGCGCGCTCAGGCCAGCGGCAGCGGCGAACACGTGCACGAAGCAGCCGCTGATGATGCCCAGCGCCGCCACCATGCCGGCCCGCGCGCCGCTGCGCAGGCCGTGGCTCACGATGTAGAGCACGTCGGGCCCCGGTGTGAGGTTGAGCAGCCAGCCGGCCGCGATGAACAGGAGCAGTTGCGGCAGATCGGGCATGGCCTGTCCGGTTCAGTACACCGCGTGGCCGCGTGAAGCGGTGCCCTGCGGCGCGGCTTGCTCGAAGAAGCTGCGCACGCTGGCCAGCGCGTGGTCGATGCCGGCAGCGTCCACGCCCAGGTGCGTCACGAAGCGCAGGCCGATCAGCCCCGTGGCCAGCACGCCCTGGCGCTCCAGGTGGGCGAGCAGGTCCGGGCCGCGACCGTCGGCCACGTCGACAAACACGATGTTGGTCTGCGCCGTGCGCACTGTGAGGCCGTCGATGGTTGCGAGGCCCTGGGCCAAGCGCTGCGCGAGCGCGTGGTCGTCGGCGAGGCGGTTCACGTGGTGGTCCAGCGCGTGCGAGGCCGCCGCCGCGAGCAGGCCCGCCTGGCGCAGCCCCCCGCCGACCATCTTGCGCCAGCGGCGCGCGCGATCGATCAGTTCACGCGACCCGCACAGCGCCGAGCCCACGGGCGCGCCCAGCCCCTTGCTGAAGCAGACCGAGACGCTGTCGAAGCGGTCGGTGATGGCGCGCAGCGCGGCGATCACGTCGCCGCCCGCGCCTGCGTCGGACACCGCCGCATTGAAGACGCGCGCGCCATCGAGATGGAGCGCCAGTCCGTGGCGACGCGCGAGTTCGGTCATGCCGTCCAGATAGGCCGCCGGCATGGGATGACCGTTCCAGGTGTTCTCCAGACACAGCAGGCGCGTGCGCGCGAAGTGCGGGTCGTCGGGCTTGATCGCGGCCTGCACGTCGGCCAGCTTCATCAGGCCCTGCGGATCCTGCGCCAGCGGCTGCGGCTGGATGCTGCCCAGCACCGCGGCACCGCCGCCCTCGTAGCGATAGGTGTGCGCGTTCTGGCCGACGATGTACTCGTCGCCCCGACCGCAGTGGGCCATCATCCCGCACAGGTTGCTCTGGGTGCCGCTGCTCATGAACAGCGCGGCTTCCTTGCCAGTGAGCGCGGCGATCTTCTCCTGAAGGGCGTTCACGGAAGGGTCGTCCCCGAACACATCGTCACCCAGGGGCGCGGCCATCATGGCCTCGCGCATGGCCGCGGTGGGCTGTGTGACGGTGTCGCTGCGCAGGTCAACGGTGTTCGTGCGATCCGGCGCCGGGCCGCCCCAAGCCGGATCAGCCCCCTCGAAGGGCAGCGACCCGTGCAGCGGTGAAGCGTGGGGGCTCATGGTTTTTGCTCCAGGAAGTTCTTGAGCATCGCGTGCCCGTGCTCGGTAAGGATGCTCTCGGGGTGGAACTGCACACCCTCGATGGCAAGGGTCCTGTGCTTCACGCCCATGATCTCGCCGTCGTCCGTCCAGGCCGTGACATCGAGATCGGCCGGACAGTCGTCGCGGCGGATCGCCAGCGAGTGGTAACGATTGACGGTGAAGCGCTCGGGCAGCCCCGCGAACACGCCGCGCTGCGTCGTGCTGATCTCGCTGGTCTTGCCGTGCATCAACTCACGGGCGCGCACGATGCTGCCCCCAAAGGCCGCGCCGATGCTCTGGTGTCCCAGGCACACCCCCAGGATGGGCAGCTTGCCGGCGAAGTGGCGGATCGCAGGCACCGAGATGCCCGCCTCGGCCGGCGAGCAAGGCCCGGGAGAGATCACGAGTCGGTCCATGCCGCCCGAGTCCAGCCGCGCCTGCAGTTCGTCCAAAGTGATCTCGTCGTTGCGCACCACATCAACGAGTGCCCCCAGCTCGCCCAGGTACTGCACGATGTTGAAAGTGAACGAGTCGTAGTTGTCCACCATGACGACCTTGATGCCACTCATTCCAGGCCCTCCTCGACCAGCTCGGCCGCGCGCAGCAACGCCCGTGCCTTGTGCTCGGTTTCCCTCCACTCCATCTCGGGCACCGAATCCGCCACCACGCCAGCCGCTGCCTGCACATACAGCACCTGGTCCTTCACGATGGCGGTGCGGATCGCGATGGCCACGTCCATGTCGCCGGCATAGCTCAGGTAGCCGCAGGCGCCGCCGTAGATGCCGCGCTTGACCGGTTCGAGCTGGTCGATGAGTTCCATGGCGTGCACCTTGGGCGCACCCGTGAGCGTGCCGGCGGGGAAGGTGGCCTTGAGCACGTCCATGTTGGTCATGCCCTCGTTGAGAATGCCCTCGACGTTGCTCACGATGTGCATCACGTGGCTGTATCGCTCCACCGCGAAGGCCTCGGTCACCTTCACGCTGCCGATCTTCGCGATGCGGCCGATGTCGTTGCGCGCCAGGTCGATCAGCATCACGTGCTCGGCGCGCTCCTTGGGGTCGTTGACAAGCTCGACCTCGGTGGCTTTGTCCTTCTCGGGCGTGGCGCCGCGCGGGCGCGTGCCGGCCAAGGGGCGGATGGTGATCTTCTGCCCCTCTTCCGTGTGCTCCTGGCGCACCAGGATCTCCGGGCTCGCCCCCACCACGTGGAAGTCGCCGAAGTGGTAGTAGTACATGTAAGGCGAGGGATTGAGCGAGCGCAGCGCACGGTAGAGCGACAACGGGGACTCCGTGTAGCGCTTCTGAATGCGCTGGCCCACCTGCACCTGCATGAAGTCACCCGCGGCGATGAGCTCCTTGGCGCGGTCCACCGCCGCCAGGTAGTCGGCCTTGGCGAAACTGCGCTCGGCCGGGTGGTGCTGGGTGGGTTTGACCTGCGGCGCGCTGACCGAGTATTTCAGCGCCTCCTTGAGTTCGCGCAGGCGCTTCTTGGCGGCGCTGTAGGCCTCGGGCTGGCCCGGGTCTGCGTAGACGATGAGGTAGAGCTTGCCCGAGAGGTTGTCGATGACCGCGAGCTCCTCGCACTGCAGCAGCAGGATGTCTGGGCAGCCCAGGGTGTCCGGTGGGCACCCGGCCTCCAGCTTCCTCTCGACATAACGCACCGCGTCGTAGCCGAAGTAGCCTGCCAGGCCGCCGCAGAAGCGCGGCAGGCCCGGGCGCAGCGCCACCTTGAAGCGCTGCTGATAGGCGGCAATGAAGTCCAGTGGGTTTCCGTGCGCGGTTTCGACTACCTCGCCATCGCGCACCACCTCGGTCTTCGCATCGGCGCCGAAGCCGCTGGCGCGCAGCAGCGTGCGCGCGGGCAGGCCGATGAAGCTGTAGCGCCCGAAGCGCTCGCCGCCCACCACCGATTCGAGCAGGAAGCTGTGGCGGCCGTCGCCGCGCCCGTGGGCGAGCTTGAGATAGAGGGAGAGCGGGGTTTCGAGGTCGGCGAAGGCCTCGAGCATCAGCGGGATGCGGTTGTAGCCCTGCTGGGCGAGGCTCTTGAATTCCAGTTCGGTGATCATGTTCGTTCCATCCGTCCGGGGCCGTGCGAAGCGGTGAATGCAGGCGGCCGGGGGTTCCATCGGTCCGGCAGCCAGCACTGCCGGGGGGCGTTGCGGGTGTGGGCGGCGATCAGGCGCCGAGCCGGTCCCCGCAAGGGGAGAGGTGCACGTTCAGGCTGGCTTGCGCCAGGGCCAGGCTCCCCCGCCGAAGTGGCGCGGCAGCGAGCCGTGGGTGAGCGTGCAGGGACGAAACATGGTGGCGCACTATATCAAAGCACCACGACAAGGCCGCCGGGCCGTGCAGCGGATCACGCCCCCAAGCTTTCGTTCTAGAGCCTTACCCGCTGGTCCGGCATGCTCCGCCCGGGGAAAATTCGCAAAATCGAACGGTCGTTCACTTTTTTGGATTCACGACGATGCGGCACAACCCCTTGCGCGCGCTGGCCCTGGCCGGCGCTTTTTTCTGCGCCAGCTTCCCGGCCCATGCCGCCACCATCGACGTGGCCGGCGTGCCGCTGGAGGAGCGGGTCACCGTCGCCGGCAGCCCGCTGGTGCTCAACGGCGCAGGTGTGCGCTACAAGGCCGTGTTCCAGGTCTACACGGCGGGGCTGTACCTCACGACCAAGGCCGACACCACCGAGGGCGTGCTGAGCAACAGCGGCCCCAAGCGCATCACCGTCACCATGCTGCGCGATATCGACGCCGCCGAACTCGGCAAGCTGTTCTCGCGCGGCATGGAGGACAACATGGACCGCGCGGCCTTCTCCAAGCTGATCCCGGGCGTGTTGCGCATGAGCCAGATCTTCGCGGCCCACAAAAAGCTGAACAAGGGCGACACCTTCACGGTGGATTGGGTGCCCGGCACGGGGTCGGTGCTGACCGTGCGCGGCCAGGTCGAGGGTGAGCCGTTCAAGGAGCCCGCGTTCTTCGACGCCCTCATGCGCATCTGGCTGGGTCCCAAGCCGGCCGACTGGCAGCTCAAGGACGCGCTGTTGGGCAAAGTTCGCACGGGCAACCGCCCATGACGGACTGAGCGCCGGCCATCCCCCAAAACGGCACCGCCGCGCGACGGGCGGCGGCATCCTGGGTACGGTACGGGGTTTTCCTCGTCACCGAAGGCACCCGAAAACCATGCTCCGTCGACAAGTCCTCCAGGCCGCCGCGATTGGCGCCGTCCCGCTGCTGGCCCGCGCCCAGGAATCCGGCGACATCGTGGTCGCCCACATCGGCCCCTTCACCGTGCTGCCCGCGCCGGACGCCAAAGAGTTGCACGAGGGCGCACAGGCCGCCTTCGCCGACATCAACGGCAAGGGCGGCATCGCGGGTCGCAAGGTGGAGTTGCTGCGGCTGGACGACGCCTACTCCTTCGACGGCTTCAAGGCCCGGCTGGCCGAGGCCATGCCGCGCAAGCCGCTGGCGCTGCTGTCGCCGCTGGGCTCGGTCACGCTCAAGCAGATGCTGGACACGAAACTGCTCGACCAGACGGACGTGGTCGTCATCAACGCGGTGCCCGGCGCGGCCGTGCTGCGCGAGCCCGGACACCCAAGGTTGTTCCACATCCGCGCCGGCGACGACCAGCAGATCGCCAAGATCGTGTCGCACGCCCAGGCGCTGAACATCAAATCCATGGGCGTGCTGTACCAGAACATTCCCATGGGCTCCTCGGGCCTGGCCTCGGCCAAGGCGGCCGCGCAGGGCACCGGAATGGAGGTCATCGGGGCGGAGTCGGGCACGGACGTGGCCGAACTCGCGAAGGCGGCCCAGCAGATCGCCGCAAAGAACCCGCACTCGGCCATGGTCATCGGTGCGCCCAAGTTCATGGGTCAGGGCGTGGCCGCGCTGCGCGCCGCCGGCGTGTCGCAACAGCTGTTCACGCTGTCCTATCTGCCGGCGCCTGCCCTCAAGGCCCTGGCCAGCAGCGGCGCGCGCGGCGTGGGCATCGCACAGACCTTTCCCAACCCGAACGGCTCCAACACGCCACTGCAGCGCCTGTTCAAGGCCGCCATGCAGCGCGCGCACCCCGAGCTCAAGACTTACACGCCGTTCCACCTCGAGGGCTACGTGAGCGCGCAGATCTTTGCCGAAGCGGCGCGCCGAGCCCGGCCGCTGACGCCCGCCGGGCTCACCGACGCCCTGCACCGCATGGGGGAAATCGACTTCGGCGGCTTCCGCGTGGACTTCAGCAAGGGCAACGAAGGCAGCCAGTGGGTGGACATCGGCGTGGCCACCGCCGAGGGCCGCCTGCTCTACTGAAGGCGGGCAAGTAACTCGTCGAGCCGGTCGAGGTAGGCGTCGGCGTCCACGCCGCGCACCGGTTCGCCGTGGTTGTAGCCGTAGGTCACCAGCGCCACCGGGCAACCGGCGGCGCGCGCCGCCAGGGCGTCGTTGAGCGAGTCGCCCACCATCAGCGTGTGCGATGGCTCGCTGCCCAGGGCCTTGCAGGTCTCGATCAGGGGCAACGGATCGGGCTTGCTGCGCGCGAAGCTGTCGCCACCGAACACCTGCGAGAAAAAGGACGCCAAACCCTTGGCCTGAAGCAGCTCGCGCGCGAACGCCAGGGGCTTGTTGGTGACGCAGGCCAGCGGCAAGCCGCGCACGCGCAGTGCCCGCAGGCCTTCGTTCACGCCGGCATAGACCTCGCTGTGCGCGCCATTGGTGGCGGCGTAGTGCCGCTGGTAGATCGCCCAGGCCTGGTCCAGCCGCTGCTGCGCGCCCGCGCCATCCAGCCCGCCATGCACCAGCGCCGACCGGATCAAGTGCATCGAGCCCTTGCCCACCATGCGCTCGATGTCGGCCCGGACCACCACGGGACGGCCCAGCTCGCGCAGCGTGGCATTGAGCGCAACGTCGAAATCGCCCAGCGTGTCGACCATCGTGCCGTCCAGGTCCACGATGGCCGCGCGGATGCCCCGCAGCATCACGACAGCGCGGCGCGCATCTGATCGATCACGCCCTTGTAGTCCGGCTTGCCGAAGATGGCGCTGCCGGCCACGAAGGTGTCGGCACCCGCGTCGGCCACGCGGCGGATGTTGTCGGGCTTGATGCCGCCGTCCACCTCCA
>CAZLSU010000128.1:0-7161 GCA_964562225.1 uncultured Sphingobium sp.
CTGCCTCCCGAAGACAGTGCTCTACCAGGCTGAGCTATTCCCCGACCGATGCCGGAATCGCTTTTGGGCGATCCCGTAAGGCAGGCGGCGGTCTATAGTTGCGGCTCGTCGGGCTGGCAAGCGCTCAAATCGGGCTTTTGGCCTGGCCCCCTAAAGCAGTCCATGCGCGCGGAAACTGAAGCTTTGCGTGTCGCCCGAGATGACATGATCGGCAATGCGGATGTCGATCGGCCGTAATTGCCTGTGGATGCGCCGCGTCATGATGATGTCGCGCGGCAGGGGCAGGGGAGAGCCGCTGCGCCGCTGTTCCAGCGCGATCCAGCGGCAGTCGAGCCGCAACGCCTCGTCGATCACCGACCGCAGGCTGGCGTCCTGCTCCATCCGGCGGATCGGGCGACCGATGGCATCCAGCAGGATCAGCGCGATGTGAAACATGGTTAGCAACATGCGGCGACGCCTGGCGTGTCGCCATATCGACCCGGTCCATATCCGATCGGTCGGCGTGGGATTGATCCGCATTGGCGGTAAAAGCCTGCTAGGCTAATATCGGATTCGCGCAGCCTCTTCGGAAAGCCTTTTTGTGTCCGCACATTATGAAGACCAATATCTCGACCTGATGCGCCACATCTGGCGGCATGGCGACGAGCGGGTGGACCGCACCGGGGTGGGTACGCGATCCATCCTGGGGGCGACGATGCGCTTTTCGCTGGCCGATGACGCCGTGCCGCTGCTGACGACCAAGCGGGTTTACTGGAAGGTCGCGGCGCGCGAGATGCTGTGGTTCCTGACCGGCGACACCAATATCCGGGCGCTGGTGGAGCAGGGCGTCCATATCTGGACCGACTGGCCACTCGACGCCTATCGCCGCGCGACGGGGGACGCGATCGACCGCGATGCTTTTGAGGCGCGGATTATCGCGGACGCCGGGTTCGCGGCGCAATGGGGCGATCTGGGACCGGTTTATGGGGCGCAATGGGTCAACTGGCCGATCTACGAACCGGCGGGCGAGGGGCTATATCGCAAGCGCGCGAAGGGACATGACCAGATTGCCGAACTGGTCGACAATATTCGCGCCAATCCGGGATCACGGCGGCTGCTGTTCACCGGCTGGAATGTAGCCGAAGTGCCGAACATGGCACTGCCACCCTGTCATATGACCTATCAGTTTCACGTCGCGAACGGAAAGCTGAACGGGCTGCTGTTCCAGCGCAGTTGCGACCTGGGTCTTGGCTTTGCGTTCAATATCTTCGCGCTGGCCATGATCACCCGGATGCTGGCGCAGCAGTGCGATCTGGAGCCGGGCGAGATCGTCTGGCAGGGCGGTGACGTGCATCTGTATCTGAACCATGCCGAACTGGTTGAGGCGCAAATCGGGCGTCAGCCCGAAGGGGCACCCAAGTTGCGGATACAAAGGCGGCCGTCGAGCATTTTCGATTACAGGATCGAGGATTTCGAGGTCGTGGATTACGCGCCCCAGAAGCATATCGCGGCCCCTGTGGCGGTTTAGGGCCGCTCCTGACCCCGATTTGCATTTTGCTGCGAAGTAATATAATAACTCAATAGAGTAATAATGTTGCAAAGCAGCAATGGAGCCGGGATGACCGATCGCGACGAAAAGGCCGTTGGGATGAAGGAAGCGGGCCGCAACCTGCCACCGCTTAGCCTGCATGTGCCCGAACCGAAATTCCGGCCCGGCGACACTGCCGACTTTGCCCATTTCGATATCCCTGCTGCTGGATCGACCCCGCGCCCGGACGAGGCGGCACCGTCATCGGACATGCGCGACATGGCCTATGGGTTGGTCCGCGTCCTGGATGACGGGGGGCAGGCTGTCAGCCCCTGGAACCCCCGCCTGGAATCCGAAACCCTGCTCCGCATGTTGCGCGCGATGGCGCTGACCCGCGCGTTCGACGAGCGGATGTTCCGTGCGCAACGGCAGGGCAAGACAAGCTTTTACATGAAATGTACCGGCGAGGAGGCGGTCTCGATCGGCGCGGCCTTTGCGCTCCAGCGCGACGATATGTGCTTCCCCAGCTATCGCCAGCAGGGCATATTGATCGCACGCGACTGGCCGATCATCGACATGATGAACCAGATCTATTCCAACAAGGGCGACCGGCTGAAAGGTCGGCAACTGCCGATCATGTATTCGGCGCGGGAGGCCGGTTTCTTCTCGATCTCCGGCAACCTTACCACCCAATATCCGCAGGCGGTGGGCTGGGCGATGGCGAGCGCGGCGCGGGGCGACACGCGGATCGCGGCGACATGGTGCGGCGAAGGATCGACGGCGGAAGGCGATTTCCATTCGGCCTGCACCTTTGCCAGCGTCTATCGCGCGCCGGTCATCATGAATGTCGTGAATAACCAATGGGCTATCAGCAGTTTTTCAGGATTTGCCGGAGCCGAATCGACGACCTTCGCGGCGCGGGGCGTTGGTTATGGCATCGCCAGCCTGCGGATCGACGGCAATGACGCGCTGGCCGTCTATGCCGCGACCCGCTGGGCGGCCGACCGGGCGCGCAGCAATGCCGGGCCGACGCTGATCGAACATTTCACCTATCGCGCCGAAGGGCATAGTACGTCGGACGATCCGGGCCAGTATCGCTCCGCCGACGAGGGCAGCCACTGGCCGCTGGGCGACCCGATCGCGCGGCTGAAAGCGCATTGCATCACCCTCGGTATCTGGGACGAGGAACGGCAGGCGGCGATGGACGTGGAACTGGCGACCATGGTGCGCGATGCGGCGCGCGCGGCGGAGAAGAACGGCATCCTTGGGCATGGCCTGCATCATCCGATGGAGACGCTGTTCGAGGATGTGTTCGAGGAGATGCCCTGGCACCTGAAGGAACAGCGCCAGCAGATGCTGGATGAAGCAAAGGCGGCGGGGCTGTGAGCGACATCGAGCAGATGACCATGATCCAGGCGATCAACAGCGCCATGGACGTCATGATGGAACGCGATCCCGACGTTGTCGTCATGGGCGAGGATGTCGGCTTTTTCGGCGGCGTGTTTCGCGCGACGGCGGGGCTTCAGGCGAAATATGGCAAAAACCGGGTGTTCGACACGCCGATCACTGAATGCGGCATCATCGGCGTCGCGGTGGGCATGGGGGCCTATGGATTGCGGCCGGTACCGGAAATCCAGTTCGCCGACTATATCTATCCCGCGCTGGACCAGTTGGTGAGCGAGGCGGCGCGGCTGCGCTACCGGTCGGCGGGCGAGTTCATATCGCCTATGACGGTGCGGTCGCCCTTTGGCGGCGGCATATTTGGCGGGCAGACGCACAGCCAGTCGCCCGAGGGCATCTTCACCCATGTGTCGGGAATCAAGACGGTGATCCCGTCCACGCCCTATGACGCCAAGGGGCTGCTGATCGCGGCGATCGAAGATAACGATCCGGTCATCTTCTTCGAACCCAAGCGCATCTATAACGGCCCGTTCGACGGCCATTACGACACGCCGGCAAAGAGCTGGGCGGGGCATCCCCAAGCGCAGGTGCCGGCCGGCCATTATCGCGTTCCGCTCGGCAAGGCGCGAATCGCGCGGGCCGGCGAGGCGCTGACCGTCCTTTGCTACGGCACGATGGTGCATGTGGTCGAGAATAGCGTCGCGGCCATGGGCGTGGATGCGGAGGTGATCGACCTGCGCACGCTCGTCCCGCTGGACATCGAGACGATCGAGGCGTCGGTGCGGAAGACCGGCCGATGCCTGATCGTTCATGAGGCGACACGGACGAGCGGGTTCGGCGCTGAGTTGCTCGCCCAGGTGCAGGAACGCTGCTTCTATCATCTCGAAGCGCCGATCGAGCGCGTCACCGGCTTCGACACGCCCTATCCGCACAGTCTGGAATGGGCCTATTTCCCCGGCCCGGTGCGTATCCGCGAAGCCATTACCAAGATCATGAAGGACTGACCAGTCATGGCCCTGTTCACATTCAAGCTGCCGGATATCGGCGAAGGCATTTCGGAAGCCGAGATTGTCGGCTGGCACGTCGCGGTCGGGGACCGGGTCGAGGAAGACCAGCCGATCGCCGACATGATGACCGACAAGGCGACGGTCGAGATGGAAAGTCCGGTGGCAGGCATCGTCGTCCGCCTGGCGGGCGAACCGGGCGACCAGATCCCGATCGGCGCGATGCTGGTGGAGATTGAGGTGGAGGGTGAAGATGTGGCTGCGCCGCCGCCTTCGGTGGAAGTGATCGAGGCGGAGACGGTCGGGGCCGCGGCGATTGAAGAGGCTGCGCCGGAAGAGATCAGTGCTCCTGCGAAAGCAGGAGCCCAGGATGCCCCGGTAGAGTCAGGCGACTCTGGGCTCCTGCTTCCGCAGGAGCACGGCGTTACTTCGCCCATCCTCGCTTCCCCAGCCGTGCGCGCCCGCGCGAAGGATTTGGGGATCGACCTGGCGCAGGTGAAGGCGAGTGGCGAGCATGTTCGTCATGCCGATCTCGATGCGTTCCTGTTGTACGGGCAGGGCGAGGGCTATCGTCCGGCGGGGCGTTCGGCCACGCGGCCGGACGAGCAGATCAAGGTTATCGGGATGCGTCGCCGCATCGCCGAGAATATGGCGGCGTCCAAGCGCCATATTCCCCACTTCACCTATGTCGAGGAAATCGACGTCACCGCGCTGGAAGCGTTGCGCGCGCAGTTGAATGACGGGCGCGGGGATCGGCCCAAGCTCACCATGCTGCCGCTGCTGATCGTGGCTTTGTGCAAGGCGCTGCCCGATTTTCCGATGCTCAATGCCCGTTATGATGACGAAGCGGGCGTGGTGACGCGCCATGGGGCGGTGCATCTGGGCCTTGCGACGCAGACCGATGCAGGGTTGATGGTGCCGGTGATCCGCGATGCGCAGAACCGCAATGTCTGGCAGCTCGCCACCGAAATCCGCCGCCTCGCCGACGCCGCGCGCACCGGCAAGGCGAAGTCGGAGGAATTATCCGGCTCCACGCTGACGCTGACCTCGCTGGGGCCGTTGGGCGGCATCGCCACCACCCCGGTCATCAATCGGCCCGAAGTCGCGATCATCGGTCCCAACCGGGTGATCGAACGGCCGATGTTCCGGGGCAAGGAGATCGTCGCGGCGAAGCTGATGAACCTGTCGATCAGTTGCGACCATCGCGTCGTGGATGGCTGGGACGCGGCGAGCTATGTGCAGGCGGTCCGGCGATTGCTGGAAACGCCGGTGCTGTTATTTGCGGATTAACGCACCACGCCGCGATAGCTGATCCGGCCGCCTTGGCCCGGCGCTATGGTGGCGGGGACAGGCCAGCGAATGTGGGTCACGTCTTCCGCCGTCGCACGGCGCGTGCCACCGAGCGGAGTCGGCAACCATAGCTGGTCGAGCCGGCCCCAGCGCTGTCCGCCATCGGTCGAGACTTCCATGACCCGATCGCCGGGTTCGATCCTGATGCTGTCGGGTATGCCGTTGGTCAGCGCGCCGCCGCGTATCGGGCGACGGCCTTCGTTGCGCCAGACGACCACGAACACCAGATTGTCGCCCGGTGCGACGCGATCGGCCGGAGCGAGTGTTCGACGCGCGCGACCGTTTATGTCGGTCGTGACGCGTTCGACGAAGGTCTGCGTGTCCAGCGCGAGGCCGCTTGGGGCGTTGGCGACGGCGGGTGTGGTGGCGAATGCTAGCGCCATCGCCGCTGCGTGTGTCCGAAAATGCATATTCGTCCCGTTTGCCCTTGATGTCGGGATATAGAACGACGCAGAGAATTTTTGGTTAAGCGCGCCACGCGTCGCCCCGGCGCAGGCCGGGGCCGCTATCGATTGCGCGCGATGCCCCGTCTCACCAGGACGAGGGCGGCCCCGGCCTGCGCCGGGGCGACGGATGCAATCCAAATTGACGAGGCTCTACTCTCGGTGCAGAGCTTATCTCTACCAGCCAAAGGAACGCGCGCGCGTGACGCAACGGGATCAACTGGAAATCGACCGGCGGCGCGACCGGTTGCTCGCGTCGATCGCGCTGTGCGCCGGGATCGGCGTACTGCTGGCATTGCCCTTCGCGTTGCGCGCCGGAGCCGAATTTTTCCTGCCCTTGACCGCCGCGCTGGTGATCGCCGTCGCGCTGGTGCCCCTGCTGGAATGGATGGAGCGGCGGCATGTCCCGTCGGGGCTTGCAGCGCTGGCTTCGGTCATCGCATTCCTGCTGACTGCCAATACCGCGCTAGTCCTGATCGTCGTGCCGGCGACCGACTGGTTTCGCATCCTGCCGGAACGGTTGCCCAAGATTCAGGCGAACCTCGCGCCGCTCATCGATTTCTATTCCCAGCTTCAGCGATTCGTGGACGAAACCGTCAAGATGATCGCCACCGGCCCGGTCGCCGCCGCGCAAACCGCAGCGGTCGAAGCGCCCCGATCATTGTTGCAACTGGCAGCCACATCGGCGCCCTCCGCGATCATCCAGATGGTGTTCGGCCTGCTGATCATCTATTTCTTCCTGGCGGGCTGGACCCGGTTGCGGCGCAAGACGATCAACAGTCGCGACAGTTTCGATGGGGCGCTGGCGGTCGCGCGGGTGATCCAGAATGTGGTCGATGCGACTTCGGCCTATGTCATCACCATTTCGATCATCAACCTGGCGCTCGGCCTGGCAGTCGGGATCGCCCTGTGGCTGATCGGCATGCCGTCGCCCTGGATGTGGGGCGGTATCGTCGCGCTGCTCAATTTCGTGCCCTATTTCGGGCCGATGCTGGCCGCTGCGCTGTTGGGGCTGGGCGGGCTGATGGTGTTCGACGACATATGGGTGGCATTGCTGCCCGCCGCGATCCAGGTCGGTTTTCACTTGGTCGAGGCGAATGTCTTCACGCCGATGGTGCTGGGCAGGCGGCTGACGATGAATCCGCTGCTGATTCTGGTGTCGATCACCTTCTGGGGCTGGGTCTGGGGTACGCCGGGCGCGTTGTTGGGCGTGCCGCTGCTGATCATCCTCCAGACCGTGATTTCAGCGGCCGGAACCCCGGATATCGCCGGTTTCCTGTTCGAGCGCGGTACGCTGACGGTCGCCCCGCGCCGAGAAAATGACGATAAAGGCGAAAGTCGCGGATAGGGCGGTTGACAGGGGGAGCGGCCCGGCATATCTGGCCGCTCCACACCGAACGCGGGTGTAGCTCAGTTGGTTAGAGCGCCGGCCTGTCACGCCGGAGGTCGCGGGTTC
>CAZLSU010000129.1:0-6986 GCA_964562225.1 uncultured Sphingobium sp.
GACCCGCACCCGCTGTTCGCCAGCTTCATCGAAGCGGCGGTCAAGCAGAGCCGGCTGGTTTAACGCACATCCGCCGTTCATCCTGAGTAGGGGCTGAGCGAAGTCGAAGACCCGTATCGAAGGATCGCACCTCGCGCGTAATCCTCCGATACGCCATTTCGACAAGCTCAATGGCTACTCAGGACGAACGGATGTTTCTAAACGGGGTCGACGCGCTTATATACCCGCCATGCCCGCCCCGCTCCTCATCCTCCTTTTCCTCGCCACGGTCGCCGCGATGGAGGGGTTCGCCTATGTCATGCACCGCTGGGTCATGCACGGGCCGGGCTGGTTCCTGCATGCCAGCCACCATCGCGCGCGCATCGGCTTGTGGGAGGCGAACGACCTTTATTTCGTGATCTTCGCCGCCCCCTCCATCGCGCTGCTGCTGGGCGGTGTGCAGCTTGGCTGGGGCGACTGGGCGACGGCGGTCGGTGCGGGCATCGCCGCCTATGGCGCGATCTATCTGGGCTTTCACGACATCATCGTCCACCAGCGGCTGCGCAACCGCTATGTCGCGCGCTCACCCTATATGAAGCGCATCGTCCAGGCGCACCGGCTGCACCATGTCGTCGAGACCAAGGCAGGCAATGTCAGCTTCGGTTTCCTGGTGGCGCCCCGCCCCGAAGCGCTGAAGGCGGAACTCGCCCGGCGCGGCAAGGCGGGGGTGCGCAAGAGTGCGGGCATCCGCTGAACCCGCTTGGGTTTGCCGGTCAACTTCTCTATGCAGGCGCAAATTTACGGGGAATTGCCTTGATCCTGGACATCGCCACCGCCGCCTCTGGCGCCATCCAGTTCAAGGATCTGGGGCTTGGCCCGGTCGCGCTCGACCTCGGCTTCTTCACGCTCAAATGGTACAGCCTGGCCTATCTCGCCGGGATCATGGTGGGTTACTGGTATCTGCTGAAGCTGGTTTCGCAGCCCGGATCGCCGATGGCGCGGCGGCATGCCGACGACATGATCTTTTACGCGACGCTGGGCATCATCATCGGCGGCCGCCTCGCCTATGTGATCTTCTACCAGCCCGAAATACTCGCCAATCCGCTCGATATCCTCAAGCTGTGGAATGGCGGCATGTCCTTCCATGGCGGGGTGATCGGCGTATCACTCGGCATCCTTTATCTGGCGCGCAAGGAAGGGCTGCACTGGCTGCGGGTGCATGATTATGTCGCCTGCGTCGTGCCCTTCGGGCTGTTCTTCGGACGGCTCGCCAATTTCGTGAACGGCGAATTATGGGGCAAGGAGACGGATGTGCCGTGGGGGATCGTCTTTCCGACCGGCGGGCCGTTCGCGCGGCATCCCAGCCAGCTTTACGAAGCCTTGCTGGAGGGGTTGGTCCTGTTCGCCATCCTTGCTTTCGCCTTCTGGAAGACCAGGGCGCGCTACGAACCGGGCAAGCTGGTGGGCCTGTTCCTGTTCTTCTACGGCAGCTTCCGTTTCGGCATCGAATATGTACGCGAGGCTGATTCGCAGCTCATGGAATTCGCCGCGCGCACCGGGCTGCACATGGGCCAGTGGCTGTGCGTGCCGATGATTCTGGGCGGCCTGTACCTGATCGCCACCGCCAAGCGCCGCCGCCTGCGCGTGGAGCCTGTCGCGGGCGCGGCGAGTGTCGGCTGACGCGCCGCTGACCCTGGCGCAGCGGCTCGCGCGCCAGATCGATTCCGGCGGCCCGATATCCATCGCCCATTATATGGCGGAGGCGAACGGCCATTATTATGGCAGCCGCGATCCGCTGGGCACCGGCGGCGATTTCACGACCGCGCCCGAAATCAGCCAGATGTTCGGCGAACTGGTGGGGCTGGCGCTGGCCGATATATGGATGCGGTCGGGGCGGCGGCCAAACCCCCTCTATGTCGAGCT
This sequence comes from uncultured Sphingobium sp., assembly GCA_964562225.1. Lineage (GTDB taxonomy): Bacteria > Pseudomonadota > Alphaproteobacteria > Sphingomonadales > Sphingomonadaceae > Sphingobium. The sequence continues at coordinate 1,903 of CAZLSU010000129.1, forward strand.
GGGACCGGGCCGGGGCACGCTGGCCGCCGATGCCCTGCGCGCGATGGAAGGGGCGGCGCTAGCCCCGCGCGTCCATTTTGTCGAGACCAGTCCGGTGCTGCGCGAACGCCAGCGCGCGCTGCTGCCGCACGCCACCCATCATGACGATCTGGACAGCCTGCCCGACGAAGGGCCGCTGCTTGTGGTCGCCAACGAATTTTTCGATGCCCTGCCCATCCGCCAACTGGTCAAGACCGGCGACGAGTGGCGCGAGCGGGTGGTGATCCGTCGTGAGGGGAATGACGGCATCCACTTCCTGCCGATGCCCGGCTATCGCCCGGTAACATCGGGCCTGCCGCCGATCGCCGCGACCGCCCCTGCAGGTTCGATCATCGAGACACCCCCGGCCGGAGCGACCGTCGCGCTGGCGCTGGCCAGCCGCATCGCCAGGCAGGGTGGCGGCGCGATCATCATCGATTATGGCTATGAAGGCCCGGCGATCGGCGACACGGTGCAGGCCGTGCGGGCGCACAGCTTTACCGATCCGTTCCGCGATCCGGGCGAGTGCGACCTGACCGCCCATGTCGATTTCACCGTCATCGGTAATATGGCGCGCCATGCCGGGCTGCGCGTGCTGGGACCGGTCGGCCAGGGCGATTTCCTGCGCGAACTGGGCATAGACGTGCGCGCGGACCAGCTTGGCAAGGTCCGGCCGGATCAGGCACCGGCGCTGGAGGCGGCGCGGGCGCGGCTGACCGACGCGGACCAGATGGGGACGCTGTTCAAGGCGATGGCCTTTGTCCATCCAGACTGGGCCGAACCCGCCGGATTTGCGTCCCCCGCCCTGGATCAGCGCGTCGGCACCGGTTCCGCGCCCGAATAGTCGTAAAAGCCCTTGCCGGTCTTGCGGCCATACCAGCCCGCCTCGACATATTTGACGAGCAGCGGAGCGGGACGGAATTTGGGGTCGCCCGTGGTGCTCTGGAGCACCTTGCAGATTTCCAGCAGCGTATCCAGCCCGACGAAATCGGCGAGCGTCAGCGGTCCCATCGGGTGATTGCAGCCCAATTTCATGCCCATGTCGATATCGACAACGCCGCCAATCCCCTCGCTCAACACGAAGATCGCTTCGTTGATCATCGGCACCAGGATGCGGTTCACCAGGAAACCGGGCGAATCGAAGGCGTTTACGACCTGCTTGCCGATCCGCTGGGCAAAGCCTTCGATCGCGGCAACCGTCTCGGGCGCGGTCGCCAGGCCCCGGATCACCTCGACCAGACCCATGACGGGCACGGGGTTGAAGAAATGGACGCCGACGAAGCGGCTGGCATCGGGCGCGGACTGCGCGAGGCGCGTGATCGGGATCGAGGATGTGTTCGACGCCAGGATCGCATCCGACTTAAGCAGCGGCCCGACATTGCCGAAAATCGTCCGCTTGATATCCTCACGCTCGGTCGCGGCCTCTATCACCAGTTGTGCGTCGGCGAGCGGCGCGATTTCCCCACTCGGCGTGATCCGTGCTATCGCGGCATCGGCGTCGAACTGGGCAAGCTTGCCCTTCTCCACCGCCCGTGCGAGTTGGCGGATGATGCCGTCGCGGCCCTTTTGCGCGCGTGGCAGATCAATGTCGGACAGAATCACGTCATAGCCCGCCTGCGCCGCGACCTGCGCGATGCCGGCCCCCATCATCCCGGCACCAATCACCCCTATCGTCACGATTTCCACCATTTGCCCATTCTCCTGCTCGCCAATATTCGCGCCATTCCTAGCCCCCCGCACCAGCGGCGGACAGTAGGAATTTGGATAGGGTGTGCCTGCCGCGGGGACGGATGGTTTCACGCTTGCAATTTTACGGCTTTGCGCCGCCCCTGCATCATGGTTAAAGACGAACCATGCCCGTTACCGACCTGCCCGTGGCGGCAACAGGACGTTTCATCGCCGCCGTGCATTACTTCCCGTTGCGCGTCTATTTCGAGGATACCGACCTGTCTGGCCTCGTTTATCACGCCAATTATCTGCGTTATATGGAGCGCGCACGCTCCGACATGCTGCGGCTGGCCGGGATCGACCAGCGCGGGCAGCATGAAGAAGGCGCGGGCGTTTATGCGGTCGCCGACGTGCGGATCGCCTATAGACGCCCGGCGCGACTGGACGACGACCTGATGGTACGCAGCCATGTGACCGCCGTGGGTGCGGCGACCTGCTCCATTCATCAGAGCGTCATGCGCGGCGACGAAATATTGACCGACGCGGACGTCACCGCCGCCTGGCTGACACCCCAGGGCCGCCCGCAACGGCAGCCCAAAGCCTGGGTCGCCAAATTCACTTCGCTTGCCCAAGGGAAAGATTTCCACTCATGAACCTGTCCATCCCCGCGATCGACGCCGCGGCCCAGGCCGCCACCATTTCGCCGCTGGCGCTGTTCCTTCAGGCCGACATCGTCGTCAAGATCGTCATGGCGGGCCTGTTGCTCGCCAGCATCTGGACCTGGGCGATCATCATCGGGTTCAGCGTGTCGCTGCGCCGCGCGGGCAAGGGCAGCGCGACGTTCGAGCAGGAATTCTGGAAAGCGGAGGACATTGATCGTTTCTACGAGGCGCGCGGCAAGGGCGATCTGCCCGCGGCCAAGGTGATGGCGGCTGGCGTCACCGAATGGCGGCGCTCCACCGCGTCGAAGATGGTGGATCGCGACGGCACACGCGACCGGCTGTCGACCGCGATGAGCAGCGCCATCGCCTTCGAGGTCGACCGGCTGTCGGACCGGCTGAACATATTGGCGACGATCGGTTCGGTCGCGCCGTTCGTCGGGCTGTTCGGCACGGTGTGGGGCATCATGCGCGCCTTCACCGCGATCGCCGCGGAGCAGAATAGCAGCCTGGCGGTCGTCGCGCCGGGCATCGCCGAGGCGCTGTTCGCCACCGCGATCGGCCTGTTCGCCGCGATCCCGGCGGTGATCGCCTACAACCGGTTCAGCCACGGCATCAACCGGCTGGAATCGCGGCTGTCGCGCTTTGCCGACGGCTTTTACGCGACACTGAGCCGCGAACTGGAGAGCCAGCGGTGACCCTCCAGCACACCCACACCCGTTCGGTTCGAGCTTGTCGAGAACTCTGCGCGCCGTTCTCGACAAGCTCGAACCGAACGGGTGTGGGGTTTGGATTTAGGTCGGAGGGCACCCGCTAATGGCCATGTCCGGTCCTCCGTCCGGTCGCCGGGGGCGCGGGCGTGCGCCGATGGCGGATATCAACGTGACGCCGCTGGTCGATGTCATGCTGGTGCTGCTGATCATCTTCATGGTCACCGCCCCGCTGCTGATCACGGGCGTGCCGGTCAAGCTGCCCGAAACCCGCGCCAAAGGGCTGGACGCGGATCAGAAGCCGACCGTGGTGTCGATCGACCGCGACGGCGCCGTCTTCATCGACGAGACCGAGATCAGCCAGGCCGACCTGCCCGCCCGGCTGGCGGAAATCCAGGCGGCCAGTGCAGGTCAGCCCGAGCCGCCGCAGATATTCCTGCGCGCGGACACCGCGCTCGACTATGGCCGGGTGATGCGGGTGATGGGCGAACTCAACCGCGCGGGCCTGAACAAGGTCGCTCTGGTCAGCACCGGGGCCGAAGGCGGTTCCGATGCCGTCAGCGACAGTTCACAATAGCGGCCATAGGTTCAATCACTGATGGAGCGCGCGGAAAAATATGGTCTGGGCATCGCGACGGCGGGGCATGTGCTGCTGTTCGGCCTATTGTCGGCCGGATTCCTGAGCACGCCCAATCCGCTCAAGCTCAATTCTCCGCCGATGGACGTCAGCCTGGTGGACGAGGTGGCGCTGAAGTCCATGGCCCCGCGCATTTCGACCGAGCCACCGCCACCCAGCGTCGCGCCGGAGAAAGGTCCGACCGAGGATGCCGCGCCCGCGCGCGAGCCTGAACCCGCGCCGGTCCCGACGCCCGCCCCTCCCAAACCCAAGCCCCTGCCGCCCGCAAAGCCCGCTCCAAAGACAGCGCCGCAACCCAAGCCTGCGCCGCCCAAAAAGGACGTGCCCAAGGCGGCGCCAAAGCCCAAGCCCGCCCCGGATAAGCCCGCCCCTGCGCCCAAGGCAAAGGCAGCGCCGCAAAAGCCCAAGCCTGCGGCGGCAGCGCCATCGACCAGCAGCAAAGCGACGGCAAAGCCGAAAACCAACGCCCCGGCGCGCGCGTCCGGCGCGGGCAAGGCCGAAAAGCCCAAAGGCTCGCTGCTGGGCAAGGATTTCCTCAAGGGCATCGATTCCGAAGCGGACGCGCCGCGCAAACCCGCGCCGCCGCCTGCCGCCGCGATGGGTCCGGCCCAGAAATCGGCGCTCGACGCGGAAATTCGCCGCCAGTTGAAGCCGCACTGGAAGGCACCGACCGGCGCGGATGCGGATACGCTGCGGACGATATTGCGTGTCCAGCTATCGAAGGACGGATCGGTCGTCGGCACCCCGCAGATCGTCGATCAGACCGGCGTCACGCCCAGCAACAAGTCGCAGTCGCGGCTGCACGCCGAACAGGCTATCAAGGCCGTCCGGCTGGCGTCGCCATTCCAACTGCCCTCGCAATTTTACGAGCAGTGGAAAGATCTCGAACTCGGTTTTGACAGAAGGCTTTCCCAATGACCTCCATGAAGCGCATCTCGATGCTGATCGCGGGCGGGCTGCTCGCGCTGGTCCAGCCGGCCATGGCCCAACTGGCAGTCGACGTGACGGACGACAGCGCGAGCGACAAGCTCAAGATCGCGGTGCCATCCATGCCCGCGCAGCAGGAAGCGACCACACCGGCGGGCACCGCATCCGAACTGGGCCGCAAGATCGCCGAGGTCATATCTTCGGACCTTCAAGGCTCCGGGCTGTTCGAGCCGAGCGGCCCGGTCGGCCTGCCTGCGGTCGCCAGCGCCGAAGTGACCTTTCCCCAGTTCGAGAAATGGAGCGCGTATCAGGCGCTGGTGCAGGGCTTCGTGCGCACCACCGGGGGCGAGGCCGACATCACCGTAGGCTGCTATCTCTACGATACGGCGCTCAAGTCGGAACTGACACGGCAGGGCTATGTCGTCGCCCCGCGCGACTGGCGGCGCGCCGCGCATAAATGCGCCG
>CAZLSU010000130.1:0-6941 GCA_964562225.1 uncultured Sphingobium sp.
TGCCCGACAAGGATTCGAACCTTGATTGACGGAGTCAGAGTCCGCTCTCTTACCGTTAGAGGATCGGGCATCGGGCCACCCTGACGGGCGACCGGAAGCGCGCAAATAGGCGCGGGAGACGTGGCGGTCAAGTCTGTTGTGACGAGAAATCGGTGGGCGGGATCAGTTCGTAGCGGGCGGTGGGGAAGCGGGGCGCGGCGGCATCGGCGGCGCGATCTTCACCGTTTCAAAACGGTCCTTGCGGCGCACGCCGTTCAGCATGGGAATGGGTGTTGCCGGGTTGGCTTGCCGGGTCGATGCGACGGGCGGCGGCGCATTGGCGGGATCGCGGACGCGCATACATTCGCGTTTGACCGGCCGAGGATAAAGCGTGCAATTCCACAGCGCGCGCTGCAACCCGCTTTGCGCATTATGAATATAGGCGAAGGCCATCGCTTCAATCTGTGCGCTCGACAGCGGGAAGCCGACAGGCGCGGCTCCGTCGGACCAGGCCATGATGCGGCACTGGGCGCGCCCGGCGCAAAAGGTCTGCGCCAGTTGGGGCCAGTCGTCCGGGGTCGGCCCCTTGCCCAGTTCCAGAAGAAATGTCTCTGCGCCGGGACCGATCGCGATCAGTCGGCCGACGCTGAAATTGCGGCCGACCGATGTCTGGTCGATCGCCTGCATCGGCCGGGCGGCAAGCATCGCGGCCCCGGACGGGAGCGCTGCAAACGGCGCGGCACCCGTCATAAGCGCGTCCGGGGCGCCTGCATGGGCCAGCGAAAAACGCGCGATCCGGCCGATCAGGGGTTCGCCTGCTTCGCCCGACCGCCGGAACGCGCCCGGCGTGCCCCACCAGCCCTGCCAGCGGAAGAAGAGATGGGTATCGACGGCGGCGATCTTGGTGAGGCTCTGGCTCCAATAGGGCACGACCCAGTCGGTATGATAATGGGTCGCATAGCCGACCGGTGCATAGACCTTGCCCGCCAGCATCTCCCGCGCGATCGTGCGCGCCCGTTCCCAGGCGGCGGCCGAGGGCGTGCGGGCGAGTGCGCCATCGCAGGAGAAGGTGAACTGGCAACCGGTCCGGCGTTCCTGCCCCTGGAAGACGACGCCGCACACGGTCTTGGGGAAGGCGGGGTGACGCACCCGGTTGAGCACGACCTGCGCGACGGCGCGTTCGCCGACGGCGTCGTCGCCTGCCTCGTAAATCTGGGCGGCGGCGAGGCAATCTGTGGCGCGGGCGAGATCGACCTGCGACCCCGCGAACAGATAGGGCCGCGCCGCCGGATTGGGCAGGCGCGAAAAGGGAACGGCGGCATTCAGCGTCCGCGCGTCCTCCCGCTCCAGCGCATAGACCTGCACCGGTTCGACCGGCGGGGTTATGCTGCGTATCTTGCCCGCGCGAACGAGGGGCAAGAGGGCGGTCGCGCCCTGTGGCCGGACACCGCCTTCATACCCGGCGACCAGCGCGGGCAGGCCGACGAAGATCGCCAGCCATAAAAGCCAGACCATCGGTGATGGTCCGCTGGACACGCTTTTGCCCGTCATGGATCAGCGCAACGTCATTCGGGCAGGAAGTCCGGTACCGACAGATAGCGTTCGCCGGTATCATAGTTGAAGCCCAGCACCCGCGATCCGGCGGGCAGTTCCTTGAGCTTCTGCGCGATCGCGGCGAGCGTCGCGCCGGACGAGATGCCGACCAGCATGCCTTCTTCCGACGCGGAGCGACGGGCATAGTCCTTCGCATCGGCCGGATCGACCTGGATCACGCCGTCGAGCAACTGGGTATGGAGGTTGGCGGGAATGAAACCCGCGCCGATGCCCTGGATGGGATGGGGACCAGGCTGGCCGCCGCTGATCACCGGCGACAGGGTCGGTTCGACCGCATAGATTTTCAGGTTCGGCCATACCGTTTTGAGCGCCTGCGCCGTGCCGGTGATATGGCCGCCGGTGCCCACGCCCGTGATCAGCGCGTCGATCGGCGTATCGGCGAAATCGGCCAGGATTTCCTGCGCGGTGGTGCGGACATGGATGTCTATATTGGCGGGGTTCTCGAACTGTTGCGGCATCCAGCTATTGGGGGTCTGCGCGATCAGTTCCAGCCCGCGCTCGATCGCGCCCTTCATGCCCTTTTCGCGGGGGGTGAGGTCGAAGGACGCGCCATAGGCCAGCATCAGGCGGCGACGCTCGATCGACATGCTTTCGGGCATGACCAGGATCAGCTTATAACCCTTGACCGCCGCGACCATGGCAAGGCCGACGCCGGTATTGCCCGATGTCGGCTCTATGATGGTGCCGCCCGGTTTGAGGTCGCCGGACTTTTCCGCCGCCTCTATCATGGCGAGGGCGATGCGATCCTTGATCGAACCGCCGGGGTTGGACCGTTCCGACTTGATCCAGACTTCTGCGTCGCCGAACAATTTGTTCACGCGCACATGGGGCGTCTGGCCAATGGTATCGAGGATGCTGGAGGCTTTCATAGGGTTTTCTCCTGTATGACGTCCGCGTGCCCAATGTCGGGTGGGTCGAAGCTGCGTGCAAGGCGCAATTCGGGGAAGAGCCGCGCCCAGAGGATGGTGATGACGATAGCACCGATACCCCCGCCGATGACAGCGGCAACCGGGCCGACCGCGGCGGCCAGAAAGCCGGATTCGGCCTCCCCCAGTTCGTTGGAGGCGGAAATGGTCAGTTGCGACAGGCTGGACACCCGGCCGCGCATCGCGTCGGGCGTGTAGAGCTGGATCAGCGACTGGCGGATGAAGACCGAGACCATGTCGGCAAAACCAAGGACGATGAGCGAGACGATCGCGATTTCCATGGCGATGTTGGTCGGCGCGAAGGCGGTCAGCCCGAAGGCGATCGTCGCCAGCCCGAACAGGATCACCGCGCCGAGCATTTTCAGGCCCACCTCGTCGCGCAGCGGGCGGAACGAGAACCAGAGCGCGGTGAGACCGGCCCCTATGCCTGGAGCTGAGGCAAGGTGGCCAAGCCCGCGCGATCCGACATGCAGGATGTCGCGCGCATAGATGGGCAGCAGCGCGGTCGCCCCCGCCAACAGCACCGCGAACAGATCCAGCGTGATCGTCGCCAGCACAAGCCGGTTGCCGCGCACATAGGTGAAGCCGTCGATCATCTGGCGGAAAGGGTGGCGGGTCGTGTCGCGCGCGGCCTGCGGCACGGGGCCGATCAGGAACATGCTGATCAATGCCACGGCATAGAGGATGGTAGCCAGGGCATAGGCGCCCCAGGGTTCGATCGCGAACGCATAGCCGCCCAGCGCCGGGCCGACGATGGACCCCAATTGCCAGAAGACGCTGGCCATGGCGATCGCCTTGGGCAAGATTTCGCGGGGTACCAGATTGGGCGCAAGCGCGCTGTAGGCGGGGCCGTTAAAGGCGCGCGAAATGCCCGTCAGCACCGCGATCAGCAGGATCAGCGGCACATTGACCCAACCTTCCCAGGTTGCAAAGGCCAGCAGGCCGGACGCCCCGACCATCAGCGTCAACGTAAGCCGGGCGATGACCAGCCGGTCGAAATGATCGGCGACCCAGCCGGTGATCGGCGTCAAAAAGAATAGCGGCACGAACTGCGCCAGCCCGATAAGGCCAAGCTGCACTGCGGCGGCAGACGGACTCATCGTATCGCGGGCGATATTATAAGCCTGCCAGCCGAGCACGATCATCATCGAATATTGCGCGAGCACCGCGCACAGCCGTCCGCCCAGGTAGGCGCGGAAATCGCTGTAGCGCAGCGGGTGGAGATCGGTGCGGAGGGTGTTCATCGCCGCCTCCTTAGCCGTAGCGGGGAGGGCAGGGCAATGGCGGGTGAGGGCTAACTATTGTTGGGCGGACGATGGCTGGACTATGTCGAAATGGCCGTTCCCCGGCCTGCACCGGGGAACGGCATGGCAAGGGTCAGGCCGCCAGGAACATCTCCGGGTCGAGCGCCATCAGGCTTTCGGCGCCGCCTTCGATCTTGCGGCGGAGCGCGCCCGCGTCGGGCATGATCCGTTCGGCGTAGAAGCGCGCGGTGATCAGCTTGGCTTCCAGATATTTGGTGTCGCCTTCCCCGGCGGCGATCAGGTCGCTCGCAGCTTTCGCCATGCGCAGCCACATCAGCCCCGTCGCGACGATGCCCATGATGTGCATATAGCTGTGTGCACCTGCCCCGGCATTGTCGGGATTCTTCATGGCGTTCTGCATCAGCCACATGGTCGCGGCCTGCAACTGGCCGCTGGCCTTTTCCAGCGCTTGCGCAAAGTCGGCGAGATTGTCATTCCCCTTGGCGTCGGCCACTTCGGTGGCGACGATCTTGAGGAACGCCTGAAGCGCACGCCCGCCATTCTGCGCCAGCTTGCGGCCGACCAGATCCATCGCCTGCACGCCGTTAGTGCCCTCGTAAATCTGAGCGATGCGGGCGTCGCGGACATATTGTTCGACGCCATTTTCGCGGATATAGCCATGGCCGCCGAACACCTGTTGCGCCGCGACGGCGACGTCGAAACCCTTGTCGGTGCCATAGCCCTTGATCACCGGGGTCAGCAGCGAAATGAGGTCGTTCGCGGCATCGCGATCTTCCTGCGTTGCGGCCTTGTCGGCAAGGTCGGCCTGAAGCGAACCCCACAGGATCAGCGCGCGCAGACCCTCGGTCAGTGCCTTGCCCTCCATCAGCATGCGGCGCACGTCGGCATGGACGAACAGCGTGTCGGCGCTCTGTTCGACATCCTTGGGACCGGTAAGCGAACGGCCCTGCCGCCGGTCATGGGCGTAGAGGACGGCGTTCTGATAGGCGATTTCCGCCTGGCCCAGCCCCTGCATGCCCACCCATAGCCGGGCGTTGTTCATCATGATGAACATGGCGGCGAGGCCCTTATTCTCCTCGCCCACCAGCCAGCCGGTCGCGCCGTCATAATTCATGACGCAGGTCGCGTTGCCGTGGATGCCCATTTTATGTTCCAGTGCGCCGCACGACACGGGGTTGCGCGCGCCAAGCGATCCGTCATCGTTCACGATGAATTTGGGCACGACGAACAGGGATATGCCCTTGCTGCCTTCGGGTGCGCCGGGCGTCTTGGCGAGGACGAGGTGGATGATATTCTCAGCCAGGTCATGTTCGCCCGACGAAATGAAAATCTTGGTGCCGGTGATCGCATAGGTGCCGTCCGCCTGAGGCAGCGCCTTGGACTTGATGAGGCCAAGGTCGGTTCCCGCGTGCGGCTCGGTCAGGTTCATCGTGCCGGTCCATTTGCCCGACACCATGTTGGGCACATAGCGCGCCTTTAGCTCATCGCTGGCCTTGACCAGCAGCGCCGACACCGCGCCGCTGGTGAGACCATGATACATTTCAAAACTATGATTGGCCGACAGCACATATTCGCCGACCGCCGTCGCGACCACCGATGGCAGGCCCTGGCCGCCAAATTCCTCCGGCGCGTGCAGGGTCGTCCAGCCGCCCTCAACATATTGGTCGAACGCACCCTTAAAGCCGTCCGGTGTGGTCACGCTGCCATCGGCGTTGCGGGTGCAGCCCTGCTGGTCACCGACCGCGTTCAGCGGAAACAGCACTTCCTGCGCGAAACGGCCACCCTCTGTCAGGATCGCTTCCACCAGATCGGGCGTCACCGCCGCAAAGCCCGGCAGGTTGGCATAACGGTCAAGGCCAAGGACATGGTCGAGCACGAAGCGCGTCTCGCGGACGGGGGCGGTGTAGCTGGGCATGATCTTCTCCGGTGCGTTTTTTTATGGGTAGGATGGTATGTATGCGTAGGATGCGTGGGCGGCGTTATTGCTCGATGGATGCGACGAAATTGGCCAGTTCGCTGATCGCGGCGTCTATGTCGTCCTTCTGCCGTGTCAGCAGGGCGATGCGTGCCCGGCACTTGTCGATCGTGACACGCCGCTGCGCCTCATGCGCCTCGTCAGCGTCGTAAAGGTCGATCATCTCGCGAATGTCGGTCAGGCTGAAACCCACCCGCTTGCCGCGTAAAATCCAGGCGAGGCGGGCGCGGTCGCGGCGCGAATAGATGCGTGACAGGCCCTGCCGCTGCGGCGCTATCAGCCCCTCATCCTCGTAGAAGCGAAGCGCGCGCGCCGTAACGTCGAATTCCTCGCTGAGGTCCGATATGGTGTAGCTGTCGCGTTCGCGATGGTCGGGCATTTCGATGCCCGCGATGCTGGTACGTTGATCCATGCCGGTCCTGTAATTGACGTTTACGTTTACGTCAATATGGCCGATCGGCGCGAAACGCCCCTTCACAAAATCCAACACAGGCTCTATATGCCGCTCCAACAAGCCGGTCTGCGCTGTCCCATGGGCAGGGCGGTCCGCGCCCCGGTCGTCCGGGTGTCATGGCCGCTTTGCTCACGGTTTTTGGCGGGAATAGGACGATCCGGCGGTTTCCTCAGACGCTGGCAGTGCGGTTCGGACAGCCCCGACCCGCACTTTTTTTCGTGGGATTGATGCCCGCGAATCGGCTGAATTTTCGCTGCGATGCGAAAATAGTGCGACGAAAAAAGGCAGGAACACGCATGGCGACCAAGGCAGCTCCCACCGCAATCAACACGACGGGCGCTAAGAAGCGCATCCGCAAGGTGTTCGGCGACATCCACGAAGTCGTGCAGATGCCCAACCTCATCGAGGTGCAGCGCGAGAGCTACGAACAATTCCTGCGCTCCGACCCCAAGACCGGCTATGTGTCGGGCCTGGAAAAGACGCTGCGCAGCGTTTTCCCGATCCGCGATTTCGCGGGCACCGCCGAAATGGATTTCGTCCATTACGAGTTGGAAGATCCGAAATACGACACCGAGGAATGCCGCCAGCGCGGCATCACCTACGCCGCGCCGATGCGCGTCACCCTGCGCCTGATCGTATTTGAAGTCGACCAGGATACCGAGAGCCGCTCGGTCCTCGATATCAAGGAGCAGGACGTCTATATGGGCGACATGCCCCTGATGACGGGC
>CAZLSU010000131.1:0-6844 GCA_964562225.1 uncultured Sphingobium sp.
GCCATCCAGCATCGGGATTGGCAACAAGTTGATGAACCCCAAGTTAATCGAGATGAGCGCCATGAAGAACACGAAAGATTCGATGCCCAGCGACGCGGCCTGACCGGAGACTTCGGCGATCTTGAGTGGACCGCCCAATTCCTTGACAGACCGACCGCCGCTGATCACCTGACCCAGCGTTTCCACCATGGTCTGAAGAATGTCGCCGACCCGATCCACCGCTACCGCAGGCGCGCGCCACAGCGGCACGGGTTCGACCACCGGCTTGCCGGGACCGATGCCAAGGCGGCCGATGCGGAATTTATGGCCAAAGCCGTCATCTTCCTCGATCGCCGCGATCTTCGCCTCGATCTTGAACTGGCGCCCGGCACGGTCGATCACCACATCGACCGCCTCGTTAGGCCGGATGCGGGTGTACATCACCATGTCGGCGTAAGTGTCCATCGCCCGTCCGTTGAAGGAGACGATGCGGTCGCCCACCTTGATGCCCGCCGCCTGCGCCGCGCTGCCCGGCTGGACGATGCCCGCGACGGGCAGGGTGCGGCTCTCGCCGTACAGGACCGCAAAGCCGCCCAAAATCAGGATCGCGAACAGGAAATTGATCGCCGGGCCTGCCGCGACGATCGCCGCGCGCTGCCACAGCGGCTTGGCAGGGAAGCTCTCCGCCCGGTCCGCCGCCGACATGGTGAGCCAGGCCGGGTCGGTCTGGCTGGCCGCGTTCATATCGCCCTTGAACTTGACATAGCCACCCAGCGGCAGCGCGCCGATGCGCCAGCGGGTGCCGCGCCTGTCAACCCAGGCGGCGATTTCCGGGCCGAAACCGATCGAAAAAGCCTCCGCCTTCACCCCGCACCAGCGGCCGACCAGATAATGGCCCAGCTCATGCACGAACACGAGCGGGCCGATGACCGCGACGAAGGCCAGTATAGTCAGCAGGAAACCGGGATTGTTGATCAAGCGGCCATTCTTTCCATAAACTCCCGAGCTTTGGCGCGCGCTGCCCCATCCGCCTCCAGGACATCCTCGATCCGCACGGGAACCGGCGCGGTATAGCGGGTCAGAACTTCCTCCACAATCATGGCGATATCAAGGAAGCCGATCCGTCGCGCCAGGAAAGCGGCGACCGCGATTTCATTGGCCGCGTTCAGGATGGCGGGCGTTGCCCCCCCGGCGCGCGCCGCGTCGCGTGTGATGCGCAGGGCGGGGAAGCGATCGGGATCGGGTGCCTCGAAATCCAGCCGTCCGATCCGCACCAGGTCAAGCGGCAGGCAGGGCGTGGCGATCCGCGCGGGCCAGGCGAGCGCATGGGCGATCGGGATGCGCATGTCGGGCGATCCCAATTGCGCCAGCGTCGATCGGTCGCAATATTCGACCATCGAATGGATGACGGACTGGGGATGGACCAATATCTCGATCCGCTCCAGCCCGACCGGGAACAGATGTGCCGCCTCGATCAGTTCCAGCCCCTTGTTCATCATCGTGGCGCTGTCGACGCTGATCTTCGCGCCCATCGACCAGTTGGGGTGCGCGACCGCCTGTTCCGGGGTGATCGCCGCCATCTCGGCGCGGCTGCGGGTGCGGAACGGGCCACCGCTGGCGGTCAGGGTGATGCGCTCGACCTCCGCAATGTCGCTGCCCGCCAGGCATTGGAAGATGGCGTTATGCTCGCTGTCCACCGGCAGCAGCGTCGCGCCCGCCGCCTTTGCCGTGTCCATCATCAGCGCGCCGGCCGATACCAGCGATTCCTTGTTGGCCAGTGCGACCGTGCCGCCCTCGCGCAGCGCGGCGATGGTGGGGGCTAGGCCCGCGCAGCCGACGATCGCCGCCATCGTCCAGTCCGCCCCGGCCCGCGCCGCTTCGACCAGCGCGGCTTCCCCGGCGGCGGCTTCGATGCCCGATCCGGCGAGCGCGTCTTTCAGCGCGGCATAGAGGGTTTCGTCGGCGATGACGGCGTGCTTTGCGCGATGCTGGCGGGCGGCGGCGGCGAGGGCGGGAACGTCGCTATTGGCGGTCAGCGCAACGACGTCATAGCGATCGGCGTCGCGCCCGACCAGATCGAGCGTGGACATGCCCACCGATCCGGTCGCGCCGAAGATGGAAATGCGCCGGGTCATGATGCCGTTCCCAACGCCAGATAGAGCAGCGCGGCCAGGGGCGCGGCGGTTACCACCCCGTCCAGCCGGTCCATCACCCCGCCATGGCCGGGTAATAGCGACCCGCTATCCTTGACCCCCGCGCGCCGCTTCATACCGCTTTCGAGCAGGTCGCCCAGTTGCGCCGCCACCGCCAGCAGGCCGCTGGCCGCCGCCAATTGCGCAGGCAGGCCCGCCATCTGGTGCAGCGCATAGCCGAGCAGCAGCGCCGCCACCACGCCGCCGCCCAGCCCCGACCAGGTCTTGGACGGACTGACGCGCGGCGCGAGCTTTGGACCGCCGATCGACCGGCCCGCGAAAAACGCACCGATATCGGTCGCCCACACCAGACCGAGCGCCCAGAAAGCCAGCAACAGCCCCACCATATTGGGCATCTGCCCACGCAGGAACAGCAATGCCGCAATCGGCGCGCAGACATAGAGGATGCCTAGCGCCAGCGGCAGTGATCGGGTAACGATCGCGGTGAAGAAAAAGGCCGCCATCACAAGGCCGAGCGCCACCCACGACACCCCCGCAGCCAGCGGGCACAGGATCGCCAGCGGCACCGATATGGCGAACATCGACACCCGCCGATGCTGGAAGGCCGCACCGACCAACCGTGCCCATTCGCCCTGCATCAATACGCCCGCCACTACCAGCAACAGCCAGAATAATATGCCGCCCGCCAGCAACGCGCCGACCGCAACCAGCAGCATCGCGATTCCGGCGGCGACGCGAAGACGCAATTCGCCGGTCATGCGCTTACAAACCGCCGAAGCGGCGGTCCCGCAGCTTGAACGCCGCCAGCGCCCTGGCCAGCGCCTCGCCGTCGAAATCGGGCCACAGCGTGTCGGTGAAATAGAGTTCGGCATAGGCCGCCTGCCACAGCATGAAATTGCTGAGGCGCAATTCGCCCGAGGTGCGGATCAAAAGGTCGAGCGGGGGCAGCGCAGCCGTATCCAGTTCCGCTTCGACCTGTGCGATGTCGATGGTCGCGGGATCGATCTCGCCGCTCGCCGCGCGGTTCGCCAGCGCCTGCACGGCGCGCACCAATTCGTCCTGCGCGCCATAGTTGAGCGCGATGGCGATCACCGGCCCGCTGTTCGACGCAGTACGCGCAACCGCGCCGTCGATCAGCGCGACGAGCGAAGGTTCGAGCGCGCGGTAATTGCCGATGATCCTGAGCCGCACGCCATTGGCATGGAATTCGTCAAGGTCAGCCTCGATGAAACGGCGCAGCAGGCCCATCAGATCGGCGACTTCGGCGGCGGGCCGCTTCCAGTTTTCCGACGAAAAAGCGTAAAGCGTCAGGCATTCCAGCCCCAGATCCTGCGCCGCGCGGGCGATCCGGCGCACGGCCTCAACGCCCGCGCGATGCCCGGCGATGCGCGGCAGCAGCCGTTTCTTGGCCCAGCGGCCATTGCCGTCCATGATGATCGCGACATGGCGCGCGCCATGGCCGGACGCCATGTCGGGCAGCGCGGCGCGAACCCGGCTCGCCACGTCAGTTGCCGCCTGAACGAGAAGACACAGGGCGCGCTTGCCGGCTCACTGGCCGAGAATTTCCTTTTCCTTGGCCCCGGCCGTCGCGTCGATATCGGCGATGGTCGCGTCGGTCAGCTTCTGGACCTCGGTTTCGCGACGCTTGCGATCATCCTCGCTGATTTCGCCCTTCTTCTCGTCCGTCTTGAGATTGTCCATGCCATCGCGGCGCACATTGCGCACCGCGATGCGCGCGGCTTCGGCATATTTGCTGGCAAGCTTGGCCAGCTCCTTGCGCCGTTCCTCGGTCAGGTCGGGGATCGGCAGGCGCAGCGTCTGCCCGTCGACGATGGGATTGAGGCCCAGCCCCGCGGAACGGATCGCCTTGTCCACCGGGCCGACATTGGTCTTGTCCCATACCTGGACCGACAACATGCGCGGTTCAGGCGCAGAAACGGTCGCCACCTGGTTGAGCGGCATGGCCGCGCCATAGACCGTCACCGTCACCGGATCGAGCAGCATGGTGTTCGCGCGGCCGGTACGCAGGCCGGACAGATCGCCCTTCAGCGATTCGACCGCACCCGCCATACGGCGCTCCAGGTCGGACTTGTCATATTGGGCCATGGCCTCAGCTCTCCTGATTTTGTACGATCGTCGCGACACCGTGTCCGGCCAGCACGGTGGCCATATTACCGGTTTCGCGGATATTGAATACGACGATGGGAATATGATTTTCACGGCATAAAGCAATCGCGCTTGCATCCATGACTTTGAGATTATCGTTCAGCACCTGATCGAAGCTGATCGTTTCGTAACGCTTCGCATCCGCCACCTGCTTGGGATCAGCATTATAGACGCCATCGACGCTGGTGCCCTTGAACAGCGCGTCGCAGGTCATTTCCGCCGCGCGCAGGGCTGCGGTGGTATCGGTGGTGAAAAAGGGATTGCCGGTGCCCGCCGCGAAGATGACGATCCGCCCCTTCTCCATATGGCGCATCGCCTTGCGACGGATATAGGGTTCGCACACCGACGCCATCGGGATCGCCGACTGGACGCGCGTGTCGTAACCGATCTTTTCCAGCGCATTCTGCACCGCCAGCGCGTTCATGACCGTGGCGAGCATGCCCATATAATCGGCGCTGGTCCGGTCGAACCCCTTGGCCGCGCCCGCCAGCCCGCGGAAGATATTGCCGCCGCCCACGACGACGCAAATCTCGAAACCCGCATCCTTGGCCGCTGCAATCTCGCCCGCGACCCGGTCGACCGTCTGCGGGTCGATGCCGAACTGGCCCGGTCCCATCAGCACCTCGCCCGACAGTTTCAGCAATATGCGCTTGAAGGCGGGCCGTGTCATGGGCGGGTGGGTATCCGTGCAGTTGGCGGGAGAAGCGGGCGGGACATTAGGCGGGCGGGCGCGGGATGGGAAGGGGGATTGCGTGGGTGAGGTCGCTTATGCTGATGAGGTGGCATCCACATTGAGGCATATGCCTTCTCCCTTGAGGGAGAAGGATACGAAGCCTTGTGAGCGGAGCGAACTAGGCGAAGTTGGATGAGGGTGTTCGCCGTAGGTTTTGCGCGATAAACTCACGTTGATCCCCCTCACCCAGCTACGACTAGGCAGCAAGCTGCCAAGTCTGCGCAACCCTCTCCCCGCCGGGGAGAGGGAACGGACGGGTTCCCACCAAAGAAAAAGGGAGCGCCCTTTCGAGTGCTCCCCCTTTAATAACAATATTACGTAAGCCTCACACGCCGGCCGCCGCCGCGACCTCCGCCGCGAAGTCGCTGACTTCCTTCTCGATGCCTTCGCCAAGCTGGAAGCGGACATAGCCCTTCAGCGTGATCGACTTGCCCGCATCCTTCGCCGCCTTGGCAACGACGTCGGCGACGGGGGTCTTGTTGTCCATCACGAACAACTGGCTGAGCAGCGCATTTTCCTTGGCGAACTTGGCGACCGAACCATCGACCATCTTGGCGACGATCTCGGCGGGCTTGCCGCTCTCGGACGCCTTTTCCGCCGCGATGGCGCGTTCGCGCTCCAGCAGGGCAGGGTCGATGTCACCTGCGGCCAGCGCCAACGGGAAGGCGGCGGCGATGTGCATCGCGATCTGCTTGCCCAGCGGTTCCAGCACGTCGGCGGGCGCATCGCCCTCCAGCGCAACCAGCACGCCGATCTTGCCCAGGCCGGGTGCGGCGGCATTATGGACATAGGGCACGACCAGGCCCTGCGACACTTCGACCTGGCCAACGCGGCGCAGCGTCTGGTTCTCGCCAATGGTCGCGATGTTGGCGACCAGCTTTTCGGCCACGGTGCCGCCCGAAGGATAGGCGGCGCTCGCCAGCGCGTCCGCCTGCGTCATGCCTTCGTTCAGCGCGATGCCTGCGACGGTGCGGACGAAATCCTGGAACTGGTCGTTCTTGGCGACGAAATCGGTCTCGCTGTTCACTTCGACGGCAACGCCCTTGGTCCCGGCGACGGCGATGCCGACCAGCCCTTCGGCGGCGGTACGGCTCGACTTTTTCTGCGCGGCGGCCAGACCCTTGGCGCGCAGCCAGTCGGTCGCCGCTTCGATGTCGCCGCCCGCTTCGGTCAGCGCCTTCTTGCAATCCATCATGCCCGCGCCCGAACGGTCGCGCAGTTCTTTCACGGCGGCAGCGGTAATCTCGGCCATGTTCTCTTCCTTTGTCTGTCAGATATGCGGGAGGGCGCGTCCCCTAAAGAGCGCGCCCTACCCGTTCAACTTTGCAATTCAGCGAAAGCGGATCAGGCTTCGGCCACGACCTCTTCGGCCAGCGGCTCATCCATCGCGCCCAGGTCGACCCCGGATGCCTGCACGGCGCCCCGGTTGCCCTTGGTCGCGGCAGCGGCGATCGCGTCGCAATACAGGCGGATCGCGCGGCTGGCGTCGTCATTCGCGGGAACCGGGAAAGCGATGCCATCGGGCGATACGTTGGAATCGAGGATCGCAACGACCGGGATGCCCAGCGTGTTGGCTTCCTTGATAGCCAGTTCTTCCTTGTTCGCGTCGATCACGAACATGATGTCGGGAATGCCGCCCATATCGCGGATGCCGCCCAGCGACAGTTCCAGCTTGTCGCGCTCGCGCGTCATCTGGAGCACTTCCTTCTTGGTCAGGCCGTGGGTATCGCCCGACAGCTTTTCCTCAAGGGTCTTCAGGCGCTTGATCGAACCCGAAATCGTCTTCCAGTTGGTGAGCATGCCGCCCAGCCAG